>JANLQP010000134.1:0-17957 GCA_031367895.1 Hyphomicrobiales bacterium
TACGTGAGCTGGGTTCAGAACGTCGTGAGACAGTTCGGTCCCTATCTGCCGTGGGTGTTGGAGAATTGAGAGGATCTAACTCTAGTACGAGAGGACCGAGTTGGACGCACCTCTGGTGGACCTGTTGTCGCGCCAGCGGCATAGCAGGGTAGCTATGTGCGGAAGGGATAACCGCTGAAAGCATCTAAGCGGGAAACCCACCTCGAAACCAGTTCTCCCTCGAGAGCCGTGGAAGACGACCACGTTGATAGGCCGGGTGTGGAAGCGCCGCAAGGCGTGTAGCTTACCGGTACTAATAGCTCGATTGGCTTGATTGCTCTCATTAAGCAATGCTCATCATGAGAGTGTGAGCCGTAGCCTGACGGCTGCGAGCCATGGATCAACGAGGTTGATCGATGATGAGAATGTCTGCCAGCGAACGCTGCAGACGACACGGGAAGACCAGAGTTCCTCACTTCTTCGCCGACCTGGTGGCAATAGCGGGGTGGCTGCACCCGATCCCATTCCGAACTCGGCCGTGAAACGCCCCAGCGCCGATGGTACTTCGTCTCAAGACGCGGGAGAGTAGGTCGTTGCCAGGTCTGCCAAGAAGTGAGGTACAGCAAGTGCGAATTCAAGATATCTCCTCGATACGGTTCCTGAAAAGGCCGCCCCTAACCGGGCGGCCTTTTTGTTGGTGCGCCCGGCACGGGCGCGTGGTGCTTAAGGTGGGACTCCTTCGACGACCCTGGCATCCATAATATGCCCGCGGCTCTTGTTCACGCCTTCCTCGGCCGCTCCCGGAAGGTGTGGCAGAGGGCGATGCAGGATTAATCTTGATCGCCTTATGCCCTTTGTTTTCGGCATGCGGGCCTGGATTGCTTGCATGACTTGAACGCCGACATGCAAACGTGTGCGTGACAATGACGAGGCGTCTGCAGTTATGCGGCTCGGCTGCGCGTTGCGACGGTTCGCTCCCAAGCAGCCCATTCTGGCGAATGCGCCCGGAGGCTCAGTTGCCGGCTTTGCGATCTGGGATGCGAACTTCGAAGGTGGCGCCGGTCGCGGTGTCCAGCAATTCGACGCCGCCGCCGTGAGCAATTGCCAATTCGTGCGCGATGGCCAGACCGAGACCGGTGCCGCCTTTGCGCGCCGATCCCTGAAACGCCTGGAACAAGTGCGCGCGCGCCTTCGCCGGCACGCCGGGTCCATCATCGGAAACCTGCAGACGGACTTCGTTACTGTCGCGCCCGGCGGAGATTGTCACCTTGCGCAGCCGCTGTCCGGGTTGTGCCTCGAGGGCTTGTGCGGCATTGCGCACGAGATTAGTCAGAATTCGGAAGAGATGATCGCGATCGGCATCGATACGCAGCGTCGGCGGCACGTCGATTTCCCATCCGACGCCACCTTCACGTGGCAGACCAAGCCCTTCGGCGACGTCTTCGACCAGTGGCCGCAACGCGAACATCTCGCGGCGTGGCGCCTGCTCGGCGGCGCGGCCAAACTTCAGCGTGTCGTTGCAGAAGTTGATGGCGCGATCGAGCGATGCGATCAATTTCGGCGCGAAGCGCTGCACGGTCGGATCCGGGCTCGAGATCAAACGGTCGGAGAGCAGTTGTGTGTTGGCGAGTAGATTTCGCAGGTCGTGGTTGATCTTGCTGACGGCGAGACCCAGCGCGGCGAGTCGGTTCTTCTGCGTCAACAGTTGCGATAGTTCGGTTTGCATTTGCGCGAGCTCGCGTTCGGCGATGCCGATCTCGTCGCCGCGGGTCGAAGGCACAATGATGCGGCTCTTGTCTTCCGGGTTGCGGCTGAAGCGCGTCATGTTGGCGGCGATGCGCATCATAGGCAGCACCATCAGCTGGTTGAGGGCCATGTAGACCATCGCCGCCGTAATAAGTGAGATGATCACGGAGAGACCGAGGATGTTGAGGGCGTAGCGCACCATTGCGGTCTTCAGCGGGGCCTCGGGCAGGACGACCTCGATCAAGTCGCCGGCGCCGTCACGCGGCCAGCCGACAATGCGCAGCATACGATCGCCGGGATTCGTGAAGACGGCGATCGCGTCCCAGATGGCGGCTATTCGCGCGGTAATCGCCCCGCCAATCCCCCGCCCCGTCATCGTCAAGTCATACGTTGCGTCGATGGCCGTCGGCTTGTCCGTTTGCAGAACGAGCAGTCGCTGGTCGTTCCGCTTCAGCGCGACCGCGCGTACCTGGGCGGTGCGCAACAGCTCGTTCTGCAAAGCTTGCGGAATACCGCCGCCTGGCGATGCTTCGGCGGCCAACGATGCGAGCCGGCCAGCCGTCAAACGGTCGGTCAACCAGTTGATGCGGAAGTTGGCCATCGAGGGCACGAAGATCAGGATTTCCGCCAGCATGACGAAGGTGGTCGTCAACAACAACAGACGCGAAGAAAGACCGAGACCACGCAAGTGCCCAATCACGGCGTCGAAGCGCTGGCGCCAGCCAACTCTGTCGCCCTGGGGCACGTCGGAACTGTCGAGCTTCTTATCCAAGCCCATACCCTCGGGGAACGTAGCCACACCGTTTCAGTCCGCAACGCTCGATCCGCACCGGCATCGACGATGCTGACACGTCATGCCGCGGACGTCCTTTCCGACATGGGGATGCGCTGCTTTCACCTCAACCAAACTTTCGCATGAAGGACACGAATTTCTTGACCAGGGGGCTGCCGGCCTTCTGCGCGTAGTAGCCGAGTGCGACCCGCTTGTTGATTTCGGAAAAGGTCGGGTACGGCGAGACCCACTGGGTCATGGCCGTGATTTTCATGCCCTGCGAGATTGCGAGCGACCACATCTGGATGAGTTCGCCCGCGTGCTCACCGACGATGGCAGCACCGATGATGCGGTCATTCTTGTCGGTAACCACCTTGACGAAGCCTTCCGTGGCGCGTTCCGCCTGTGCGCGGTCGTTCTCGTGGTAGGGCCAGCGATAGACGTTGATGCCGCCGTGCTTGGCCTTTGCCTGGTCCTCGGAGAGGCCGACATTGGCAAGCTCCGGCGCCGTGAACGTGACCCAGGGGATGTGGTCCTCGCGGACGGAGGCTCCGCCGGCGAAGCTCGAAAGCCCCTTCAACAACAGGCGGCGCAAGACGATGCCGGCGTGATAGTTGGCGACGTGCGTGAACTGCAGGCCGCCGGCGACATCGCCGATGGCGAACACCTTGGGGTTCGACGTCTGTAGCGACTTCGATACCTGAATGCCGCGCCGGTCGTACTTGATGGCGGCAGCCTCGAGATTGAGATCACCGATGTTCGGCCGGCGTCCAGCGGCGACCAGGATGTGCGTGCCGTCGATCTGGGCAGTGCCTTCAGCGGTTGCGATGAATACACGGAGTGAGCCCGGACGCCCTTCGACACGTTCGACCTTGGCGCCCTCGCGCACGACGAGGCCCTCCTCGCGGAGCTTCTTCAGCACGACGTCAGTCAGTTCCGGATCGTCCTTGCCCAGCGCCTTCATGCCCTCGACCACGGTCACTTGCGCGCCGAGGCGCAGATGCGCCTGCGCCAGCTCCATGCCGATCGGCCCGCCGCCGATCACGATCAAGTGGCTGATCGGGCGCGAATTGTCGAAGATTGTTTCGTTGGTGAAGTAGGCGACCTTGTCGAGGCCCGGGATCGGCGGCACCACCGGCGAGGATCCGGTCGCGATACAGAACTTGGCGGCACGCACCACCGTATCGCCGGCCATCACCGTGTTCTTGTCGACGAAACGGCCAGCCGCCTGGATGACCCTGACACCAAGGCCGGTGAAGCGTTCGACGCTGTCGTTGGGCGCGATTGCCGCAATCACCGATTTTACGTGGTCGTGCACGGCGCGGCTGTCGATTTGTGGTTCGACGGGGACGATGCCGAACTGAGCGGCGGTGCGCATCTGGTGGGCACGGCGGGCGGCTGCGATCAGCGCCTTCGATGGCACGCAACCATAATTCAGGCAGTCGCCGCCCATTTTGTGCTTTTCGATCAGCACGACGTCAAGGCCGAGCTGCGCGGTCGAGGCGGCAAGCGAAAGGCCGCCGGAGCCCGCTCCGATGATGCACAAGTCCGCTGTGATCTCCTGCGTCGTGCCGGTGCCTTGGTTGGCAGGGTTAGGCCGCTGCATTGCGGTCTCTCCGTTTCTTGAGGAAGGGTGGAATCAAGGCGACGAGCCCGATGAGGGTCAGAGCGACCAAGATCTGTTTGATCGGCAGCATCGACAGCTCGATTGAAAGGTGGCAGTCGGCGGCGCCTTTCGCGGCGACGCACGCGTCATAGCCTTGTTTGGCATCGACGACGATGCGGTCGAGCGTATCGCCGAGATAAGCAAACGCTAACGTCGCTGGAATGATGCCGAGGAACGTGCCGATGACGAACGTGCGCAACGGCACGCCAAGCAATGCCGGGGCCAGATTGATGATAAAGAACGGGAACGGCACAAGGCGCAGAAACAGCATGTAACTCAAGCCTTCCTTCTCGAAACCGGCACGGAACCGGTCGAGCCAGGGGCCCGCCCGTTCGGCGAGAGCGGCGCCGAGACTGGTGCGGGCGATGAGGAAGATGATGGTGGCGCCGATGGTGGCGGCGATCACCACGGCAGGCGCTCCAAGCCAGACCCCGAACAGCAAGCCGCCAGTGATGGTGACAAGGCCGGCACCCGGCAGCGACAGCGCGACGATGGCGATATAGGCCGCCATGAACATGGCCAACGCCAGCACGGTGTGCGCGGCCACATAGGCGTGCAGTACATCGCGCTTCAGGGCGAGGTTCTCGAACGTCAACAGCTTGTGCCAGCCCATGGCAAAAACCACGGCCATGACGGCGAGCATGAAGCCGAGCGGCAGCCAGCGCTTGAGCTGGCTGGTCGCCGCTACCGGCGCGGCTCCGGCATTTTTTCTCTCGCCGGCCAGTGGATCATCGGCCATTGGATCAGGTTCTCGTTGATCGTGGGCCGCACGCGCGGCCGTTTGCTGGGCATTTCAGGATGGCGAATGGCACCGCTCAGTTGGTCTTGTCGTTCAGGGACCAATCATACGTGAATTCGGCGATACTGGTGATACCTTCGAGCTTCAATTTCAATGCCGGCTCGGCATAGCGCCGTGCATGATCGAGGACGCCGGCGGCATTGCCGCCGAAATCGGCCTGGAACCAGCTGTAGATGCTCGACGCTATGGTACGGCCAGCCTCGACGCGGACTCCGCGCGGCGAGTTGATGAACGCCTTCGCTGCGGTATCGAGCTGTTGTTCGAGTTTGGCACCCGTGAAGGCCTCGGTGCCGAGGTTCGGGCAGCCGACCGACGCGCAATTGACCGAGTAATGCACGCGCGGGTCCTTGAAGGTCGGTCGCAGGATGCCATGCTCGATGTCGTCGAGGGACAGGTCGCGGCCCGTGACGCGCATTGTCTTGGCCTTCCAAGGCCCTCCCGTGACGGCAGCCAGCAAACCGCCACCGAGACTGATGTCCTTGATGGATTTCACCGGATACTTGTCAAGCACGATGTCGATCGTCTTGGCATTATAGAGGTTGGCCCAGTAGGCGAACTGCTCGGGTCGGTCGAGCTTGGCGATGTCCACCTTCTCGAGATTCGCCACATAGCCCTTGAGCGACGCGTGCCCTCCAGCTTTGAAAGCCTTGTAGTCGACCCGGTTCAGCCCATCTGGGTTGGGCATGACGTGCGCCTTCAGCAGGGCATCAAAGGCCTTGTGGTCGACGGTCGCCGTGCTGCCCTTGGTGTAGCGCGTCAAGGCGGGATCGACCTCGGCTCGGGCAGGTGGCGCGGCGAGCATCAGTCCGAGACAGGTGGCGGCGACACCGGACGAGCGGGCAAGCGAAGTTGCGCTCAAGAAAGTGAACATGGCATAGACCCTTTGGGCGAAGGCAAGTTGTTCTTTTGCGGTGAACTCGCGCATGGCGTGCAGCTGAGCGCTTCGGCAGGTTGGGACTGCCGAGACCTCATAAATAGCTGTAATTGCACCGCTGGATAGTGGGTCTCAAGCCAATGTGACTGGCCGACCAGAAGAGTTGAAGGGCGCGGCGCTACAACCGTGACTTGAAGCGGCCAATATTCCCTTGAAGCGCGATTTCGAAATTGCGCCGCATTATTGACGCCCGCGCACCGTCCCCCTATAAGCGCAACACTCAAGGTCAGCTTTGATCCGGTCGCGCCCTCGGGATCTGGGGCAGGCGGCCTGCGCCGCGTTTATGAACCACAGGGGCTCGGAGTCGGCGCCCAAGTTTGGAGAGACGGAAGTGAAACGGACATATCAGGCGAGCCGCCTCGTGCGCAAACGGCGCCACGGTTTCCGCAAGCGGATGGCCACCCCCGGCGGAATCCGCGTGTTGGCACGCCGCCGGGCCAAGGGCCGTAAGCGACTTTCGGCATAAATTCGAAGACCACGAGGCCGCACGTTGACGGCATTTTGCCGTCTTGTCCGGCGCCGATGTGGCAAGGGCCGTTGGCACTGTTGCGTTGCTGGCGTCCGGTATCTCGTGTGTTCGCCATGCCGAAAACTCGGCTTGGTCCTCTCTGGGGATGCGGCCTGCATGGTCCTTTGCACGATCAAGCGATCGTCCGAGTTCCAGCGCGTGCGCGGTGGTTCGCGCACGGCCAATCCGTCGTTCGTCATCGAAGCGCGGGTACGCCCTCACGACGCCAAGTTGGCTGGTGCCACGTGTACCGGGCCACGCGTCGGCTTCACGATCACGCGGAAAATTGGTAACGCCGTGGTTCGCAACCGCATCCGGCGGCGCTTCAGGGAAGTGCTCCGCGGTCTGGACCCCGGTTTGCTGCGCGCCGGCCACGACTACGTCATGGTGGCGCGTCCGGGCGCGATCGAGCAGCCGTTCGCCGAATTGCGCACTCTCATCGAAACCGCGGTCAATCGCGTGCACCAGCCAGAACATGCTCGATCAGGGGCAGGTCGCAAGGCCACCCAGTCCGAGCGCGCGAAACCGCGCCAGCGCTGAACGACCTCATCTTTCAAGGCAGAACCCATGCAGGACGACAATCAGAAGAACCTTCTCCTCGCTATCGTCCTGTCGGTGGTCGTGCTGCTCGGCTGGCAGCTGTTCTTCATCAATCCGAAGATCAAGCAGGAGCGCGAGACGCGGCAACAGGAGATCGAGCGATCGAAGCAGCAGCCGCAATTGCCGGGACTGGCTCCGACCCCAGGGGCAGCGCCGGTCGCAGGGCAAGTGCCAGGCGTGCCGGGCCAGCCACCGCAGGTTGCTCAACCGGGAACGCCGCCGGGTACCTTGCCACCGGCCGGCGCAGTGCCTGTGGTGACGATGACCCGCGATGATGCGCTGAAGGCTTCGGCCCGCGTTGCGATAGAGACACCCAGCCTTGTCGGCTCGATCGCGCTGAAGGGCGGACGGCTCGACGATCTCCGCCTGCAGGCCTATCGCGAGAGGGCCGACAAGGCGAGTCCGGCGGTTGTACTGTTGTCGCCGACCGGGTCGCCGGAGCCATACTATGCCGAGTTCGGCTGGCTCGCTGCTGCGGGCGCCAACGTCGTGCCACCAGGGTCTGCAACTGATTGGCGGGTCGAGAGCGGTACAACGCTCAGCGCCGCGAGCCCGGTCGTGCTCGTCTATGACGACGGCCGCGGTCACATTTTCCGGCGCAAGTACAGCGTCGACGCGGACTTCATGTTCACGATCGAGGATTCGGTCGAGAACAAGGATGCCACAGCGACCGTGCTCGACCATCGCTCGGTTATTTCGCGGCATGGTACGCCGAAGATCGAGGGGTTCTACATCCTGCACGAAGGCCCGATCGGCATCGCCGGCGATAAGGGTCTGCAGGAGATCACCTACGCCGATGCGCTGAAGGGCGCCAAGGACGGCGAGCGCAACACCAAGGCGTTCGAGAAGGTGACGGGCGGTTGGCTCGGCATCACCGACAAGTACTGGGCGACAGCGCTGATCCCCGACCAGACCATGGCTTATGACGGCTATGTCACCGGCCACCAGAAGCTCGGGGCATCCAAGGAAACCTACCAGATCGACTATCTGCTGCGGAACGTGACCACTGCGCCGGCCACGAGCCAGACCGTGACCACGCGGCTCTATGCCGGTGCCAAGCGGGTCAATCTGATCGAGGGGTACGAAAAGACGCTCGGTATCAAGAAATTCGACCTGATGGTCGATTGGGGCTGGTTCCACTTCATCACGAAGCCGCTGTTTCATCTGATCGACTGGTTCGCGAATTTCTTCGGCAAGCTTGGGTTTGCAGGCAACTTCGGCCTGGCCATTCTGGCGACCACAATCCTTGTGAAGGGCCTGTTCTTCCCGCTCGCCAACAAGAGCTACGAGTCGATGGCGAAGATGAAGAAGCTGCAGCCGGAGATCGAGAAGCTGCGCGAACGCTACAAAGACGATCAGATGCGCCTCAATCAGGAGATGATGGAACTCTACAAGAAGCAGAAGATCAACCCGATGGCGGGCTGTCTGCCGATCGCGCTGCAGATCCCGGTGTTCTTCGCCCTCTATAAGGTGTTGTTCGTCACGATCGACATGCGCCATGCGCCGTTCTACGGCTGGATCAAGGATCTCTCGGCACCTGATCCGACGACGATCTTCAACCTGTTCGGCCTGCTGCCGTTCAGCGTGCCGGAGTACCTGCACGTCGGTCTGTGGCCGATCCTCATGGGCGTGACCATGTGGATTCAGATGCAGCTCAATCCACAGCAGCCCGATCCGATCCAGCAGAAGATCTTCAACTGGATGCCGGTGATGTTCACGTTCATGCTGGCCTCGTTCCCGGTCGGCCTCGTGATCTACTGGGCGTGGAGCAACGTGCTGTCGCTGTTGCAGCAATATGCGATCAACAAGAAGAACGGCGCCGAGATCCATCTTTGGAAGAACCTCAGACTCGACCGCGTGCAGGAGTGGGTACAGAGCCGGAAGAAGACGTGAGGGGCGGATACGAAAGCTTACGGTTGTCAGCCTCGGGCCGTCGTGCGGAGCACGTCTTCGACATGACTCCCGAGGATCCATCGGGCCGCAATTACAAGAAGCTTTGTTCGCTGAAGCGTATCGACAAACTTTAGCGCTACTCCCGCTGAGCCATGGGTCCTCGGGACAAACCCGAGGATGATAGTATTGAATCTTGGTTGTGTTGAGCCAATGAGTACCAGCGTCATGACCACGGCCGCCCCGCAGAACGACATCGATCCGGCCGAGACGGCGGCGCGGGAGGCGTGTGAATTCTTGTTCACGACGACATGGACGTTCCTGAAAAGCGTGCCGGCGCTCGAGTTCCTGTCGTCGGCGGACCGGCCGGAGATCGCCTTCGCCGGCCGCTCAAACGTCGGCAAGTCGAGCCTCATCAATGCCCTGGCGCGCCAGAAGGGGTTGGCGCGGGCCTCGAATACGCCCGGCCGCACGCAGGAGCTCAACTACTTCGCGCCGGACCGGTTCCTGCCGCGCTTCTACCTCGTCGACATGCCGGGCTACGGCTATGCCGAGGCGCCGAAGGCCAAGGTCGAGGCCTGGACGGCGCTCGTTAAGGACTATCTCAAAGGCCGCCCGACGCTGGCGCGCGTCTTCCTGCTGATCGACAGCCGGCATGGCCTCAAAACGATCGACCGCGAGATCATGAAGATGCTCGACGAGGCGGCGGTCACTTATCAGGTGGTGCTGACCAAGTCCGACAAGATCAAGCCGCAGGCGGTGGCGGCGGTCGAGGCCGCGGTGCGCACGGCGATCAGCACGCGCGCCGCAGCGTTCCCCGAGATCATCACCACCTCCGCCGACAAAGGGCACGGCCTCGATGACCTGCGCCTCGCGATCACTCGGCTCGTCATCGAACGGGCATGAGCGGCGGCGGCGCTTGCGTCGCGCCGTTCTGCGGGTCTGCCGCCCTGTCGGCGGTCCGCCTTTCCATCCGTCGAGCCGTGGCATACTCTAACGCAGTGGATTGTGTTGGCGGGGGCGGCCATGGCATTCGGTGACGATCAACCGGGAACGGTTGCTGGCCAGCGCGCCTGGCGAACGGCGCTCGTTGCCACCTCGACCCGCGTGCTCCGTGCCATCGCCGACACCGTTATCCCACCCGTCTGCCTCGCCTGCTCGGCGCCGGTGCTTGGCGCGGATGCACTCTGTCCGCGCTGTTGGCGGCAGGTGGCATTCATCCGGGCGCCACTGTGTGACCGACTCGGGCTGCCGATGCCGTTTGGCGGGCAACCGGGCGGCGGGCCGCTGATCTCGGCTGCGGCCGCTGCGAGCCCACCCGACTACGATCGCGCGCGCGCCGTCGCCGTGTTCAACACCGACGAGACCGGTACCGTGCTGCGCGATCTCGTGCACGGCCTCAAATACGCCGACCGGCACGAGGCGCGGCGTCTGCTCGGCCGGTGGCTGGTCGAAGCCGGCCGTGAGTTGTTGCCGGGAACAGACCTGATCATCCCCGTGCCGCTGACGCGCTGGCGGCTGATGCGGCGGCAGTTCAATCAGGCAGCGATGCTGGCGCGGGAAGTGTCGCGGGCTTCCGGGATTCCGACCGATCCGCTGGTGCTGTTCAAGACCAAGACGACGCCGACGCAGGTGGGGCTCACGCGTGAGCAGCGCCGCCTCAACGTGCGCGGTGCGTTCGCGGTGCCGGAGAAGCGGCGCGAGGCGATCAGGGCGAAAAACCTGCTGCTGATCGATGACGTGATAACCACAGGAGCAACGGTCGAGGCCTGCGCGCGGGCGCTGAAGCGGGCAGGCGCGGCGCGCGTCGACGTGCTGGCGCTGGGCCTCGTCACGCGGCCGATCGCGGTGACGGTGTAGCAACGTGCAAAATGCGCACCCGCATTGCCCCGATCAGCGATGGATCGGCACATTGCGGCTGACGCCTGATGTCCCCGACGTCGGATCACCTCTTTGCTATTGTCGCCCGAAGCCCTAGATCTCTCCCCATCCATGGGAGGGAGGGACCCGATGCCGAAAGTAACCATCTACACCACGCAGATCTGCCCCTATTGCCAGATGGCGAAACGGCTGCTCGCCAAGAAGGGCGTCGCCTTCGACGAGATCGATGTCGGGGCCAAGCCAGCTTTCCGGGCGGAGATGGAGGAGAAATCCGGCCGCCATACCGTGCCGCAGATCTGGATCGGCAACACCCACGTCGGCGGCTGCGACGACCTTTACGCGCTCGACGCCGAAGGCCGCCTCGATCCTCTGCTCGCCGGCTGAACCGCTCTCGTTCTGAGCCCCTGGAGACCCGACATGACCGCCTCCGCCGAACCCAACATGCTGCGCGTCGGCCTGCTCACCATGTGCGCCACGCGCGACGTCGACGAGAACATTGCCGATACCGTGAAGCTGGTGGGGCAAACCGTGGCCGGTGGCGCCACCTACGTGCAGACGCCCGAGTTCACGACGCTGATGGAGATGAACAGCGCCAAATTGTTTGCCGCCACCAAGCCCGAAGAGAACAATCCGGCTCTGGCGCGGTTCCAGGCCCTGGCGCACGACCTGAAAATCTGGCTGCACATCGGCTCGATGGGCGTTCTCGTCAAGCCGGACAAGATCGCCAACCGCTCGTTCCTGATCTCGCCGGAAGGGGCGATTGCTGCGCGCTACGACAAGATCCACATGTTCGACGCAGCGCTGGGCGCGGGGCAAAATTTCCGCGAGTCGAAGAACTTCCAGCCCGGCGCGGAGGCCGTCGTGGTGGCCTTGCCGCAGGCGACGCTCGGTATGTCGGTTTGCTACGACCTGCGCTTTCCGGGGCTGTACCGGGCACTGGCCAAGGGCGGCGCCCAGATCCTGGCGGTGCCGGCCGCCTTCGAGCGGCAGACAGGCGTCACCCATTGGCATCCCCTGTTGAAGGCGCGGGCGATCGAGAGTGGCGCCTATGTGCTGGCGGCAACCCAGGGTGGCAAGCATGCCTGTGGACGCGAGACCTACGGGCATACGATCGTCATTGACCCCTGGGGCGAAGTGGTCGCGGAGGGCGGCATTGAACCTTCCGTAACGATTGCCGATATTGACTTGAACAAGGTCGCCGAAGTCAGGGGGCGCATCCCCTCGCTGGAGCACGACCGTCCGTTCGAGCTTGTCCGGGCTGGCCTTCCCAGTCCGCGGAGTTGCTGATGATCCGTTACCAGTTGACCTGCCCGAAATCGCACGCCTTCGAGGGCTGGTTCCAGTCCTCGGCCGCGTTCGACGTGCAGGTGAAGAAGAAGCTCGTGACGTGCCCCTCGTGTGGCTCGGCGAAAGTCGAGAAGGCGCTGATGGCGCCGAATGTGGTGACCAGCGAGCAGAAGACGGCGTCGCGGAAGAAGCGGGCCCTGCAACGGGGTCAGGAGCTTCGGGGGCAGACCCCTGGCGAGAGCGCGTCGGTTCCATCTGAAGTTGGCAGCCAGGGGTCTGACCCCAGTCAAGCGCCGCAGACGCCGCAGATCGCGCCGAGTCCTGAGCAACGCGAGGCGCTGCGGAAGTTGCGCAAGTTGCGCGATGAAGTGCTGGCCAAGTCCGATTACGTCGGCCCGAAGTTCGCCGACGAGGCGCGCCGCATCCACACAGGCGAAACGCCCAACCGCGGCATTCACGGCGAAGCGAGCCTCGACGACGTGAAGTCGCTGGTCGAGGACGGCATCGAGATCTACCCCGTGCCGGTCCTGCCGGACGACCAGAATTGAATGATTAGCCGGCACTTTCTGCGCCCACAGCAGGATCGGCACGGCGGGCCGCCGCGCCTGCGGATCTGGATGCAACGGCGTCTCGAACAGCTTTAGATTGAAGCCAAGTCCAGGCTTCCTTCATGGCGCGAGTGCCAAACGCTACGACCTGCCCAGCTGCTTCCAGACCATGTCCATGCTCCACTCACGTGATGTCGGCGAGGCGGGTGTCGAGGGAGAGCACCAGGCACCAGTGCGGCTCGAAATCGGCGCCGAGCGGCCAGATGTTCGCCTTGTAGTCGACGAGCAGGCGTTCCTCGTAGCGCTTGAACCAGTTCTTGCGGCAGAGCACGAACTTGGTGGCGGCAACGATCGTCTCGCGGTCGATGATGCACAGCACGCACATCTCTGGATGCGCCTCCAGGTACTGCTGCACGGACACCATCAGCGTCGGGTAGCCGGGGTGCAGCATGTCGTCGAGCACGATCAGGCCTTCCGGCGCCATGACGGCGGTGGCGAGCGCCAGATCGCGGGCAAGCGCATGCCGCGAATGCTCGCCGTCGACATGGAAGAGACGCAGGCGCTTGCCGCCGACCTTGGCCAGCAATTCATTCCCCTCGAGAGTGCGGCTGTCTGCCTTCCAGGTGATGCGCTTGGCTTCGGGCACACCGTGCTTAGCGCAATTGGCATGGAACCGGTCGATCACTTCCGGGTTCGGCCAGTCGAACAGGTCGATGCCGAGGGCCTTCTCGTCCGCGGCCAGCGCATGAGCCATGGCGATGAAGAAGCGCCCCTCGAAGGTGCCGATCTCGGCGATCGGCCCTTTGACGCCGAGCTCGGACTGGATGCGGAGCAACCCGCAGGTGATCGAGGCGGCAAGCCGCGACGACATGCCGACAACCGAGGCGTAACCGCCCTCGAGATAGCGGTCGACGGCGGGTATTCCGGCGGCGGGATGGGGGACAAGGCTCATTTTGCGCTCCGAAGGCTCCCAGAGGACTGGTGTTGCAGTTATACTGCCTCTGACAGCAAATTCGCCCCTGGCCGTCGAACTTTTGACAAATGCTTGACTTCGCCCGGCCGGGACATATAACGGTTGCTTCGGAATTCATCTGAGCGCGCCCAAGCGGGCCCTCATGCAAACGGATCGTTGTCATGGCTAAGCCGGTCACCCAGAAGATCAAGCTGCTGAGCACGGCAGGAACAGGGTTCTTCTACGTCACGAAGAAAAATCCGCGCACGTCGACCGAGAAGATCGTGTTCAAGAAGTATGATCCGGTTGCCCGCAAGCACGTCGATTTCAAAGAGACGAAAATCAAGTAATTCTAGCTCAGCGCAGCCACTTACGGCGGCGCCTCTCGTGTTGGTAGCGTCAGACCACCAAACCTCGTTTGAGAAACGCGTTCGTCGGCGGCACGATTGCCGACCAGCGACACGACAGATTTTGAAGGGGCGCCGGATTTTGAGAGTCCGTCGGCCCGTCACTATACTCGGCAGCGGGGTAATAGACCGAGCAGCAACGGGCCGACGCTAGCACCAAGCGGACACCAAAGAGGGCATCGGAATCCACCTGGTAACCGACTGACTTTACGTGGCATAATGGAGGCCACTCCTGCCACTACGGTCAGTCGTACCCCTCCGGACATAGGAGATGCGGCGGCCCCATGTCCATCGAGGATCAAGTTTTGTGCTGGGCGCCAAGAAGTGATCTAGTCCACGACGCCTAACACAAGAAAATCCTTGGCAGCAGCAGAGTGCCAGATATTTCAGCTTAATGCAAGTGGGCTCGAATCAGCTCGCTGAACTTGCTTCACTCTTCCCACCGGCAGTCGGCTCCCTGCGCTGATGAAACCATTAAGCCACGCGAACGCGACAGCTGCATGACGCAGACGCGGTCATTTCATGGCAGCCATGCATTTCCCGCGGCTATCAGTCGCTGCTGGGCGGGGAATGGCGTTGCCATGGGCTCACCCGAAATCATCATCTAAGCCATCAGGCAGCGTCGGCGACCACCCGGTTGCGGCCTTCGCGCTTGGCCGAATAAAGGGCGTTGTCCGCCCGCTTGAACAGCGTCTCCGGCGTATCGTCGCTGCGCTCGAGCGTGGCGATCCCAACGCTGGCTGTTACGCGGAGTTGCGTGTCGGAGTTGAGCTGGAACGGATCGGCGGCAATGCAGGCACGCAGCCGCTCGCCGACCTGCATGGCGCGAGCAAGGTCGGTATCTGGCATGATGATCACGAACTCTTCGCCACCCATCCGGCAAGCGAGATCAATGCCACGCGTGTTGCGGCGGAAGCGAGCCGCGAACTCGCGCAGTACCGTATCGCCGGAGTCGTGGCCGTAGGTGTCGTTGACCGACTTGAAGAAGTCGATGTCGGCAACCAGGATCGACAATGTGCGGCCGCTTTGGATCGACTGGCTGACGAGCGTCGAGAGATGGCTTTCCATGTAGCGGCGGTTATGCAACCCGGTCAGTGCATCGGTGATCGCCATCTCCATGCCCTGATCGAGCTTGGCGCGGAGCAGATCGGCGTGCCGCTTGCGCTTGATCTGGGTCTTGATGCGGGCGAGCATTTCGTTGCGATCGATCGGGCGCAGCACGTAGTCGTTGACGCCCATGTCGAGGCCACGCAGCAGGCGCGCATCGTCGCCAGGCTCGACCATGATGATCAGCGGCATGTGCCGGGTGCGGTCGAGCGAGCGGACTTGCGAGCAGAGCCGCAAACCGTCGAAGTTCTGCAGCGACAGACTGACGATCAACAGATCGAACGGCTGTTCCGCGACCTTGATCAGAGCAGCCTGCGGATCGCTTTCGACGACGACGGTGTGCGTTTTCTTCAGGCCGTCAACGATGCGCTGGGCCGAGCGGGGGTGATCTTCGACGAGCAAAATCTTGCCCTGCACCGCGGCCTGCGCCCATTCCGCGACGCCGTTGCCGGTGATGCCGAGCTCCTGTGTGGTGGAGGCGCGCGACATCAATTCGTCGGCCAGCACCTTGAGGCGTGCCAGGTTCTTGACGCGTGTGATCAGTGCGATGTCGTCGACCGGCTTGGTTAGGAAGTCGTCGGCGCCGGCTTCCAGGCCCTGCACCTTGTCCGAAGGCTGGTCGAGTGCGGTGACCATGATGACCGGCAAATGCGCGAGGCGGGGAATCTGCTTGATGCGGCGGCAGACCTCGAAGCCGTCCATGCCTGGCATCATCACATCCAGAAGTGCGACGTCGACCCGCTCGCGGGTGAGGATATCCAGGGCCTCGCGGCCGCTGAAGGCCGTCAACACCTCGAAATACTCGGCGGAGAGCCGGGCTTCGAGAAGCTTCACGTTGGCGAGGATGTCGTCGACGACGAGGACGCGGGCGGTCATTTGGCGCACATTCCGGTCACGAAGGGAAGCCGGTCACGAGAACCGGTCACGAAGGGGCCGTTCACTAGGAATGGCCGGCTCACGAAGCTTGCAGAGCTCACGCGTCGCCAATGAAGCGGCGAATGGTATCGATGAAGGTGCCGATCGTGATCGGCTTGGAGATGTAGGCCTCGCAGCCGCCGCGGCGGATTCGCTCCTCATCGCCCTTCATCGCGAAGGCTGTGACGGCGACCACGGGGATCTCGCGCAGCTGATCGTCTTCCTTCAGCCACTTCGTCACCTCGAGGCCGGAGACCTCGGGCAGCTGAATGTCCATCAGGATGAGGTCGGGCCGGTGCTCGCGAGCGAGCTTCAGCGCTTCCATGCCGTTGCGCGTCTCGATTGTCTTGTAGCCGTGCGCATCCAGCAGATCATGGAAGAGCTTCATATTGAGCTCGTTGTCTTCCACGATCAGAACTGTCTTTTCCGAGCCTGCGACCTTCGGTCTGCGGCCCGCGAACGCTCGCACGTTTTCTTGGTATGTCATGTGTTTGCGGCTCGCCCGGCGCGTCCCCCACACAAATGCACCGATTCGAGGGCGCGGATGCAGTGAAGTTTCACTCAAAACACTAACCAACTGTTTAAGATACGTGGCGTTGGCGGGCGGGCTTGCCGGAATTGTCCGCAATTTCTAATTTGGACGGCCAGAACGCGAGGAGCCCTCCCATGCGACAACGCCCCCGCCGGCCCGGCACCTTGACGCTCGAGGCGGCTGAGGAAATCGGCCACAAGGCGCTGCTGTTTCTCGCGGAAGACCCTGGCCGGCTCGGCCGCTTCCTGACGGAGAGCGGGCTCGAGCCGATGGAGTTGCGCCAGAAGGCCGGGACACCGGCGATGCTGGCCGCCGTACTCGGCCACTTGCTCGACGACGAATCGATGCTGCTGGTGTTCACGACGACCGCCAGCCTCGATCCTGCCGACGTGCATTCCGCGCGCGTCGCGCTCGGCGGCGGCTCCCCCTGGGACAGCGTGTGATGACGCAATCCGGCGTGCCCGCGCGGCCACCACGCATCGGCATCGACCTCGGCGGTACAAAGATCGAGGGCGTGGTGCTGGCACGCGATGGCGCCGAGTTGAGCCGCAAGCGGATTGCCGCGCCGCGCCACGATTACCGAGCGACCATCGCGGCGATCGCGGGGTTGGCCGGCGATCTCGAGAGCCGGGCAGGCGTGACATGCTGCACGATCGGCATTGGCATGCCCGGCTCGATCTCGCCTGCGAGCCGATCCGTGCAGAATGCCAATTCGACCTGGCTCAACGGCCAAGCGTTCGGCCGCGATTTGGAAGCGCGCCTCGGCCGGCCGGTACGTCTCGCCAACGACGCCAACTGCTTCGCGATCTCGGAGGCCACGGACGGCGCCGGCGCGGGAGCCAGTTCCGTGTTCGGCGTGATCCTCGGCACCGGCTGTGGCGGCGGCATCGTGATCGATGGCCGCCTGCTGGACGGGCCGCGCGGCATCGGCGGCGAATGGGGCCACAACCCGTTGCCCTGGGCTGCAGCCGACGAGCATCCCGGTCCCACCTGCTGGTGCGGCCGGAAGGGGTGCATGGAGACCTGGGTTTCGGGCACCGGGCTTGCGGCTGATCATCTGCGTGTCACCGGCGAAGCGCTGGATGCCACCGATATCGCGAAACGGGCCGCAGCCGGCGATGCTGCAGCGCAAGCAACGCTGCAACGGCACGCATCGCGGCTGGCACGGGGGCTGGCGCACGTCGTGAACCTGATCGACCCCGCAGTGATCGTGCTCGGCGGCGGCGTTGCAAACGTTGCGTCCCTCTACGACACGCTGCCCGGCCTGATGGCCCCCTGGATCTTCGCCGACAACCCGACCGTCGATATCCGCCCGCCGCGCTGGGGCGACGCCTCGGGTGTGCGCGGTGCGGCCTGGCTCTGGGCATAAGGCAGGCTGAGGCGATCGAATTCGCGTGGGCTTTCAAGCATTCCCGGACCCACTCCGCAGTCCAG
>JANLQP010000143.1:0-3146 GCA_031367895.1 Hyphomicrobiales bacterium
CGGAAACGGCTTGTGCGCCAACTCGGTCACACGCCACGTCGTGCCGAGGGTCGCGGCCACGGCGCTCGGATTGCCTTTGGACTCGATCAGGCGGAAATAGCCGAACGGCCCTTCGAGGATGTTCTTCGGCCCCTCGAACCCCGCGGCCGCCAGATCACATGCGACCACGGCGTTCCGCGCGTTGAAACCCATCTGTAATGCCAGCAGCGGCGAACCCTCGGTGTGCGCTTGCATCGTTCCGCAGACCTGTCCGTAGACCAGCGAGAACGCGTTGACGAGGCGGGTGTGGTCGAGGCCCATCAAGCGGCCAAGCGCCGCCGTCGCACCAAACGCGCCCGCCGTTGCCGGGCGGAAAAAGCGCAGGCCCGTTTCGGCCGCGATCCCGAGACCGGCGGCCACGTCGACGCCAAGCACTGTAGCAAGGATCAGGTCGCGACCGCTCACACCGCCCTGCCGCTCGGCGCCCGCCATGGCGACCGCCAGCACAGCCGTCATGGCGTGCACCACGGCCTGCTCATGCACGCAATCGAACTCGCTGCAGTGCGTCTGGTAGGCGTTGCATAACGCCGCTGCGGGCGCCGGCAACCGGGCGCCGTTGCCCCACACCCGCGCAGCATGTCCCCCGCCGGACATCGCCTGCGCCGCCGCCAGCTTGACCGCGCCCGGCCCGTCACTGCCGGCGAGCCCGACCCCAAGGGTGTCGAGAATGAAGACTTTTGCACGGCCGACAACCGCATCCGGCAAGTCCTCGAAGCGACTCCTCACGACATGCGCGGCAAAGGCATCGATGGCGTCCATGGGGGTCAGCGGTCCTTCAATTTGCCGGGCGATCATCGGCGCGTGGATGGGTCGAACCTACTTGATATGCGCGGTCACGCCACCGGTGCCGTATGTGGCGAGGGTGGTCTCGACCTGGCGGCGAAGCGGCGCGCGGTCATGTCGGTGGCTTGGCCGTCTCTGGCGAGCTAGTCCGACCGGGTTCAGCGCGATCGTCGCTGATCGGGTCGTGCTACCCTGCCGCCAACCGCGAAGCTCGATCAATGCTCGAATCGTTCTTGACACGCCGGCAGGTGATCGCCGCCGCTGGCGTCGGTGTCGGCGAGCATGGCCGGTTTCGGAGTGCTGCGGAAAGTGACGCGCTTGGCGGCTGTCTCGGACGATTACCGAAGACCCATTGAAGCGTTATTTCACCTTGCGCTTAGGTTCTGCCGCTCGTTGGCCTTCGCAAATCGAAACCAGCGTTGGTTCGACCGTAACGTCACACTGAGGGCTGCGACTTGCGCGACCGCACCGGCGACAATTTCCACAAATGCCGGCCTCCAAGGCGCGGCGGTCAAATCGCGTAGTGTGTAACGGCGAGCAACTGCCTCCACCGCACGGGGGAGGCGCTCCGGCACTCATGGTGATAGTTTGTAGCCGTCGGATGTTCCGCAGTCGATTGTGGTCGAACGACGATAACATTGAACGATCGGCGGCAGGCAATGATCACCGACGTTTCGAACTCGTCGCTCCACGAGACGATCGGGCTCATTTACGACAGCGCGCTCGATCCGGCCGTCTGGCCGAGGGCACTGGAGGCCATGTGCCTGCAGATCGATGGCTGTCACGGCTCGATCAGTGTGCTGGATACGACTCGTCGTCAAATTTCATTTGCGACGGAATGGTCATCGACACCGGATTGGCCGACTTGGCGCAAGTTGCTCGACGAGAAATACGCGGCACTGCGCTTGCCCGCTTGGTGCGCCAGCTGTCGTCGCCGGCAGGCAGGACCGATTAACCCCACGGAGAGAGTGTTGTTCACTTTCGACGTTAACGAATGGCGTGAAGCTCCGCCGTGCGGTGGACGCCATCCCATCAGTGGCCTGTCATAATTGCGGGGCTGAGCAGAACTCTTGCTGACCGTGCAACGAGATTGCAGGGCTGCACCTTGTACTTTGGGCGTTCTCTGAGAGGCCGACACCATGCCGCAAGTTCCCTCGCAAACGTTCACTGGCACCACAGGCAATGATCGACTGACAGGCGGTCGCGGCGACGACACGTTCGTCTACGCGCAATCGGCCAATGTCGGCTCACACGACGTATTCGACGGCGGTGCCGGCAACGACACGCTCGTCCTGCAGTTGACGCGCGCGCAGTGGTTCAGCATGGCGCTGCAGAACGACATCGCAGCTCTGCTACGGTCGATGGAGCGCAGCTGCAACGGCAATGCCGGCTACCAGTTCACGGCCTTCGATCTCAACGTCAAGAACTTCGAGGCGGTTCGCATCTTCGTCGATGGCGTCGAGATGTCGGCGCGCGACGACAAGGTCGAGGCGAAGGATGATCGCTTCGCGGTTGCCGAAAACGGCAGCGTCACCGGTAACGTGCTGACGAACGACCGGGTCGCCGATCTCGTCCGCTCGGTCGAGGTCGTGTCAGGCCCGCGCGCCGGTGCGCTCGTGTTCAATCCAGACGGGACGTTCACCTTCAACACCGGCACTGCCTTCGATTGGCTCGCCATCGGCCAGACGACTACGGTCTCGTTCACCTACCGCGTGACGGACGCCGACGGTGATCGGGATACGGCAACGGTGACGTTCACCATCACCGGCGCCAACGACGCACCGGTGATTACAGGCGGCGTGTTTGCTGGTGCCGTCAGCGAACTGGCGGACAATGCCGCTGGCGAGAACACGGCGACGCATCTGGCAACCGGCCTGATCAGCTTCATCGACGTCGACCTCGCAGACCGCCACACCGTCTCGTACACGCCTCAGGCACCGAACTATCTAGGCACATTCACCGTGACTCTGGCCGAGCGCCGTGCCGACGACCATGACGACCATCAGCATCAAACCGGCGTCGGCCACAGCGCGCATGGCAACGGCCGCGGTCATGGCCACGACTGCCATGACGATGGTGAGCAGGGCGATGGTCGCGGTACAGTGACCTGGAAGTTCAACGTGGCTGATAGCGCGATCGATTTCCTGGCCCAAGGCGAGACGCGCACGCAGAAGTACACGATCGCCATCAATGACGGTCATGGCAGCCTCGCAACGCAGATCGTCACCGTCACCATCACCGGCGCCAACGACGGCGCCATCATTACCGGCGCCGGCCTGGGGGCGGTGACCGAGGATGCGATCAGCACCGCTTCCGGCACGCTG
>JANLQP010000168.1:0-17930 GCA_031367895.1 Hyphomicrobiales bacterium
CCGGGACACGGCCCGAAGCCGGTGAACCTTGCGCCGCTGCACGCCAAGATCGGCCAGCTGGCGCTGGAGAACGATTTTTTGGAAGGCGCGCTTACCAAAGCGGGATTGCTGAGCGCAAAGCCATGATCGACCGTGACCACCAGCTTTCCATCACCCGTCAGGCCGAACTGCTGAACATCAGCCGGGGGACGGTGTACTACCTGCCCCAGCCGGTCAGCCCGGCCGATCTCCCGCTCATGCGCAGGATCGACGAGCTGCACCTGGAACACCCGAAAGTACTTGGCCGTCCAACCGCAACTGAAAATGGCCGCGTAAGATGAAGATCCTAGTGCGCCCCGAGTTGCCCATCGCGGCTTTGCGTTCGTCGCAGGCGACGCACGCCGCCGTGGACAACTCTGCACCTTTGCCGACCCGCATATTTCAGGCTGCCCCGCCGGCGCGGCAGCGCCCACAATCGCCAAATAGCTGCATAAATTTAGTGCGATATACTTTCCGGCCCTGCTGCGGGAAACTGCCGCAAGCTACCCGAAACATCTTCGGCCCCGTTAAGGCAAGGTCCCCTCCATCATGGTCGACAAACGGCAATCCACGGGCGCGTTTCGCGTCGGTTTCGACATCGGCGGCACGTTCACCGACCTGGTGGTCGCGAACCGCTCAGGCAGCATCAGGACCGGCAAGGTCCTGACCACCCCCGACGAGATCATGGCGGGCGTGCTGCAGGGGTTCAAGGAACTGCTCGCCAAACAGGACATCCCTGCGTCTGCGATCAACGAAATCGTCGTCGGCGCGACCACCGTAGTCACCAATCTCATCATCGAGCGAAAAGGCGCGCGCACCGGCCTCATCGTCACCAAAGGCTTTGCCGACGTCGTCGAAATCGGCCGCGAACTGCGCTACGACGTCTATGACCTCACGGCCGGGTTTCCGGCGCCGCTGGTACCGCAGGAACTGCGCATGGAAGTCGACGAGCGCGTCGATTTTCAAGGCAAGGTGGTGCGTCCGCTCGATGCAGGCGCGGTCGAAACTGCGATCAAGGCTCTGGCAGACAAGGGCGCGACGTCGCTCGCGGTATGCCTGCTGCACTCCTACGTGAATCCCGAGCACGAGCAGTTCATAGAAAGCGTTGCGAAGCGGATTGCACCCAATATGCACGTCTCGCTTTCCAGCGACGTTTTGCCCGAGATACGCGAGTACGAGCGCACCATCGCCACCGTGCTCAACGCCTACGTGCGGCCGTACATCGGCAACTACCTGCAGCGCATCGAGGAAGGTTTCAGCTCCGTGTTCGGCAATGCCAGCCTGCGGCTGATGCAATCGAGCGGCGGCATGATTTCGCGCGAATACGCCGAACGCCTGCCGTTGCGCATGCTCGAATCAGGGCCCGCCGCCGGCGCACTCGCCGCCGCCCACCTGGCGGAAACCTGCGGCCTGAACAAGATCGTCGCCTTCGATATGGGCGGAACCACTGCAAAAGCCTGCCTGATCACCAACGGCGAGCCGGAAGTCACCACCGAGTTCGAAACCGCGCGCGTGCACCGCTTCAAGCGCGGCAGCGGCCTGCCCGTCAAATTGCCCATCATCGACCTGATCGAGATCGGCGCGGGCGGCGGCAGCATCGCCCACATCGACCAGACGGGGCTACTCAAGGTCGGGCCGGCGAGCGCGGGCGCCAAGCCCGGACCTGCCTGCTACGGCCTGGGCGGAGAAAATCCCACCGTGACCGACGCCGTACTGCTGCTCGGGTATCTCGATCGCGAGGCCACCTTGAGCGGCGCGGTGAAGATGCAGTATGACAAGGCGCATGCCAGCATAGAAACGAAAATTGCCAAGCCGCTGGGCATCACTGCGCTCGAAGCTGCCGTGGGAATATACCGCATCGTCTGCGAGCAGATGGCGGCCGCCGCAAAAATCCATTCGGTTGAAAAAGGCCGCGACCTGCGCGAGTACGCGCTGGTCGCGTTCGGCGGCGCGGGTCCGATTCACGCCTGCGAGGTGGCACGGCGGCTGCGCTGCAAGGAAGTGCTGTTTCCTCCCGACGCCGGCGTGTATTCCGCCATCGGCCTGCTGCTCGCTCCGAACAAGGTCGATGCGGTGCGCTCCTATTATGTGCGCCTCAACCAGATCAATTGGAAAGAGGTGCAAGCCTTCCAGGCCGAGATGCAGCGCGACATCGCCGCGGCGCTGGGCAGCGCCGGCATTTCACCCGAGCAGATCGAATACCGCAACAGCGCCGACATGCGCTACGTCGGCCAGGGCTTTGAAGTCAATGCCTCAATACCGCAAAAACTCGACAGCAAGAGCACGGGCGCGATCGACGCGGCGTTCAAACATGCGTACGCGGCAAAATTCGGCCGGTCGCTCGACGATGTCGAAGTCGAGATCGTTAGCTGGCGCATGGAAGGCATAGCCAAGACCGCCTGGCTCGACAATAAGGCGGCGCCTGCAGCGCAGGCAACACAGGCAAAGCAGGCGCGCAAACGGCCGGTGTACTTTCTCGAGCGCGGCGATTTCGTCGACACGCCGGTGCATGCGGCCAGCGAACTCGCGTCGGGCGCGGCTTACCACGGCCCGATGCTGATCGAGCAGCCCGGCTCGACCATAGTCATCGGACCCGACGATACTTTCAACATCGATGCGCGCGGCATCGTGCGCGTGGCTGTGGCCGCAAGCAAATCCGTTGCAAGCGTGCGGAGCAAACAATCCAGAATCAACCCCATCGATCTCGAAATCTACTGGAGCCGCCTGATCGCGGTGGTCGACGAAGCAGGCGCAGCACTCAAGCGCACGGCTTTCTCGACGGTAGTGCGCGAATCGAACGACTTTGCCTGCGTGCTGCTCGACCAGGACGGCGAGCTGCTCGCCATGTCCAGCATCAGCGTACCCGGATTCATCGGTACCGCAGCGCTGTCGCTCAGCAAAATGCTGGCGGTGTTTCCCAGCGCCGACCTCAGTCCCGGCGACGTGCTGTTCTCGAACGATCCCTGGGTGGGCAGCGGCCACCTGCCCGACGCCACCATGGCGGCGCCGATATTCCGCAACGGCGCCATCGCCGGCTACGTCGTGACCGTCGCGCATCTCTCGGACATCGGCGGCCACCAATGGTCGGCGGGCTGCAACGAAGTCTACGAGGAAGGCATCCGCTTCCCCATCATCAAGATCATGGAGAAAAAACAGGTCAACCGCCTGGTACTCGACATCCTGAGGGCCAACGTGCGCGTGCCGGACCGCGTGCTGGGCGACATCGACGCGATGTTCGCGGCCATGCACGTCTGCGACTTGCGCCTGACGGAGTTCATGGACGACTACGGCCTCGCCGAAATTCGCGACGTATCCGCGGCGATCTACCGTGTGTCGGAGCAGGCTGCACTGCAGGAGATCAAAACCATACCTCCGGGTGTCTACCACGGCGAAGTCGAGTCGGACGGTTGGGACGAAACGATCGTCGTCAAGGCCAGGGTCACTGTTTCGGCAAAAGGCATCGCGGTCGACTACACCGGCAGTTCCCCGCAAAGCGAATACGGCATCAACGAGAGCTACAACCATACCTACGCCTACACGCTGTGCCCGTTCAAATGCATGCTCAGTCCGGATATTCCGAACAATGACGGTTTTACGCGCCTGTTCACGGTTAACGCGCCCGAGGGCACCATCGTCAACTCGCGTTTCCCGGCGGCCGTCGGTGCTCGCCAGCTCGTAGGTCATCTGCTGCAAGCGGCAGTGTTCGATGCTCTCGCGGAGGTGCTGCCGCATCGCGCCCAAGCCGACAGCGGCACGCCGCTGTGGACGCTGGTCCTACATGGCACCGACGCGGGCAAACCGCCCTTCTCGACCATCCTCTTCTACAACGGCGGCATGGGCGCGACACAGTACCGCGACGGCTACGCCTGCACCAGCTTCCCGGCGAACATCTCCAACACGCCGATGGAGGTGACCGAAAACATCGCGCCCATCCTGTTCCGCTCCAAGACCATCTACGCCGGCTCCGGCGGCGCGGGCAAGCACACGGGCGGCGCGGGACAGATCGTGTCGTTCGAATCGAGGTGGCCCGGGTTGATCAAGGCGTCGCTTTTGACCGAGCGCACCCGCGTTCCAGCCAAGGGATTATTGGGCGGCAAGGCCGGCAAGTTGGGCTTCGTCAGCAAGAACGGCACGCCGGTGGTGCAGACCAAGGGCATAGTCGAACTCAATCACGGCGACGTACTCGAGTTCGCCCTGCCCGGCGGCGGCGGCTACGGCATCCCTTAGGGAATGAAGCGCTGGCGGCGGAGGTTGTCGAAAATGCGGATGAACATTTCTTCGCTGTCGACGAATTCCTGGAAGCCGTATTTCCGCGCTTTGGTGTTGTCGAGCATGATGTCGTAAGTCGGCGCGAACGCGTAGTTGGCGTAGGCCCAGTGCGCCGTTTCGGCGAATGCGGTTTTCTGCAGCTTGTGTTTGCGCACGATGGAATTCCAGAGCGCTTCCTTGTCCGCCATCATGGCTGCGAGATCGATGTGCTGCACGGGACCGAGTTCCATGCCGAAGTAGTCGGCGAACTTCGGCCACAAATGCTCCCAGCGGAAAAAATCGCCGTTCACCATGTTGAATGCCTGGTTCGCCGCTCCCGGCGTGGTGGACGCCCAGAGCATGCCTTTGTTCAGCAACTCCACGTCGCTCGCGCAATGTACCGCCGTATAGGCTGCCGCGGGACCGGGATAGCGCAGCGGCAGGCCAAGTTCCTTGCACATCGTGGCGTACACCGCGATCGGCTTCGGCAGGTTGAGGTCGGTGCGCCCATAGCCGCAGACGATGTGCGGCCGCATCAGCGAATACGTCCATCTCTTTCCTTTGGCGAGGCCTTTGAGGAAATCTTCCTGGGTGTAATAGAAGTTCGGCGGGAAATGCCGCGGGTCGCTTTCCTTCGCGGGCGTCTTGAACGGGCCGAGATGGCGGCCGTAATACTTGGAGCCCTGCAGCAGACAGACGTGCACGAGTTTTTTCGCAGCCGGCTCGAGTGCGGTCACTGCATTTCGCAATAGGTCGGTGTCGCGCGGCGCCTTGTCCACCCATTGGATGCCGGTCGCGTGCCCCGTGTAGAAAAGGTGTGTGGCCTGCGTGAGCTTGCCGAGATGCTTCTCGCATTCACCGGCGTCGCTCATGTCGCACGCGACGTGGCGCGCCTTGGTCTTGAATTCCGGCGCGTGCCGCGACACGACGATCACTTCCCAACCCTTCTGCCGATCGAGTAGCTGCGCCATGTTGGCGCCGACCATGCCGGTGCCGCCCAAAATTACCGCTACCTTGTTGGCCATGTGGATTCCAGAACACACTTGTTGAGTGAATCGAGAATACGAAGCGCGCGCGGCTTCGTCAACGCTGCGTGCAATGTCTCAATGTTTGAGACTTCCCTGGCTATCTTGCGCGTTGCAGGGTCAGGGCGTACCCTGCAAATTGAATTCAAAAACATAATTCAATCGCCGTATCCGCGAATAACGGCTGCGATTTGGGAGAGAGGCATTTGAGCACTGGCAGCCAACCCGCAGCCCCCGCTGAACCAATTCCCTCCGGCACCCCGCCCTCCGGCGGATTCGATTTTTCGCGCGTGCGCCGCGTGCTGAAGGCGCTCATCGTGCCCTTGATCGTGGCCGCGATCTGGGAATTCGTCGCGCGCAACCAGCTTTTGTCTTCTTCCCTGTTTCCGTCCCTGACCGGCGTGGCCAAGGTCGGGGCCGACTGGATTTTCGGCATCGACCGCAGCGCGCTCGTGTACTCGGGCACCTGGCTGGAGCATGCTGGCGCCAGCGCGCAGCGCGTGCTGCTCGGCTTCGCCATCGGCTCGCTGGCGGGTTTGAGCCTCGGCGTGCTGACGGGCTGGTCGACTTTCTGGCGCGGGCTGTTCGATCCCATGGTGCAGTGGTTGCGGCCGATTCCCGTCACTGCCTGGGTACCGCTGTCCATCATATGGTTCGGCATCGGCGCCCGTCCCGCAGTCGGACTGGTGGTCATCGGCGCCTTCTTCCCTGCCTATGTGAATACGGTGCACGGCGTGATGCAGGTCGAGGACAAATTGATACGCGCCGCAAAAATGCTTGGCGCAAGCAGGCGGCAGTTGCTGTTTCGCGTCGTGCTGCCGGCAGCGCTGCCCACCATCACCACCGGCATGCGCATCGGCCTCGGCTTCTCCTGGATGTGCGTGATCGTGTCGGAAATGCTCGCGGTCAAGTCGGGCATAGGCTATGTGCTGTGGGACAGCTATTACTTCGCCAACCTCGACATGGTCGTGGCGGCGATGGCCTCCGTCGGTTTCCTCGGCTTTCTCTCCGACAAGATATTCCGCCTGCTGCTGAGCGCGCGGCTGAGCTGGGCCGACCAGGGCGAGAGGACCTAGGCTGTGAGCCAGATCGTCGCCCACCACGTCAGCAAGCGCTACGACGGTACCGCGGGCGCCGCCGGAACGCACGCGCTGACGGACTTCAGCCTGACCGTCCACGACAACGAAATTCTCTGCGTGGTCGGACCCAGCGGCTGCGGCAAGAGCACGTTCCTCAATCTGGTTGCCGGTTTCATCCAGCCGTCCCACGGCGAACTCACCGTCAACGGCAAACCCGTGGGCGGTCCCGGACCGGATCGCGGCGTCGTATTCCAGGAAGACGCCCTGTTTCCCTGGCTGACTGCGGTCGAGAACGTAGCGTTCGGGCCCGAACTGCGCGGCGTGCCGCGCAACGTTGCCAGGGAGCGCGCGATCGAATCACTCAAGCTCGTCGGCCTGGACGGCTTCGAGGGACACCTGCCGAAAGCGCTCTCCGGCGGCATGAAGCAGCGCGTCGCCATTTCGCGCGTGCTCGTCAACGATCCGGACGTGATGCTGCTCGACGAGCCGTTTTCCGCGCTCGACACCTTCACCCGCACCACGCTGCAGGGCGAACTGCTGCGCATCTGGCAGCACCAGAAGCGCACGTTCGTGTTCATCACGCACAACGTCGAAGAAGCCGTGCTGCTGGGAAACCGCGTCGCGGTGATGGCCAAGACCCCGGAAGGCGGCACGCTGGTGCAGGAAATCGAGATCGACCTGCCCCGCCCGCGCGACACGACCAGCGCCGAATTCAACGATTACAAGCGTCAGATCCTAACCGCCCTGCACATGGAGTCGAAACTGTGAGCGCGGGCAGACAACTTGCCACAAGGAGATAGCGAAATGAAACACACGCATGCATGGTTGAACGCACTCAGCGCGCTGGCGCTCTCACTGGCCGCCGGATTCGCCGGCGCGCAGACGCCGACGACGGTCAGGGTGGGCTGGATAGGCGACACCCACTTCACCGACATGTACGTCATGTCGAAGACCATGAAGGATCCGTCGGTGAAGCTGGAGATGAACAAGTTCCAGCTCTCCCAGGACGAGCTGAACGCGCTCGCCGCCAACAACCTCGACATGGCCTCGATGGGCTATGTGTTCTTCCTGAAGCTGCTCGACAAGGGCGTCGATGTCACCGCCGTCAGCGGCGTGTCCGAGCGCGGCAGCCGGCTGCTGCTGAAGAAGGGCGTGACAGTCAAAGACTGGAAGGATTTCGCCAAGCTCAAGGTGGGCGTCGCGCGCGGCTCCACGCAGGAACTGCAGCTGCAGTCCTGCTTCGCCGAGAACGGCGTCGACTACAAGTCGGTGCAGACCGTCGCATTCACCAATGCCGTCGACATGTCGGTGGGCCTCGAGCAGGGCAGCGTGGACTCCATCATGATCTGGGAACCGCAGGCATCCCAGGCGCTCCTGAAGGGCATCGCCACCGAATTCAAGCCCGTCTATCCCTGCGCCTGGTCGAGCAACGGCATGCTGGTGGTGCGCACCGAGTTCCTGAAGAAGAACCGCGCCGCGGTGGTGGCGATCCTGAAGAGCCTGTCGGCAGCGGCGACCAAGCTTGCGGCGGACCACAAGTACTGGGCCGCGGAAGCGCGCGAATTCGCGCCGCTTTCGACCGAGATCCAGACCATGGCGATCGGCAATTCGGGCCAGTCCGTCGTGCTGCACACGGGCGACCTGCCGAAGATGGCGAAAATCATGCTCGCCAATTCCTACATGACGAAGAACCTGTCGGCCGCGGACGTTGCGGCCCACATCGATCTTTCGCTGCTGGAAGAAGCGACCGGCAAACCGCGAGCGCAATTGAGCGGTGCGCCTGCCCGCTGATCACCGTCCCGCGCGTTCCCGTCAGCGGGAGCGCGCGGCCTTGACGAAATCGAGCGAGGCCTGGAACAGCGCCAGGTCCTTCTCGAAATCGGCCGGATCGGCGAGATTGATCTGTATCCACTCGCGCGAACTCGCCACACCGCCCGGCTGGAACGGCACGACGTTATCCCGTGAGAAAGTCAATTCCGTTCCAGCCGCGACGGACAGGCGCAGGCCGACGCCCTCGTCGCTGATGCAGGCGAACATCTTGTCGCTGGCGAAATAGGCGTCGAGCTTGTTGATTTTCCGCGCGCTGGCGCCGGGCAGCTTGAGCAGCAGCGCGTCGATGGTTCGAAGGCACTGCGTTCGGGGGCGCGACCAACTGTGCGGCGACGCCGCGCGCGTCCAACGCTGCCGGATTCACAAGATCCGTGATGTCACCGAGCGCCTGCCCAAGGCCAAGGCCAGCCAGTCCCGCTGGGTGATGGCCCAAGCGCTCAAGGGCGAAGCCGATGCGGGCATCCAGAAGCTCAAAGCGCACGCAAAACACCCCAAGGCCCAGCATCCCGATGCCGCCGCTAGCCTGCTTGAGGGGCTCGAGGAATTGTTCACGATCACCCGGCTTGGCGTGACTGGTGAGCTGGCGCGCTGCTTGGCGGCGACCAACGTCATCGAGTCTCCGAATTCCGTGGTCCGGCGTGTCAGCGGCCGCGTGACTCGCTATCGCGAAGTGCAGATGGCGTTGCGCTGGGTAGCCGCGGGATTCCTCGAAGCCGAAAAATCGTTTCGCAGATTGCGCGGTCGTGAACGCATCCCTGCGCTCATCCATGCGCTTCGACCTGTTCCTGCTCAAACGAAAAAGGCCGCATAATCATTTCTGCCACCGGCTTGACCTTCAACTGTGAGCGGGACATCGCCGGTCGCCGTGGCCGAAGCCTTGCGGGCCGATTCCGGCGGCCTTGACCGTCTCGTAGTTCTGCGCCGAGCCCCCGTTGCTAATCGCCATCTGGCCGCCGCGCTGCTGGTTGTGAAGCGGGCAACGCGGCGCGTTCACCGGCAGGTGCTGGTGGTTGGTGCCGACGCGATAAAGTTGCGCGTCGTGGTAGCCGAACAGGCGCCCCAGAAGTCGGTCTACTCCGCGAGTGAACGATTCACGCCTACGAATCTGCGCGAACCACATCGCCAATAGGCCTGAGTCGTTCCGCACTACGCAATGATCAATTGCGTTCTGTGTCGTTTATTGACTGATACCAGTCCGATACTGTTACCCAAAAGAGAAGAGAAATTTGATAGGAAGATTTTTAAAAGGCGGAATGCGAGCATTTTAACGAGATAGGCAAGCCTCATGGTAGATGAGCGAGCGCCAAGGCTTGCTCGACTGGAGAAACAAATGAATCCCGCAAACCACATTCCACGTCATGCTCAGTTGCAAGCATTCGCCATGTTTACGGCAACCGTACTCGCGACGTTCGCGCTTTCCTCCAATCCGGTTCTCGCTCAGGGATATCCAGAAAAGCCGATCAGAGTAATAGTACCGTGGCCGGCAGGGGGGATTGCTGATGTCGTGACCAGGATCGTCACTCAACCGTTGTCCGAGCGCCTGCAGCAACCCCTCGTTGTCGATAACCGGCCGGGCGCCAACGGAATACTCGCAGCAAACATCGCCGCGAAATCTCCAGCCGATGGCTACACATTGTTCTCGGTTACCTCCGAAATAGTCTCGATCAACCCGGCCGTCTACGCGAAGCTTCCGTACGACGCAATTTCCAATTTTGTCCCGATAACGCCAGTGGTCAAGTATTTCTACACGCTAACGGGTCGATCCGACCTGCGCGCCGATACTGTCAAGGAATTGGTAGCGCTTATCAAGTCTCAGCCGGGTAAATTTACTTACGGATCCTGGGGCATGGGAAGCGTCGGCCATCTTGGCATGGAGATGCTAAGCCAGTCGGCAGGACTGCAGATGCTCCACGTTCCTTTCAACGGTGGTCCACCGGCATATAACGCGGTAGTGGGAGGGCAGGTTGATATGGTGATGATGCCCGCTGGGATCGCGGATCCGTTTAGAAAAGGTGGCAAGCTGAAGGCAATTGCTGTTCCAATGGAAAATCGCCTCTTCCTGATGGACAATGTTTCGACTATGAAGGAGCAGGGATTCGATTTGGTAGTGATCAATCACGTTGGATTCCTGGCGCCCGCGAAGACCCCTTCGGACATAGTCAAGAAGCTGCATGCGGCGATTTCTGGCGTTATGCAGATGCCCGAAGTCCAAGCTGCGCTGAAAGCGCAGGCAGCGGACCCTTTCGTTCTTTCTCCAGAAGAGTACTCGCGATTCCTGAGCACGGAACTGACGCGTTGGGGAACTGTGGCACGGAAAGCGAATATCTCGCTCGAACTAAATTGATCGCGTCCGAACTTGGCTCTAGCTTTTTCTTTTCCTTTCGCCAGACCCGGGCTTAAATTGCAGGGGCGCCAAGAGCGTCCGATCGCGGCTGAACTTCTCTTCCAAAAAATCGATGAACACCCTCACCTTGGCGGGCAATTGCCTGCGGCTTGGATAGATCGCCCAGATGTCAAGCGACGTGACTTGGTAGTCGGGCAGGACCCTTATAAGGCTGCCCGATTCCAGATCTCCATGTACGAGAAATATCGGCCCACGAGCGATACCAAGCCCCTCGATTGCAGCAAGGCGGACAGTAATAGCGTCATTTGAGCGGAGATTGCCTTCGACTTTCACTGTGAGCCTCTCGTCTCCGCGCATAAACTGCCATTCCACTTCCTCGCCGTAGTCTGCATACAACAGGCAATTGTGGTTCCTTAAGTCGTCGGGCCGGCTCGGGCACCCGTGCGTGCGCAAGTAGTCAGCAGACGCATAGATAGCCCGGTGCAACGGGACAATTCGCCGGCCGACCAGGGATTTGGCTTCGGGCACCAAAAATTGGAGCGCAAGGTCAACTCCTTCCTCGACGAGGTCGACGACCCGCTCGGTCAGATTGATCTGAATGTTGAGCTTCGGATAGCGGGACAGAAATTCCGGAAGGATCGGTGCAATGCGCCAGATCCAGAACAGCATCACTGACGTTACGCGAAGCGTCCCTTGGGGCATAACGGTCCCAGCCTGGGCGATCTGCCCCACCTCCTCGATCTCGGCCACGATGCGTGCGTAGCGCTCAAAGCAGGCTTCTCCCACTTCCGTAAGCTTGAGCTTACGGGTCGTGCGACTGAGGAGGCGTCCGCCTACCGTCGACTCGAGGAACGCGACTTGGCGCGTTACGGCAGCGCAGGACAAGTCCAGCCGCCGGGCTGCCCCGGCAAAACTGCCGGACTCGACTACCTGGATGAAAGTCCTGATGCTTCTCAACACATCCATCACATTGCCTCTTACGCAACAATGCATTGCATTCTATGTGATTTATTGACTGATTCTGGCGGGATACATTGTCAGCAGTGACAATTTTGAAGTTGCGCGACAAATGAATAGAGACCTTCCTACCCGTGTCGACGTCGTCATCATCGGGGGCGGCGTCGCCGGTTGCTCGATCGCCTACCACTTGGCGAAGATCGGCATCACCGACGTGCTCCTGCTCGAGCGCAAGCAGCTCACCTGCGGCACAACTTGGCACGCGGCGGGTCTGATGGCGCAACTCCGAGCCAACCGGAGTCTGACCGAGCTCAATAAATACACGATTGACCTGCTATCCGAGCTCGAGCGCGAGACGGGGCAGGCCACCGGCTTCAAGCAGAATGGCACAGTTGCGGTTGCAACCAACGCTGCGCGGATGGAAGAGCTCGCCCGCGGAGCCTCAATGGGCCGAAATTTTGGCCTGGAAGTGGAAATCATCGGGCCAGCGGAAATCAAGCAACTCTATCCACTGATCCGCGTGGACGATGTGGTTGGCGGTGTGTTTTTGCCGAAGGACGGTCAAGCCAATCCGATCGACGTGACGCAAGCTTATGCGAAGGGCGCTCGACAGCGCGGAGCGCGTATTGTCCAGGACGTAAAAGTCCTTCGCATCCTGGTCGAGCAGGGCCGTGCTGTCGGGGTTGAGACGCCTCAAGGCGAGGTTCGTGCGACGACAGTTGTACTTGCAGGAGGCATGTGGAGCCACTCGATCGCCAAGGCGGTCGGCGTTTCCCTTCCGCTGCATGCGGCCGAGCACTTCTATGTCGTGACCGAGCCGATCCCCGGCCTGCCCAAGGATCTTCCCGTCATGCGCGTACAGGATGAGTGCGCGTATTACAAAGAGGATGCCGGAAAGATTTTGCTTGGCGCATTTGAGCCTGTAGCAAAGCCGTGGGGTATGGATGGCATCTCCGAAACCTTCGAGTTTGAAAGTCTGCCCTACGACTTCGATCACTTCGAGCCGATACTCGAGCTCGCTATCAACCGCTTTCCTACGCTAGCCGAGACCGGTATCAAGACATTCTTCAACGGTCCGGAAAGCTTTACTCACGATGGCAAGTACCTGCTCGGCGAGACTGCAGAGGTCCCGGACCTTTTTGTCGCGTGTGGCCTGAACTCCATGGGCATTCAGTCTTCGGGTGGCATCGGCAAGGTGATGGCCGAATGGATCCGCGACAGGCACGCGCCTATGGATCTGGCCGATGTGGACGTGCGTCGGGTTCATCCATTCCAGGCAACAAAGCGCTACCTGCGCGAGCGCACGGTGGAGAGTCTCGGCTTGATGCACGCAATGCACTGGCCGCACCGCCAGTATGAAACGTCGCGGGGGGCTCGCCGTTCGCCCTTTCATGATCGGCTGATTGCCGCTGGCGCCTGCATGGGCGAGCTTGCCGGCTGGGAGCGACCCCACTGGTACGCGCCCGAGGGTGTTGCGCCGGTTTACGAATACTCCTACGGTCGTCAGAATTGGTTTCCCCACGCTGACCGTGAATGCCGCGCGGTCATGGACGCAGTAGCGTTGTTCGATCTGTCGTTCTACTCCAAATTTCTAGTAACCGGGAGCGACGCGGCAGCGGTGTTGAATCATATTTCCGCCAACCAGGTCGACGTGGCCCCGGGTCGAATCGTCTACACGCAGTGGCTGAACCTGAGGGGCGGGATCGAGGCTGATCTCACTGTCACACGCTTGTCGGCAACGGAATATATGGTGGTGACTGCGGCCGCTACCCAAGGGCGCGACCTCGCGTGGCTTAATGAGCATATCCCCGAGGATGCGCGTTGTACGGTGGTGGACATAACGTCAGGGCTGGCCACGATTAGTCTAATGGGACCTGCGAGTCGTGCGCTCCTTTACACCTTGACGGGAGAGGATTTGTCGAACGCCGCATTTCCGTTCGGCACCAGCCGTGAGCTGGAAATCGGTTACGCTCGCGTGCGCGCGAGCCGCATTACATACGTTGGGGAACTCGGATGGGAACTTTACATGCCGACTGAATTCGCCGCCGACGTGTTCGACCGTGTCCAGGAGGCGGGGCGCGAATATGGCCTCACCTTCGCTGGCGTTCACGCGACGACCGCGTGCCGCGTCGAGAAGGGTTACCGGCACTGGGGCCACGACATCGCCGCCGAGGACAACCCGCTCGATGCTGGGCTTGGCTTCGCCATCGCATGGGAGAAAAGCGGTGGCTTCATCGGCCGGGAGGCGCTCTTGCGTCAGCGCGAAACTGGAGTGCCTGAGAAGCGACTAGTCCAGGTGCGTCTCTCCGACGAGCGACTAAACCTTTATCACGAGGAACCGATCTGGGTCGACGGGCGCCTTTCGGGTTCGGTGACTTCGGGGGCCTATGGCCACCGTGTTAACGCGAGCCTAGGAATGGGCTACGTACGCATCCTCGGCGGGGTGACACCGGATGCACTGGCATCAGTCAAGGCCGAAGTCGAAATCGCGGGAGCGCGCATCCCCGCCACTCTGCAGCTCGCCCCATTCTACGACCCCAAGAGTGCACGAGTGAGGGCCTAACCCAGGGGCGCAGCTTCAATGGATATTTCTGAAAGGAACGCAATGGATAAGATCCTAACCGAAGGGCAGATCGAAGAAATCAACCTCCAGTAATTGCCGCGCCTGACGGTGACAAACGCGGAGGAGTATGTACAGAAGTCGGCCGAGCGGAGTGCGCTGGTGCGTAAGGAGCTCGCCTGCAAGATCGATGTACCTTACGGCGACACGTTAGGACAGACTCTTGATGTCTTTCCCGCGGCACGCAAGGACGCGCCCGTGCACGTGTTCATCCACGGTGGCTATTGGCGCTCGCTTGACAAGCACGTCTACAGCCACATTGCAGCTCCGATGGTCGCTGCCGGCGCGACTGTAGTGCTCCTCAATTACGATCTTTGCCCGAAGGTCAGGATCACCGACATAGTCCATCAGGTGCGGCGCGCGATCATCTGGGTCTACAAGAACATCACCCAGTACAACGGTGATCCGAAGAAGATCTACGTCTCCGGACACTCAGCCGGCGGTCACCTCACCGGCATGTTGATTGCCACCGACTGGTCTAAGGAGGATGGTCTGCCGAACGATCTGATCAAGGGCACTGCGCCCTTGAGCGGGTTATTTGCAATCGAGCCGCACCGCCACTCCCAACTGCAGCCCGACATCCGGCTGACGGCCGAGGAAGCCGTCGCCATGAGCCCGATGTACCTGCCCCCTGTGGCTAAGGGATCTTCGATCGTCGCGGTCGGCGGCATCGAACCAGACCTGTTTCACTGGCAATCGCTTGAGTACGCGGCGCGCCTTAGACTGCACGGCGTCAAGGCGGAGTACGTCGCGACTCCGGGAGACAACCACTTCGATGTCACTGATCGCCTCGGCAACGCCAAGGACCCGCTAACGAAAGCATTGATCGCGCAGATGGGTCTCTAGGCGGGCGCAATTGGGTTTCGAATGACCGCGAAAATCATCGATGGCATAAAGGTCTCCGTCAGCATCCGGGAGGAATGCAAAACGCGTGTCGCGCGCCTGGCGGCGGACGGCGTCACCCCGGGTCTGGCCGTCATCCTGGTCGGATCCAATCCGGCGTCGGAAGTTTATGTGCGCAACAAGATACGCGCCTGCGCCGACGTCGGTATTCGCTCGATCCGTTACGACTTCCCCTCTGATGCCGATCCCAATGCCGTGATTCAGATCATCGCAGAGCTCAATCAGCGCGCCGACATCCATGGAATTCTCGTGCAACTCCCGCTGCCGCCGCAGTTCGCGGTCGCGAAAGTGCTGCGCGTGATTTCCGCCGCCAAGGATGTGGATGGCTTTCATCTCTATAACGTAGGCGGGCTGGTCATTGGCGACACGGTATTTCCACCTTGCACGCCGTACGGAGTCGTCAAGCTGCTTGAATATGAAAATATTCCGATTGAGGGAAAGAACGTCGTAGTCGTAGGTGCGAGCAACATCGTCGGCAAGCCGATGGCGCTGATGCTGATGCAACGCGACGCCACCGTGTGCATATGCCACGCAAAGACGCGTGACCTGGCCCAATTCACCATTCTGGCGGATATTCTCGTAGTAGCAGCCGGGAAGCCTAACCTGATCCTCCCGCAGATGGTCCGCACCGGCGCGGTCGTAATCGATGTGGGCATAAACCGTCTATCCGACGGCAAACTGGTCGGTGACGTCGATTTTGCAGGCGTGCGGGAGAAGGCTTCCCACATTACGCCGGTGCCCGGCGGCGTAGGCCCGATGACGGTGACCATGCTGCTGGTGAACACCATCGCCTCCGCAGAGCGTAGTGCGGTCGAAAAAATCGCGGAATCGCGCAGAGCGACAGCCACCCCGGCAATCTGACAAAAGCTCACTGTGAAGCGATAAAAGGAGACACGAAACCATGAAGCACACATCCTTGTATGACTGCCATATCCGTGATGCATCCGAGGTCATCAACCTGAAGGGAGTTGCGCGTGCTATGCAGTATCAGGGCCACGCTGCTGAGCATCAGGCGACGCGCGAGGGCGTCACACTATGCGATGTGTCGCACATGGGAGAGATCGATTTCGAGGGCCCTGACGCGCTTGCGTTGGTGCAAAAACTGATCACGAACGATGCCACCAAGCTCTCACCCAATCAGGCTTTGTATTCGGTAATGTGCGCTGAGAACGGCATGGTCATCGACGACTTGGTATGTTTCCGGCTGACCACCGAGCACTTCCGGTGGGTCGTCAATGTGACCAAGACGGACGAGGATTATCAATGGGTAGTGAAACATTCGCAGGGAATGGATGTGAAAGTGAGCAACATTTCCACCGACACGGCCCTGCTTGCGCTACAGGGACCGGAATCGAGAGAAGTTCTTCAGCGAATCACCAAGGCGGATCTCTCGAATCTTCAATACTATTGGTTTGTGCAAACAATCATCCATACCGAGCACGCCGAGGTGCCATGTCTCATTAGCCGCACCGGCTACACAGGTGAACGCGGCTACGAGATCATGGTTGCTCGCGAGTTGGCACCGTGGGTCTGGGATGAGTTTCTGATGACAGGTCGACCATTAGGGATTCTGCCGCACGGTGTAGCGGCGCGCGAAAGCCTGAGGACGGAGGCGGGGTATCTGTTGAATGGAAACGACATGGACGCGCAGACCAGTCCGTTCGAAGCGGGACTTGGATGGGTGGTTAAATTCTCTAAGGACTTCGTAGGGAAGGAGGCATTGGCACGGATAAAGACAAATGGGGTGAGCCGCAAGCTGGTGGGCCTCGAAGTGCAGGGACACTTCACGATTCGAAACGGATACCCGATCTTCAGGGGTGGAAGTCAGATCGGGCGGGTGTCGAGTGGGCCCTTGTCGCCGAGTCTGGTCGGTCGCAATCTCGGACTGGGTTACGTAGGCGCGGAGCACGCCGCGATCGGAACAGAGATCGAGATCGACATTCGAGGCAAAAAATGCAAGGGGCATGTCGTCGCAACACCGTTTTGCCCGCGCAAAGCCAAGGAGGAACCTCGCCTCAGCACTTACTCCCCTTACGACCTCCGCTTTGCGGGATCACACGTATGGGCGCGCGTGGAAGATGGGAACAAGGATGTGGTTGCGCTCGGTCTAACGGAATTTGGTCAACGCAACCTCGGTGACATTTTGTCCGTGGATTTGCACAAGGTAGGTGACAGCTTGACCAAGGGAATTGCCGCGGGCTGGCTCGACAGCTACCGGAGATCATTTGACCTTCTCTCGCCGGTGACGGGCGAGGTAATCGAGGTCAACGAAGCGCTAGCGCAGAATCCCACGCTCCTCAACAAATATCCTTATGCGCGCGGAGGCGCCTTGAAAGTGCGTGTCAAGACGTTGCGCGAATTCGACAATTGGATGAGCTTCAAGGAGCACGCGGAGTTGGTTCAGCGGTTGCGGCGGTACGACGAATGGACAAAGGACCGGCGTATCACGTAGGCATATGCGGCCAGTAGTTTCCGGTTGAAACTCGAACTGATTTGCCCAGGGCGACTTCCTGCCAAAAGACTGGTTCGGCTGAAAGGGTAGGTCAGTCTATGGCCCCTCACGATCCGCGCCATCCAGGTAGCCGTAAGCGAGAAGCTCGCGCGCATGGAGCGCGGGCGCCTTGTAACGGAGTGCGCGAAGCTCGATCCGAAGTTCGAGAAGGCCCTGGCCGAAGAAGGCTTAGGCACGGACTTCGAATCGTAGCCGCATTACTGCGGGGCGAATCGGGCTCGAAGAAGCAATTGCTGCCATCCCCCCGGACACCGGTCAGGCGGTTGCTTTCCACCCCTCCTTCATCTGCCGGTCGAACTCTTCGGCCACCTGCGCGTCTTTCTCCAGCATCGCCGCGGCATCGGTGGTCGCGTACTTCATCACGCCCATGTCCGTAAACGCCTTCTGCACGCGC
>JANLQP010000402.1:0-1969 GCA_031367895.1 Hyphomicrobiales bacterium
AAGGTAGAGTCCGATAGAGTCCGAAGTCCGGCGAAGTGCGGCATAGCTCATGACAGTCCTCCTTCCGAAGTCCGCGCCAGCTATAGAGTATTTCACAAGTCCGCGCCTGTTGTTTGAAGCGACAACAGAGGTGGCATCAAAGTCGGTCGGACAAAGGATATCCGCTCACCAGATCGTTGAGAAAATCTCGCTTTTTGCTCCAAGCCGTCAGGGAACGCGCCGTGTTCCTTCCAGCTCGCTGCCCCACCTACTGCATCACGTCCCGGGACGCGCTCTTACTTCGCCATGACGGAGTGGATCCCGCCGGCAGTGCGAATATGATCCGTGAGAAATGCGGTGCTCGCAGAGCCGCAAGACACAAGCAGTGGACCGATCGCTACCCGCCCTCGTTCCGGATCGATACGAGCGGGCCGGCGGTATCGAGGATGCCGTCGACCGAGACAGCCACAAGGTAGTCGCGCCGTGCGGCTTCGACGGAGACCAGGCCCATCACCACGTCGGCTGCGACGATTGCTTTTTCGACACACGTCGCTGTGAAGGAGCTGATCACGGCCATCGTTGCGCCAGCGTTGCGATGATCCGCCAAACCGGGGAGAACTAGCCACCGAACAGTTTCCCCAGGATGCTGCCGCCATTGGCCCAGAACACCTGCAGCACGCCCATGAGCGAGCCACCGGCGACGACGCCCGACGCGACCGGAAGTGTGAGCTCCTCGGCCAGTTTTGGTCGCCGCCGCTCGACTGCGAGCGCAAGCATGGCGCCGAGAAAGAACAAGAACCCGTAGTACCAGTGGAACACCCAGGCGAGGCCGAAGGCGGTAGCGGACGGCAGATAGTCCTGATATTTCGGAAACAGCACCGGCGCCAAGGTCAGCAGCACGCCAACGAGGCTGCCGGCAAGGATCAACCAGACCTTGACGGGTTCGAGCGCGGAGAGGCCTTTGCCGAGCGCGACGGCAACGGCCGCCCAGGTTTGTGCGGCAGGGGCCGGGAACTGATCGGTGCCGAGCACCTGGGCATTCGGCACCAATGCCGCGAACGTCACCACGGTGACGATGGTGCCAACGAAGATGCCGGCAAATTGCGCAAGAAACTGCTGCCGGGGGTTGGCGCCGAGCAAGTAGCCGCTCTTCAAGTCGCCGAGCAGGTCGGCGGCCGACGTGGCGGCACCGGCTGTGATGTTGGCGCTCATCAGGTTGACATTGATATTGCCGGGGCTCAGCGCGCCGAAGGTGAGCTGCGTGACCTTGCCCATGGCACCGACCGGCGTGGTGTCGGTCTCGCCGGTCACCCGGCAGGCCACGAGTGCCAGCACGAAGGACAGCGCCACCGCGAGGACGCTCTGCCAGACCGGCATGCCGAAGCTCGCGTGCCCGAGCCAGGCGAGTGCGGCGAGCGATACGAGCTGACCGGCCGCAAACCAGCTCATCGGCGCCTCGATGGCATCGATGGGGCTCGGCTCGACCCTGACCCCGGTGCGCAATGAGACCATACCTCCGAGATCGCGGAATGCCCGCATTGCCGTGCGCCAGCTCAGGGCAAAGCTCAACAGGCCCGAGGCCACCATGCACGAGGCGCCGAACCAGAGCGTCCACTGCACGATAGCGGTAAAGCCCGTTCCGGTAATGACGCCTTTTGCCTGCAGGATGGGCACGACCACGGCCCAGCACAGTGTGCCGGAGACGAGCATCGTGGCGCAGACCCGCATGCCGGTGATGGCACCGGCCGCGAGAAAGATGAAATCCCAGGAGAAGATCACGGTGCGGCCGGCCCAGGCGTCATAGTGGCTGCCGAGCAACCACTTCTGCAGGCCGGTCAGAATGGCGCCGCTCGAGAACCGTTCGAGGCTCGCGCTGATCAACGACAACCCCTCGGCCCAGAACTTGTCGACGGCGGCAATGAGCCCGGCGATTCCCAACGCCTTGGCCGCGCGCACTGCATGCCAAGGGTGCGCAGGGCATGCGCGCGGC
>JANLQP010000310.1:0-13526 GCA_031367895.1 Hyphomicrobiales bacterium
CACCAGTCCGCTCGTGTGGTCCGACGACTTGGCCGCGACCGCGTCGTACTTCAGGGGTTTCACCGTTCCATCCAAGCGCACTGCCCGGGCCCGTTCACACCGACCTACCGCACTACACCCCGGACCACGCCCCACCCCCAATAATACCGATGGGCGCGGCAGACTTGCTGCCGCGCCCTCCAGATCTTGCAAACCGGTCACGCCGCTCAGCCCTGCGACGAGCCCGAAGCGTGCAGCACATTTCCGGCGATCGGAGCATGCACCACCCCGTTGCCGGCGATGGCCGCCTGCGGCTTCGCGACGATGCCGAGCCGCTCCTCTGCCGCCGACAGGATCTGATGCAGCAGCTCCGTGTACCGCATGCCCTGGAAGCCGGCCATGATGTTGAGCTTGCCGTCCCAGCACCAACCGGCGTTCGGATTGACCTCGAGCAGTTTGATCTCGCCCTTCGCATCGGCGCGATAGTCGAACCGGGCGTAGTCGCGGCAACCGAGCCGCTCGAACAAGCGGGCCGAGTGCTCGATCAGCTGCTGCTGGATGTGATCCGGCAGCGTCGCCTCGTGGTAGCTGATCTGGGTCCAGTAGGGGCTGTCCGGCTCCCACTTCGACTCATAGCCGAGGATCTGCGGCAGGTTCGGAGCGAGCTTGCTGTAGTCCACCTCGAGCAGCGGCAGTGCGCGCACGCCGATGTCCGGATTGCCGACGAGGCCGACCGAATACTCGGCGCCGGTCAGGAACTCCTGCACCAACACGCCACGGCGCGGGAACTCCGTCCGCAGGCGGTCGAGGTAGTCGAGAAGCGAACGCTCGTTGTGGACGACCGCGTCCTTGGTGATGCCCTGCGAGCTGTCGCCGCAGTTGGGCTTAAGGATAGCCGGGAACACGGAGGGAAGTGTCGCGCCCTGGTCGCCCGGACGCACGTACGTCTCGAGCGGCACCGGCACGTCGAGCGAATGCGCGACGGCACGGACGAGGCCCTTGTCGTAGCAGGCAGCCAACGCCGACGGCGCCGCACCCGTGTAGGGAATGCCGAGCATCTCCAGCAGCGCCGGGACGTGCAGCTCCTTGAACGGGTCGTTGTTGAAGCCCTCGTCACAGAGGTTCAAGACGAGGTCCGTCTTCAGCTCCGAGAGATCGCGCTCCAGCGTGGCGTGGTTGTTCAGGAAACGGAACCGGTAGGCCGGCAGCTCCGACAGCGCATCCTTGAGTTTGCGGATGGTGTCGAGGTCTTCCGGATTGAACGCGCCGTTCCGCTTCACAGCGTCCGGCAGGCGTGGATCGCCCATCAGCACGGTGACGTCGAGCTGCTGCAGCTTGCCGCGGATCTTGCGGACAGGCAGTTGCGGCGCATCCGCCGTCAGCAGGATGCGGCGCGCCATCATGCCGAGATCCTGATCCCGGTCGGACACAGCCTCGGCGGTGCCGTGATGGCGGATATTGCGGAAGCCGGTCTTCTCGAGCAGCTTCGTGATGCTGGCGCGGGTATAGAGGCGCTCGGCGTAGAATTGGTCGGCGATCACGCCGGTCTCGTCATTGACGATGACCTCACGCGAGATGAGCCGGTCGCCTTCCTTGCTGATCGAGCGTTCGCGGCAGACGAAATGGTGTTCGTCGATCCACTCCCATGAACGGCGCTCGAAGTGCTCCGCCATGTGTGCGCCGTCCGTGATGTCGAGCACCAACTGGCCGGTCTGACGCAGGATCTTGCCGACCGTAGTCAACACCTTCTCGTCGTCAAGCTTGTTCGAGAAATAGCCGAACGAGTTGCCCATGATGGCAACGCAGTCGAAGCTGTTCTCGGCGAGCTTGGGATTGCGCGCGTCACCTTCCTTGAAGACGACCTGCAGCGCGTCGTTCTGCGCCCGCTTCTTTGCGAGGCGGATCAGGTAGCGCGAACGGTCGACGCCCATCACGTTCTTGAAGCCGCGCTTGGCGAGCTCCAGGCAGTGGCGGCCCTGGCCGCAGCAGAGATCGAGGATCTGGCTATGGGATTGGATGGCCGCTGCGGAGACGATGAAGTCCACTTCGCGGCGGGTATTCTCCGAGTTTTCGACGACATCGCCGTCGGTCTTCACGTAGAGCGCGTTGAAAAGCTTGCGCCACCACTCGGCTGGGAGATGTGATTCGAGATCGGCGACAGGACCGAGACATGAGCGCTGAGGCGCGCGTTTCGGTCGCTTCGGCTTCGAAGCCAGTGCCATGATGGACGAAAGTCCTCCTCGAGAGACCGGCACTTGTAACGCAGGAGTGAGACGCTCCTAAATCATCGAACGCGCCGGCACTTGAAACGAGACCCCTTTGGTCTCAGCACGACGACACATAGTATGTTGCCGACACATGTCAAACGCGAATCTCGTGAAATCGGACTGTCGCCACAACATTTTTTGTATGGCCCGCGGGAGGCGTCCGCATCAGCTCGTCTGCCGTCGGAGGACGGCGACGAAGAAGCCGTCGGTTTGATGCTGGTGGGGCGTAAGAAGCAGCGAATCGTTGCGGCCATCGGCGGAGCGCGGCGGCTCACCAGTGAGCGTGCGGCGCCAGACCTCTGACGCCGGCTCGATCACAAAATCCTGATGCGTCTTGATGAAATCGGCGACCTGGCCGCCGTTCTCCTCCGGCAGGATCGAGCAGGTGACATAGACGAGAGAGCCCCCCGGCTTCACCATCGGCGCTGCCATCGTCAGCACTTCCTGCTGGTCGCGCAGCCGGTTGACGATGCTCGGCGCCTTCAGCTTCCACTTGGCCTCCGGACGCCGACGCCAGACGCCGGTGCCGGTACACGGCGCATCGACCAGCACGACATCGAAGCGCGGGCCGAGCGCCTCGAGCGCGTCCCGGTCGCGGGCGCGGAGTACCTGGATGTTGCGGGCGCCGGCACGCTTCATGCGGTCGAAGATGGGTTTGAGGCGCAGGCGGTCGTTGTCGTAGGCATAGATCTGCCCGGTACTGTTCTGTGCCGCCGACATGGCCAGCGATTTGCCGCCGGCGCCTGCGCAGATATCGAGGATCTGCATGCGCGGTCCCGCGCCGGTCATGGCCGCAGCGATTTGCGAACCCTCGTCCTGAACCTCGAACCATCCGGCCTGGAAGGCGGCCTCGGCTTGCAGGTTCGGCGTGCGGCCGGGGCCGATCGGCGCCGGAATGCGAAGCCCAAGCGGCGCATACTTCGTCTCGACCACGCCGAACGAGGTCAACGCCTTCACCACCCGCTCACGCGAGGACTTGATCGTATTGACGCGCAGATCCGTCGGCGCGCGGCTGGTCAGCGCCTTGCCCTCGGCGATGGCGTTCTCACCGAACGTCGCGGAGAATGTCGGCCACAGCCACTCAGGCACGTCGGCCTGGATGTGCGGCGGCGCCGCGTCGAGGGCGCGAGTCAGCGCCTGCTGCTCGGCCTCGGTCAGGGGAGCGGGCGCGTGCTGGCTGCCGTCGCAGAGAGCTGCGACTGCGTCCGGCGCGATGCCGAACGCCTGGGCTGCGGCGCCCACGCCCAACGCCCGCGATGCGTCCGTCTCGAAGGCCCACGCGATCGAGGAGCGACGGCGGAGCGCGTCATAGACGAGGCTGCCGATGGCGGAGCGGTCGCCACTGCCGGCCACCCGGTGCGCCTTGCCCCAGTCGGAGAGTGCTTCCGAGGCAGGACGATGTTTCAGCAGGACCTCATCGAGAACTTCGATGGCGGCGGTGATACGGGCTCCAGGACGCACGCGTTATACTCCCGTCCAAAGTCGGAAACCGAGCACAAGCCACATGGCGAGCACGGCAACGGCGCCGATCAGATATGCAACAGCGCGCCACATGACGACGTTGGGTCCGATGTGGATTGCCGTATGCACCAGCCGCGAGACGGCAAAGACCCAGGCGAGGCCGGTCATCAGCCCGTCGGCCTGCTTGTAGATGAGCGCGAAGGCGACAACGGCAAAGAAAAGGACCGGCACCTCGAATTGGTTCTTGAAGTTGCTCGCGACCTTGCTTGCCTCTTCTGTCCATTTGTTCTGGCCGAGTTCCACGTCTTTGTCGGTGAGGTTCTGCTTGAACTCACGCATCGAGCGGGCGCGGGCGCGGCCCATGACCGGCAAGAGCAGAAGCGACAACAGAGCCTGCACGAGGACAGGGAAGAATATGGCGGATTGCGACATGGCGGCCTTTGTGTCTTCAAGTGTTGCGGGCGTGGTCGGTTCCCTGCGTGTCGCACCGAACCGCCAACGAGGCAATGGAGAAGAGTGCGTGCGGTGTCAGACCTTGATCGATGGAAGGTGATCGTGGTGAACGGTGCGGGCAAGGGTTCTGACACCACATCGGCCGCCGATTCCGCTGGAGAGAATAAGGCCGGCCTGCGCGAGCAGATCGCCGCGGAGGCAGCTGCGCTCGGCTTCAACGCCGTCGGTATCGCGCGGGTTGACGACCTGCCCCCTGAGACCACCACACGCCTCGCAGCTTTCGTCGCGTCCGGCAGTCACGGCGACATGGACTGGCTGGCGGCGACGGCCGATCGCCGTGGACACCCGACTGCGATGTGGCCGGAAGCGCGGACCGCAATCATGCTCGGCATGAGCTACGCGCCGGGGCACGACCCGCTCGCGGTGCTGGAGCAACGTTGGCGCGGTGCTATCTCGGTCTACGCGCAGGGGAAGGATTATCACGAGATCATCAAGCCGCGGCTGAAGCAGGTGGCACGGCGGCTGGTGGCGTTGACCGGCGCGGAGGTCAAGGTGTTCGTCGATACCGCACCGCTGATGGAAAAGCCGCTTGCCCAACTGGCGGGGCTCGGCTGGCAGGGACGGCACACCAATCTCGTGTCGCGGAGCCACGGCTCGTGGTTGTTCCTCGGCGCCATCCTGACCACGGCCGACATTCCGCCGGATGCGCCCGAAAGCGACCATTGCGGCAGTTGTCAGCGCTGCCTCGACGTCTGCCCGACGGCGGCGTTCCCGGCACCCTACCAGCTCGACGCGCGGCGCTGCATTTCGTACCTGACCATCGAGCACAAGGGGCCGATCGACCGCGCGCTGCGTCCGCTGATGGGCAACCGCATCTTCGGCTGCGACGATTGCCTGGCGGTTTGCCCATGGAACAAGTTCGCGGTTGCCGGCCGCGAGGCGAAGCTCAGGGCGCGCCCCGAGACCGACAGCCCACCGCTTGCGGAACTGCTGGCGCTGGATGATGCCGGTTTTCGAACGCGGTTCGCGGGTACGCCGGTTAAACGAACCGGGCGCGAGCGCTTCATTCGCAATGTGCTGATCGCTGCGGGCAACTCCGGCGATCCGGCGCTGGCCGGCCGCGTTTTCCCGTTGCTGCAGGATGCCTCACCGCTGGTGCGTGGCGCCGCCGTGTGGGCGCTTGGGCGGTTGATCGGGCGTGCGGCCTTGGCGGCACTTGGCGCGCAGCATCGAGCCAACGAGACGGACGCCGACGTGCAACAAGAATGGCAAGCGGAGCTTTCGCCATGACCAGCGCCATCAGACTGTTCTGCTTCGGCCTTGGTTACAGCGCGCGCGCGCTGGCCGAACAGGTTGCCGCGGAGGGTGGCCACATCACGGGCACGTCGCGTTCGGCGGAAGGTGCTGCTGCGATCGCCGCGTCCGGCTGGACCGGGCTCGTTTTCGACGGCACCGCACCATCGGACGCTGTGCGGGCGGCAGTCGGTCAGGCGACGCATATTCTATTGTCGATCCCGCCCGGCACCGGCGGCGATCCCGTTCTGCTGCACCACGGCGCCGACATCGCCCGAGCGCCGGGCATCGCATGGATCGGTTATTTCTCAACCGTCGGCGTCTATGGCGACCATCAGGGCGGTCTCGTCGACGAGGATACGCCGGCGGACCCGGGATCGGAACGTGGCCACCGCCGCCTCGCGGCCGAAAACGCTTGGCTGGACCTTGGCCGGAACGCCGGCAAGCGCGTCGTCGTGTTCCGCCTGCCCGGCATCTACGGTCCCGGCCGCAGCGCCATCGACAACGTGCGGGCGGGCACGGCGCGGCGGATCATCAAGGCGAACCAGGTCTTCAACCGGATCCACGTCGCCGATATCGCGACGGCCGTGGCGGCGTCCGTGCGCGGGCATGGCAGCCACTCTATCTATAACGTGTCGGACGACGAACCCTGCCCGCCCGAGGACGTGGTGCTGTTCGCTGCCAACCTGCTGGGCGTGCCGCCGCCGCCCGCCATCCCCTTCGAAACCGCCGAACTCACTCCTATGGCGCGCAGCTTCTATGGTGAGTCCAAGCGCGTCTCGAACACCCGCATGCGCCACGACCTCGGCGTGCAGCTGGCCTATCCCACCTACCGTGAAGGGTTGCAAAACCTAATTGCGACAGAAAAGTGAGGCTCGTTCAAGCCCGGTTCAGGTGGCATCCGCTTTAATGCCCAAATCCTGGACGACGGTCAGCAGTGTGGTGCTTATCCCGCAATTGCCGACCAGAGTTCGCAGCAAGCGCCGATGTCGGCAATTGCGGGATAAGCACCACACGATGCAAATGATTTGTCCAGTGTCCCGTCTCGTATGTGCCGGAAGAGATCGCTGCGAAGTCGTCGGCAATTGCGAGACGGGACACCAGGAACGGGGACTACGGCGTGTTTGGCAACGGCGCGGTGGTCGGGTTGGGTAGCACCGGGAGATTGGCGCATGCGCGAGGCGGCTGCAGGCGTTCGAGTGCTGGCATTGGCAGCAATCGGATTTTCGATTCATACGATTTGGCTAACCGGAGCATGGGCGCAAAACCAGCCCGGCCACAGCATCGCCGAGAAGTTCTCGGCCGAGGCTGATCGCCCTGCAAAAGAGGCTGCCGCGAAAGCGGCGGCCGCCAAGAAGGCCGCGGAGGCCAAGCAGAAAGCCGCTGCTGAAAAGCGCCTGAAAGAGGTGCAGCGCAAGGCTGACGAGGCCGAAATGCTGGAGACAGCCAAGGCCGAGGCGGACGCCCGCCGCGTGGCGCTCGAAACGGCGCGTGCCGATGCCGAGATGGCCGAGAAGGCAGCCGAGGAACAAAAGGCAGCCGAGGCGAAGGCTGCCGAAGAGCGCCAGCTGGCAGACAGCACGGCCGCCGAGGCAAAGCGCGCCGATGACGTCCGCAAGGCCGTCGAAGCGAAAGCGGCAGAGGAGCGCCGGATCGCTGATCAAAAAGATGAGATTGAGCGCAAGGCCGCTGAACTGAAACACGCCGAAGAGCGTCGCATTGCCGAAGCCAAGCGGATCGAGGAAGCCCGCAAGGTCGCAGAGGCCAAGGTTCTAGAAGATCGCCGCGCTGCCGAGACAAAAGCGTCCGAAGCCAAAGCCGCCGCTGATCGCAAAATCGCTGAAGAGCGCCGTGTGGCCGAAGCGAAGGCTTCCGAGGACCGTCGTGTTGCCGAGGCCAGTCAGGCCGAGGCGCAAGCGCAAGCAAGATCGCAGGCCATGGCCGCCGAACGCGACACCGAGGCACAGCGTGTCCTCGAGCGCCTGAAACAGGCCCGTGAGCAGCGCGAGGCCCAAGACCGCCGGACCGTCACCGCCGAACGACCGAAACAGGAGCCTGTAGTACCGCAAGCGCCCGCCGGCCTCGGTGGCCCGACGCCCTCCCTTGGCGCGCCGTCCTTCGGCACGCACAGTCTCCATTCCGGCGGCGCGGACGTGCAAGTCCCGCAATCGGGCTCGAGCGCAACCCGAGTCACCGTCCTGCTGCTGATGGAACCCGGCAACCGCGGTATCCGCCGGCACAACAAGACGGCCGATCCGCTGCTTTGCAACGGCGACGGCTGCTTCGTCAGCAACGGCACCGATGCGCCGGCAACCTTCCTGCCCGGCCGCCGTGCGCTCGGTTTCCGCAGCACGTTCGGTGCCCGTGCTGGCGCCTGTTCCAACTCGCTCGGCTGCGTGTTCCGTGGGCTCGAACTCGGCGCGCTACCGGCCGCAGTCCAGCCGATCGACATGCGCGTCATGCGCCACGACCGCCGCGAGGCGCAGATGATCGGCGCACCGGCGGATTGCCGCGCCACCGCCGGCCGCCTCGCCTGCCGCAGCACCATCCTGTCGTCGAACTACGTCATGTGGGTGGTGCCAGAGGATGTCGCGAACCAGGCTGGCGCCGCCGGCCTCGAGCGCGCTTTGGCCGAAGGCCTGCCAGACTCCGAGCACGCAGCACTCCCCGGGCGATGGACGCGGTGAGTGGCGGCTCCGGGATCATTTCGCCTTAGCTGCCTCTGTCGCAGCCACCTTCGCGAATTTGCCGCCGCGCTTTGGATGCCACCACTGGCCGCCGACCACGGTTGCCTCGGCGACGATCTTTTTGTCGCCCATGAGATGCTCGCCGAGCACGTCGACGTAATCGAACGTGCCCTCCTGCACCGAGAGGATCGTCGCGTCGCCGACCGAGCCCGGTTTCAAGGAGCCAAGCTCTGGCCTTTGCAGCGCGTGCGCGGCGTTGATGGTCGATTGCCTGATCACCTCCGGCAGCGGCATGCCGAGCACCAGGAATTTCGACATCGTCGTCACCTGGTCGAACGCCGGGCCGTCGATGCAGAGCGTGTGCACGTCCGACGAGATCGTGTCCGGATAGAAGCCGTTCGCCAGCATGGCGCGCGCCGTCTTGAACGAGAACGAACCGGCGCCGTGGCCGATGTCGAACAGCACGCCCCGTTTGCGCGCTTCGAGAACCGCCGGCTTGACCTTGCCCTGGCGCGTGATCGGCGCATTCGGGAACGGACGGAACGCGTGCGTCAGCACATCGCCGGGCCGGAGCATGTCGAGCACGGCTTCGTAGGACGGCGGCGGGTGGTCGATGTGGCACATCAGCGGCATGCCGACCTCGTCCGCCACCTGCAGCGCGACATTCAGCGGCGCCGTGCCCTGGTCGCCCGAGGCGTGCAGGCCGACGCGCACCTTGATGCCGACGATGACGTCGCGGTTCGCTTCCGCTACCGCAACCGCGTCACGCGGCGCCATCAGGTGCATGCTCTGGCTTTCGCCGTACATGATCGTCTTCGAAAAAGCGTAGATCCCGGCGAACGAGACGTGCAGGTAGGCGAGGATGCGCACTTCCGAGCGCTCGATGACGTGGCGGCGGAAGCCTTTGAAGTTGCCTGGACCGGCGCTGCCGGTATCGATTGCCGTGGTGACGCCCGACGTTCGGCAGAACTCCTCCGCGTCGATGCCGAGCGAGGTGCCGCCCCAGTAGACGTGGGTGTGTAGATCGATCAGTCCCGGCGAGACGATGTAGCCCGTGACGTCGCGCACTTCGGTCGCGGGGCCGGGTTTTAAGGCTCGGCCGATCGCGGATACCTTGCCGCCTGCGAACGCCACGTCCGAAAGCCCATCGATTTTTTGCGACGGGTCGATCACCCGCCCGCCTTTCAGGATCAACTCGTGGTTCGCCATGTGCCTATCCGCGCTCGAGCCTCGCATGACTGCGAAGGTGCAATGCGCGGCGGCGCGTTGCAAGCGCGGTGTGCGCATTGCTGAAGGCGCATCGAATCGGAGCCCGGGGGCAGCACTGTTTGGAGGCTGTGATCTGGTGGGCGTGCGTGTTGGGTCTGACCCCAACGACTTGCGTTAATGCCGCTTGATGCGGTCCGACGCTGCCAGCACGTCGACAAGCTTCAGAATGTCCTGCTCGTCGTTCTCCGCGAAGGCCACGTACATCCGCCGTAGCAGCTGGTCGTCGAAGGGCTCCTCGTTGCGGCCCAAGTAGAAGCGGAACAGCTGGCGCACGAAGCACTGTTTGAACATCGCCGAGCTGGTGAACACTTTTAGCGCCTCCACGGGCGTCCTTGTCGTCACCGGTGGCTCGTCGAGGAAATCGATCTTGATGCTGGCGTCGATCGGCAGCTTGTTGTCTTCCTGGCGCCAATCACCGAGTGCGCCGTAGTTCTCCTGGAAGAACGCGAATGGGTTGATCACCTTGTGGCAGCCGATGCAGGCCTTGCCCTGCGTACCGTCCTCGACTTTCTGGCGCTCGGTGCCTTCCTTCGTCTCGTAGAGCGAGATGTCGAGGCCCTGCGGCGGCGGTTCCATCTCCATGCACATGGCTTTGCGCACCCAGAAGACACCGCGCTTGATCAGCCGCGTCTCGGATGGACCCGAATGAGAGGCAATCAGCGCCGGCTGCGAGAAAATGCCGAAGCGCTTCGTCGGATCGAGCTTGACGGGCTTTGTGCCGGCCGAATCGGCTGCCGCCGTGCCGTAGAGCGGCTCCAGCGGTTTCGAGACGAAACCGTCTGTCGATTGCGTGATGTCCTTGAGCGTCGGCCGTTTCTTCGCCAGCTGATAGCGCAGGAACCGGTCGGTTTCCTCCAGCATCGCCGACTGCAGCTTGGCGGTGAAGGCCGGGAACGCCTCGATCGAAATCGTGAACTCGCTGGGTCCTGCGATCTCGAGCCACGCCTTGAAGAAGCGTACCAGTTTTTCGCGCGATTCCTTCGAGGCGAGGATGGCCTGCACCGTGTTGTCGGTTTCGATCGGCGTCTGCAGCAGTTCGAGTGCGTTGGTGGACGCGAGCTTCAGCTTGTCCGGCGGCGCGTCGGCGAGCGTATAGGTCAGTGCCTGCAGATCCTGCTCCGGGATCGGGCGGCCGCGGCGCACGTCGACCTGCTCCTTGCGGAACAGGAAATGCGGCGACGACAGCACCAGCTCCACGAGATCGGCGGTCGCCTGGGCGTGGCCCGAGGCCTTGAACGCCTTGATGTAGAAATCGACGATCTGCTCGACCTTTTCGCCGCGTAGATCACCGCGCACGGCCTTCACGATGAAGCCGCGCGACTGGTCCCGAAGGCACTCTTCGGCGTTGTTCTGCGTCTGGCAGTTGATGACGCCCGCCGGCTTGGCCTTGACGCGCGTGGCGATGGCATTGATCCAGCCGGAGAGCGGCCCAAGGTTCGCCGAGTTGAAACTCAGCAGTTCCGCGAACTCGTAGTTCGTCTGCAGCGGGTCCTTCGCCATCACGTCCTTGACCGACTGGGTATGGTAGTCGGGCAGCAGGTATTTGACTGTCTGGTCGATCTGATCGCGTGTCAAACGGAAGATGCGGCGCGGGCTCGTCTGCTGCTCGTCGCTCGGGAAATACTTACGCGCGATCTCGCAGACTTTTGCGGAGGCCGTGCATTCGGCCGCGCCCTTGCCGTCGGCGGCGTGAGCACCTGCGATCGGTCCAGCGATGCCGACGGCGGTCAATGCGCCGAGTACAGCGACGTTTCGGCTCAGCACTGCAAATCGGCGCATCGCGGCTCTCATAGCGGCAGCCTGACTCTCGAACGCGTGCTCGAATGAGCTTTCAAATGATCGGTCCCTTGCACAGGCTGGCGAGACCGAACGTGTTCGTATCGACGCCGGCTGCGCGCAGGCAGGAGATGTGCAGGTCGTTGTTGTTGCGGCCGCCGGCATCGACGATCTGGCCGGTCTTGAAGCGGCCGCCGCCTTGGCCCGCGAACACGAACGGGATGTTCTTCAGGTAGTGGCCGCTGGATGAATTGCTCCAGCATTCCATGCCGAGGAAAACGGAGCTGTTGTAGAGCGCGGTCTTGCCGCCGCCATCATCGACCGACTTCAAGGCAGACAGAAGTCCTGCAAATTTTTCCGAGTAGTACGTGTCGATCTTGACGAGGCCATCGACATCGCCGTTGTGCTCCAGCGTGTGGTGCGCCTTGTGCACGCCGCGGCTCGGCCAGGTCTGGCCGCTCGATGCGCCCGATAGCGTGAAGGCCACAACGCGCGTCAGATCCATCTCGAACGCCAGCTTGATCATGCTGATCATCTGGTCGTGCACGGGCGAGAGATCGTCGAGGTTCTTCTTGTTGGCGCCATTTGCGGCCAGCCGGGCGGGGATCGTGCACTGCTGCTTTGCCGCCTGTGTTACCGCGACCTTCTGAGCCTCGACCTTTTCGGACTTGCGCACGGTCTTCTCCGATTGGCTCAGGTTCTCGACGAGACCGTCGAGCTTCCTCGCATGCTCGCTATCCATGCCGAAGCGGCGCTTCGCGTCATCGAGGTCCTGCTTCATGAAGTCGACGACGCTGGAGCGCTGCGTCAGCGCCGCCTCCATCTTTACGGCGTCGCCTTTCGGCTGATTGGACATCTTGTTGCAGGTGTTGCCTGCCGTCCGCATCAGCAGGTCGTAGACTTGCCCCGAATCCTGCATCGGCTCGACGGCGTTGCCATAGCGCTGGTCGCCGGCCTGACGGTTGCGGAATGAGATGTAGCGATTGCCGACGCCGACGTTGTCTGCGTCCGAATGGGCGCCGCCGCCGAGATGGAGGCTCGCAATGGGCACATCCTTCAGATCCGCGCGGCTCTTGTAATGACTGGCAATGCGCACGTCGATCGACTCATGGTCGGTGTAGGCGTAGTACGCGTCGTTCTTGGAATACTTGTAGCGGTTGCCGGTGGTGCACCCGAAAATGCCGGCCGCATGCTCCTCCTGGTAGCCGTCGCTTTTCGGTGAGCCGCCGTGGATGTTCATGTTCTTGAACAGTATTATGTCGTTGGCGTGCGGCTGCAACGGCGCGATCGGCGTGCCGGCGAGGTTCGTCAGGCTGCTCGGATTGGTCCGGCTCGGATAGAACGAGCCGCCCTTGAAGAACAAGATGTAACGCGGCGCGCTGGAAAGCGGCGTCTCGGCCGCATAGGCCATGCTGCGCAGGACCGGTTGCAGGAACAGAGCCGCAAGGCCGTACTTTTTGATGAGATCCCGACGCGACAGCAACTCACTGGGACGTGTCATACGCAAACCTCGCTACTAGCACGCAACCGCCGGACGCAGAGGCAGAGCCTCGTCCCAAGTGTCATCCCTGCCGGTCAAATCGGCTTTCCACGCGGCCGGATCATGGCCTTGTCGGACCGATTTAGTGGCAAACTGCGGACGCACCACGACTCTTCGGGTCGGGCTGACAACCTGACGGATGTTCAGCGAAACTGGTTAACAAATGGTCACCGACGGCCGCGTTGATCTGTTCCACCTGCCGATTGAGGACTCGAGCACGCGCCGGATCGAACGTAGGATCGCACGTAGGACCGCACGTCGGATGTGCTGCAATGCAGGCGGCAGCCTGCGCCTATTGGACGGACCTGGCTTCTGCCGTCAGAGGCCCTGGTTTGTCCGGCAAATTTGCCAGGAAGGCATCGAGGTACGACCCCCACAATTGCCAACCGGCGCGATCGTCTGCCAGCGCGTGTCCTTCCTGGCGAAATGCCGGCAACACGCGCAATTCTGCCTTGCCCCCGGCGCTAGTCCAGGCGCCCGACATCGTCTCGGCGAGTTTTGGACTGAAATAGCTGTCGTTGTTCGCGTACAACCACAACGTCGGGATGACGCTTTCGCCACCAAATTTTTCGGCAGCGGCGATAAGCCGCTCGGCGCCACATATGATCGATGGCTGGCCCCACGCATGACCGCCACGCCCGCCGGCGAAATTGACGACGGCACGCACCTGGGGCAAATTACGGGACGCCAAAGCCAGCGATGCCCAGCCCCCGGTCGAAATCCCGACGACCACGGTGGACGACTTGGCGACGAACGGCTGACCGCTCATATAATCGACGACGGCATCGATATCATCGGCGG
>JANLQP010000349.1:0-15855 GCA_031367895.1 Hyphomicrobiales bacterium
TTCGACATCGCCGCGCCCACGTGCGACTTGTCGAGGCCCTTGAGTAGCTCCGCGAGCTGCTCAGGCGCCGGCGGCGCCCTGTTTGAAGCCGTGTCGGCCATCGTTCCCCCAAACTCCTTCGGCGCCGGCGCTGCGGCACAAGCACCTGCCAATTGGTCAGTGCTTCGGTTGCGCCGTAGCGCCGTTATGTGCGCCCGTTGCAGCCGACCCGCCGTTGCCCGCCTGCGTCGCATCACCGAGCACAGCCACCCGCATCTTGCCGTCCTTGCCCCGCGCACGCATCTTGATCGGACGGTCTTTGGCGCCGGTCGCGAGCAGGCGCTTCAGGAGCGCCTGCACCAGCGGCGCCTCGCCCACCGCCTCGATCACCCAGGGGATGTCGCCGCTGCGCCATTCGCCGGGCGTGAGCCGCAGCGGACCGCCGGTGTTGGCGGCGAGCCGCGCGTCCACCTCGGCCGAGACCGAGGCCCACAGCACCATCGCCACCGGCGCGGTGAGACCGCTCGTCTTCGACTGCGCCTCGGCCAGCAGGAACTGCCCCGTCGTAACCGCGGGCACGGCCAGCCATTCGAGATCGGCCAGCGAATGGTGCTTGAGCTCGGGCGAGCGCATCAGCACCGTGGTGATCTCGCCGAGCGCCGCCATCACCGCCTTCGAGGCGATGGCGCCCTTCTGCAGTGCCTCCGGCGTGAGGCCCGGCGGGGCGGTCTCGGGCGCGGCTTCGATACATGTGACAGTTCCCATACCCCCTACCTCCCCAACTCCTCCTTCACCTTGGCCGCCAGCTGCGGCAGGGTGAACGGTTTCGGCAGGAAGGCGAACTGGGCATTCGGGTCGAGGCCCGTCTTGAAGCGGTCGTCGGGGTAGCCGGAGACGAAGATCACCTTGAGATCCGGCGTCTTCTTGCGCAGCTCGGTCAACATGGTCGGGCCGTCCATTTCAGGCATCACCACGTCGGAGACGACGATGTCGATCGGCCCCTTGTCTTTGGCGACCAGCTCCAGCGCTTCAGCGCCCGTGGTGGCTTCGAGCACCTCGTAGCCCTGCCGCTTCAGTGCGCGGGCAGCGAAGTTGCGCACCGAATCCTCGTCCTCGACCAGCAGCACGCGACCGGTGCCGGTGAGATCGCGCGGGCGCTCCTTCTTCGGTTCGCGGGCGCTCGCGACCTCGTCGACGCTCTCGGGAATGTGACGCGGGAGATAGACGCGGAAAATCGTGCCCTTGTTCAGCGTGCTCTCGGGGAACACGTAGCCGCCGGTCTGCTTGACGATGCCGTAGACGGTGGCGAGGCCGAGGCCGGTGCCCTTGCCGACGTCCTTGGTCGAGAAGAACGGCTCGAAGATCTTGGCCATGATTTCAGGCGTCATGCCGGTGCCGGTATCCTCGACCTCGACGCAGACGTATTCGCCAGCGACCACAGCCTCGGACTGCTGGCGCAGCCGCAGCGACTCGCGCTCGGAGATGTTGCGGGCGCGCACCGTCAGGCGGCCACCATTCGGCATGGCGTCCTTGGCGTTGACAGTGAGGTTCATCAGCACCTGGTCGAACTGGGTGCGGTCGGCCTTCACGAACCACAGGTCGCGACCGGTGACGATCTTGAGATCGACGCGCTCGCCGAGCAGACGCGTGAGCAGCACCGAGAGATCCGTCAGGACCTCGCCGAGCTCCAGCGTTTCAGGCATCAAAGTCTGGCGGCGCGAGAAGGCGAGCAGCTGCTTGACGAGGCGGGCGGCGCGGTTCGCCTCTTTCTTGATGTTCATGATGTCGGCATAGGCCGCGTCGGTCGGGCGGTGCGTCTGCAACAGCAGGTCGGAGAAGCCGATGATGGCGGTCAGCACGTTGTTGAAGTCGTGTGCGATGCCGCCCGCCAGCTTGCCGACGGCTTCCATCTTGGTCGATTGCGCGTACTTGAGCTCCAGCGCCTTCTGCTCGGTGGCGTCGATGACGTAGAGAGTCGCCGCCTCGCCCTGGCGCACGGCGGAGGCGATCGGGCTCAAATAGAGGCGCCGGGTGAACTCGCGGTTGGCACCGAATGTGATCTCGATCGGCGCCAGGCTCGCACGACCGCCACGAGCTTCCTTCAGAGCCGCTTCGATGGCACGGCGGGCTTCCGCATCGCCGGTCGTATCGATCAGGCTGCCGATGTTGCCCGCTGCAATCTGGTTGGGTTCGGGGAACATGCGCGCGAAGGCAGCATTGGCGGTGAGCAGCTTGCCGTCTTCGGCCAAGGTCGCGATGCCGAACGGCGCCGAATGAAAGAGCCGCGTGTAGCGGGCTTCCGCGCCTCCGGCTTCGTCACGTGGGCGAGCCGTTATGGTCGACAGTACCAGAGCCGTGATCTCGCCGGCTTCGGGACCTTGCGTGACCCGGGTCGCGACGATCTCCACCGGCAGCCCGACACCGTCTTCGCGGACGAGGTCGAGCTCCAGGCGTACCGACGCCCCATGCGCCCGTTGCAGCATCGAGCGCAACAACGCGCCACCGGCGCCGACGATGATCTCGTCCAGCTTCAGCGTGCGGTTGCGGACGGCTTCGGCATTGAGCCCGAGCCAACCGGCCAACGCGTCGTTGAGATGCGTGATGCTGCCATCCGGCGACGCCGCCAGCAGGCCGATCGGCATGCTCTCGTAATAGGCGAGCGATGATTCGAGGCCGCGCACCGCTTCCGCCTCACGGGCCCGGTCGCGGCTGATGTCGGTCAACTGCCAGAGAACCTGGCCCTGTGTGTCGATGCCCGGCACAGTGACAACCGGCCGCACCGCCAGACGCAGCCAGCGGGCCGCCCGCCCGCGCGCCTCGGTGCCGCGATAGCGGAACTCTTCGCTGCGGAATTCGCCGAGTTCAGCCGCACGCATCAAGCGAAAAAGGCATTCGGCCGCCTGCGGCTCGCCAGTCATCGCGACTTCCAGCGGACGGGGCTCGCCGTTCTCGTCGACGCCGATGATCTCACAGAATTCACGGTTGTAGAACAGCGGCTTACCGTCCTGGCCTGTGATCAGAACGCCATTTTCCAGGCTGTCCGCCGCAACCTTGGCGAGTTCGAGCCCACCCGGTTTTTCGCCGAGCCGCACCTGTCCAGCCATCAGGCCGACGACGAAAAATGTGCCGAGCATTGCGAGGAACGCCAGCATGGCCAGGATGATCGGCTGTGCCGACCGCGCCGAGAAAATCAGCACCGCCGCAAGGCAACCGACTGCGCCAACGATCAGAATCGCGAACAATGCGGCCGCGACGGGTGTCATCGGCTCATCTGTCGAGCCTTGGGGCTGCCGCGCTCTGGGTCCACTCATGGCACGGGAGAATAGCTGATTCTGGGCCATCACGGCCGCGCGTGCAGCGCCAATCACGGGAACACGCACCACGAAACACCTCCACCCCGAGCCACCGTGACGGCGGCTCCACGTCTTCCTCTCAACAACTCGATCATCAGGGTTAATTTCGGCCTAAGTTTCTGCTACGGAGTCGCTGCCGGTTTGGCGTTTTCTCGAGTCCGGCAGGAAACCCGCGCGGGATTGCCCGCGATCGCGAAAGGCCGACCATGGACATCCTGTTCTATCTGATCGTATTCGCCCTGATGGCCTTGGGCGCCGTCGCCTTAATGTGGGTCGCCAAGGGCTATATGAATGGCCAATCACCATCGGCTGCCATCTTCGGCGCCAGGCCGGAACGGCGCCTCGGCATCATCGAGCAGGCGAACGTCGATGGACGCCGGCGGTTACTGCTGATTAGACGCGACAACGTCGAGCATCTGATCATGACTGGCGGGCCGGTCGATGTCGTGGTCGAGACCGGCATCGGCGAGCGGCGCGTCAGCGCGCGGGTCGAGGCGCAGGAGCCCGTCGCGGCGCAGCCTGTGTTCGCGCGCACGCCGCGCAGTTTCGGGCAAGCATCGGATCGGGCACCCGAACAGCGGGTACCGGAACGGGCGGCGGAGTAGCCGAGCGGCACCTGAGCAGGCCCGTTTCCGCGCACTTATCCCCACCCTCGACCGGGGTGGTAATGTGCTGCGCAGTCGGGTCAATCTTTTCGTTTGCGTAACGCGGCGAGGTTCGAAGTGAAGAAGATGTACTGGCTGGCGCTCGCCGCCATCGTGTCGAGCCTGGTTTTCGGCGATTCGGCGGGCGTTCTTGCGCAACAACCAGCTCAACCTGCAACACCGGCCCCCGCTACTCCGGCTCCCCCCTCCGCTACTCCAGTCACACCGGCAGCCGAAGCCGTCAACCCGCTCCCGCCGGAGATCTACGAGCCGATTCTGCGCCTCTCGCGCAGCGTCGAGACCGCCGAGAAGTCGATTCAGCAGCTGAAAGAGCTGGAAAGCGAGTTGCAGCGGTTGCGCGCCGACGTCGAGAAGATCATCTACGATTCTACATCCGAAGCCGAGACGCTTCGTCCCAAGCTCGCCGAGGTGAAGGGCCAGATCGACAAGCTCGGACCACCGCCGGGCAAGGATCAGCCCCCTGAATCGCCGACCGTCGCAGCCGAGCGCGCACGTCTCAATGCGCTGGCGGGGGCCCTCGATGGCGCCGTCAAGACAACCGAGCTTGCCTGGGTCCGCGCCAAGCAGTTGATCGACCGCATCACGGTCATCCGCTACCAGCTATTCACACGCAATCTGCTCGAGCGGCGCGACAGTCCGGCGCTGCCCGGCGTCTGGCGCGACTCGCGCGAGCGCCTCGACACGGTCGTCAACCGCTTCAAGTATTATGGCGGCGACTGGCTCGGCTGGGCGAAGCGCAAGTCCTTCGAGTTGACCGCGCTCGCCACCGGCATTCTGCTGCTCTATCTCGGTCTCAGAATCGGCTTTGCGGCCCTCATCCGCCCGAAACTTGTCCGCCCCGAGCCGTCGCCGTCGTTCTTCGATCGCATCATCCGAGCGGCCTGGATCGCGCCACTACGCATGCTGCCTGCCGCTGCAGCAGCCGTCCTGGCCTACGCCGGCCTTTCCGGCCTCGATCTGCTGTTCCCGCCGTGGGACGGGCCGGCGCTGACCATGCTCAAGGGGATCCTCGTCTATACCGTCTCATCGGGGCTGTTGAAGGTGGCCTTGGCGCCGCGGCATCCGGCCTGGCGCTTGATCCCGGTCTCGGACGCAACCGCATTCCGACTGGTCCTCTTTCTCGAGGCATTCGTCGCCGTCTACGTGCTCGACATTATCCTGATCGATTTCGGCCGTGCCGTGTACGTGCCGCTGACCCTGACCATCATCCAGTCGTTTCTCGTCAGCGTGCTCTTCGCCGGGTTGCTGGTCGCACTGCTGGTCACGCCGTTTGCCGCCCAGATCGGACCGGACCGTCCGGTCAACGGCCACGAATACGTGCCCAAGCCCGTGACATTCCTGTCACCGGCCTGGATCAAGTTGCCGCTCTGGCTGGTTGCGGCAATCATCCTGATCACGTCGTTGCTCGGCTATGTCGCGCTCGGCCGTTTCATTGCGCACCAGCTCGTCCTCAGCGGAATCGTCGCCGGGTTTGCGGGGCTGCTGTATCTGGCCGTCCGCGCCGTGACACGTGGCCGCGCCGAGGGCAACGATCTCATCGGCAACATGATCGAGGCCCGCATCGGGTTCGACGGATCACGCCGGCATCAGCTGTCGCGATTGGTCGAGCTGACGCTGACCCTGGTCATCGGTGTGCTGGCAATTCCCGCCTTGCTGCTGCAATGGGGCTTTTCCAGCGCCGACATCCGCGATTGGATGAAGGCCGCGCTGTTTGGTTTCGAGATCGGTCAGTTCCGGATTTCTCTGTTCCGCATCCTGCTCGGCATCGCGCTCTTCACCGGCTTGCTGTTTCTGACGCGTGTCCTCCAGCGCTGGCTGCGCGACCGCGTTCTGGCGCAACCTCGCGTCGACGCCGGCATCGCCAACTCGATCGATACCGCGGTCGGTTATGCGGGCTCGGCCCTCGCCCTGCTGCTCGCCGTTTCCTACGCCGGCTTCGACATCACCAGCCTTGCCATCGTTGCCGGCGCCTTGTCGGTCGGCATCGGCTTCGGCCTGCAGTCGATCGTCAACAACTTCGTCTCGGGCCTGATTCTGCTCGTCGAACGGCCAATCAAGGTCGGCGACTGGATCGTCGTCGGCAGCGAGCAGGGCAACGTGCGCCGCATCTCCGTGCGCTCGACCGAGATCGAGACCTTCGACCGCGCCAGCCTGATCATTCCGAATTCGGAGCTGATCACCGGCCGCGTCCTCAACTGGACGCACCGCAACCAGACCGGCCGCACGCTCGTCAAAATCTCCGTCGATCCGGATTCCGATCCCGAGCGCGTCATGCAGATCTTGCGAGCCGCAGTCGATTCGCATCCGGACGTCACGAAAACGCCGCCGCCGAACATCAGCTTCGACGGCTTCAGCAGCCAGTCGCTTGATTTTACGATCCGCGTCGTCCTCGACGACGTTTATCGCGGCGGCGGGGTGGCAACGGACCTGCGCATCGCGATCCTGAAGATCCTGCGCGAGCAGGGCCTCACCTACCGCAATCCGCAGCACGACGTGCATCTGCGGGACCTGGATGCGGTCAAGGTGCTGATCCAGCGGGTCGCGGCACAGCGCGCCGCCGAGGCCGAAGGGCGTCCCGTGGAGCCGAACGGCAGCAGCGGGCAACCCGGCAAAGTTTGAAATGACATGGCGGCAGCAGTCCGGCCTCAACGCGCCGGCTGTTCCCAATCGGCGAACGCATGTGGTTGCAGCCGTCTTAGGTCGAGCGACTTGACGACGATCGATACGGCAGCAGTTCCCAGCGCCTGAGGGGTACGGTTGGCATCTGCGGAGGACACGCGGCTCTGCGACGCACTGATCCCAGACGTCGTCGGGACATGGCGGTCAGCAGTGTCGGGTACGCCACTCGCCGCAGCGTGCGGACTGCCAATGACCACGACCAAACCCGCAAAACAAGCAAAGCCCGCAGCACGGCAACCGCGCGCCCACGGCGACAAGTTCTCGATGCAACCAAACGGACCCACGGCATCACCCACAGACCAACTGAAGGCTCAGCCGAGCCCTGATGCCACTCAGGATGCCGACGTAACGTTACCGGTGGCTTAACGGATGTCCCGATTCAGTCGATCGGCAGCGATCGTGGCGCACGTCCCGGCGTAGGGCATCGTCGAGTGCTCGATCGGTGCCGCCTTCACCCCTACTCCAACAGCTGGACCACGCCTGCGCGCTGCTCGATAAGCTGTTCGGCGGTGCGCCAGACGTCCTTGCCGCGCACAGCGTCGCGCAACTCGGCGAGCCAGCGCTCGTCGACGCCAGCCGGCTTCAGATAGCGCTCGAAGAACTGGTCGGTCGCCCGTCCGATCGCGTCTTTCGGCACACGCTCCACCTTGTCGGAGTGGCTGTCGCGGAAACTCACCTCATGGAACATGAAGCGCGCCTTCGGGTCGGCCGAGCGCCGGTTGCCCGCGAGATAAATCGGCACGCACATCGAGGCACATGACCGGCGCGCCTCGATCACGGTGTCGACGGCATGCGTCGCCTGCACGCGCTTGATCAGCCGGATGACGTCACGGCCATGCTGCAACGAGCCGCCCGGCGAATGCAGCGACAGCACGAACCGCGGCGTATTCGGCCCAAGGGTACGGAATGCCTCGTCGAGCCGGGCATACATCGGCGCCTCGATGCCGCCGCGCCAGCGCAACACGACGCGGCCAGGCTCCTCCTCGACTTTGAGCTCGCCGCGGCCCGTGAACATCATTTCGAGGCGGTCCTCGAACTGATAGGCGAGCGCCAGAATGGTGACACCGAACACGAACCACAGCAGTCGCGAGGTCAATCGGCCCGGCATGTTCAATCCCGATGAAGAGGCATCGCGTCGTTACTCAAGAGCCAGCGTCAATGTCACCTAAGCCTGTAAGTCTAGTTCACAGATCCTCCAACTTTGGCTGATCCCGAGCTGTATGTCTGACGTGCAGGATGACAACGGACTGGTCGACGACCGCGAAGTAGATTCGATACGGATACTTGCTTGGGCTCAGGATGCGAATTCCAGGATGGCTACTGGCAATGCCAAGGATTGGACGTCGCAGCAGCATCTTGAAGCGCTGTACCAAGTGTTGGCGGATTCGCTCGGCAGCATGCTCGCCAGCGTGCTGAAGAAGGTAGTCACGGATCTCAGCAAGGTCCACCACCGCACGCGGCCGAAGTTCCAATCTCATAACGAAATCACGGATTTCGCGCCCGAACCCAGGGCGTATACAAGACCGCATCAACATCGGCCGCCGGCGCGACCTCGCCACGTCGGGCGCCTTCGAGTTCGGGTAGGAGGATTGCCAGCTCGTTGTCGGAAAGCTGGTAGGTCTGATCACTGGTCATATCCGCAAGGGCGTCGACGATCAGTCCCCGCTGCGGCTCGGGCAGAGCACGCACCTTGTCGAACAAGGCTTCTAGTTTGGCATGTGTATTGGGCATGTTCCACCTTAGCATAGTCAGCAACCGGCAGGTAGCCGCTTCACCTCCCCCTCCCATACCTTTTCGTCCATTCGGTGATGATGCGGTCTCGGTTCGCCGATGCCCATTCGAGGTCGTTCTTGATCATCGACTGCGCGACGCCTTCGGGATAGTTGGGCTTCGGCTTGGCGATGCCGTCGATCGCCACCTGCGAGACGAACGCCGCGTAGAGTTCGTTGGCTGTCCGGCTCGCCGCGAAATCCATCAAGCGCCGTGCCGCTGCCAGCTTCTTCGTGCCCTTGAGGATCGCAGCGGTGTCCATGTCCCAACCACCGCCCTCCTTCATCAGCAGCGTGGTCACGGGCGCACCACGCGTCTTCATCTGCGCGCCCGTGATCTCGGCGGAAATGCCGATCGCGAACTCGCCCGCCGCCGCCTGCCGGCAGGGCTTCGAGCCCGAATGCTCGTAATAGGCGATGTTCGGGTGCAGGCGATCCATGAACGCCCAGGCCTCGGCCTCGCCGAAGATTTGAATCCAGGCCGCCACATGAAAGTAGCCGGTTCCGGACGACGCCGGATGCGGCATCACGATGCGACCCTTGTAGACGGGGTCGGCAAGATCCAGCCACGATTTCGGCGTCGGCAGCTTGTGCTTCTCCGCTTCCATCGTGTTCAGGCAAACGGCGCCGACCCAGGCTTCCATGCCGACCCACGACGGCGGCTCGGCCTTGTCGCGAAAACTCGGCTTGATCGCCGCCAGATTGGCCGGCGCATAGGGATCGAGCAGACCCTTCTGCTTGATCTGGATCATCGTCGTGACGGCCAAGCCCCAGATGGCGTCCGCCTGCTGGTTCTCCCCGGCCGCCAGGATGCGCGCCGCAATGACGCCGGTCGAATCACGGATCCAGACGATCTCCAGGTCCTTGTTCTCGGCCTCGAAGGCAGCCTTGAACTCGGAAATGTTTTCTGGCTCCAGCGTCGAATAGACGGCCAGCTTCTCCCGGGCCGAAGCCGGGCTCGAAAGGCCGAGCACGGCGCCCAGAACCAGAACCAAGCAACAGCAGGCAAACAAGATCCGGCGCATCGGCCTCTCACAAAGATATCGCATCATTGTGAATTGCCTGATCGGCCGGGCCTTGTCCACAACGGACCCGAGACGCCGGGGCGATGTGCAGTCTGCCTCCGTTTTCCGCCGATCAAGAAGGCTGTTTCAACGGCGATCCCGGTGCTACAGTCGCACCCTAAAGATGCACCGCGGGAGCCTACCTGACATGAGCACAGCGCGGACCATTCTGCTGGTCGATGATGACCACGAGCTTCGCGAATCCCTCAAGGATCAGCTCGCCCTGCACGACGAGTTCGACATCAAGACCGCCGAGACGGCCGGCCAAGGCGTCGACATCGCCCGGAAAGAGCGGCTGGACCTGATTCTGCTCGATGTCGGCTTGCCCGACATGGACGGCCGCGAAGCCTGCAAAATCATGCGGAAAAACGGCTACAAAGGTCCGATCGTCATGTTGACGGGCAACGCGGCCGACTCCGACGTGATCCTCGGCCTCGATGCCGGCGCCAACGACTACGTGACGAAACCGTTCAAGTTCGCCGTGCTGCTTGCCCGCATCCGCGCACAGTTGCGCCAGCACGAGCAGAGCGAAGACGCCGTCTTCCAGATCGGGCCTTACACGTTCAAGCCGGCCTCGAAGCTGCTGGTCGACGAGAAGGGCACCAAGATCCGGCTGACCGAGAAAGAATCGTCGATCCTCAAATATCTCTATCGCGCCACCGAAAAAGTCGTGACGCGCGACGTGCTGCTGCACGAGGTCTGGGGCTACAACGCCGGCGTCACCACGCACACGCTCGAGACGCACATCTATCGCCTACGCCAGAAGATCGAGAAGGATCCCTCGAATTCCGAGTTGCTGGTGACTGAAATGGGCGGCTACAAGCTGGTCCCTTGATGGGGGGCCAGGGCGACGCCGTCATAGGGCGGAGCGAGCCGGCCGAGGCGATCCCGGTTGTGCCCACCCGAACCCGGAGTGGTCCGACATCGGGGCCGTGCGAGGTGTCGGACATCGCGGGTGCGCAGCCGAATCCTACCGCAACGCTCAGGCCCGCTCGGTCCGACCTACGGTTTACCCGATCGTCACACCGGCGGCGGAGCTATCACGTCTTCGTAACGGTGGCGGCGCGTGATCAGCTTGGAATGCAGGAAGATCTCGTTCACTGCCTCCCATGCGGGCTTCGTGATCTCGACATGCGGCGTCCAGCAGCCGAGTTTCTGATAGGCCGAGATCGTTTTCGTCAGCACTGCCGGGTCGATTTTGGGAAAGAACGGCGCCTCGATTTTTGCGATTTCAGCGGCCGGCGTCTGAATGACGAACGCCCGCGCCTTGCGGTAGGCACGCATGAAGCGCTTGGCCTGCGGGGTGAGCAGCCAATCGCGCGTGGCAACGAGGCTCGAAAACGCACACGGGCCGATCGCCGCGCCGCAGGACGCAACGATGTGGCCGGCCTTGTCGAACTCGAGTTGTTGGGGGTGTGGCCCCTGCAGGTGGATGTAATCGCCCTCGCCAGCCCGGAATGCCGCCTCCATCTCGGGCGAGGGCACGTTGACGGCAACGATGTCGGAGAAATGGACACCGCGCTTCATGCAGGCGTACTTGAACATCGCCAGCGGCTGGACGCCGTGATCGATCAGCACGCGCTTGCCCTTGAGAGCCGACCATTTAAAGGCCGGCTCCGGCTTGCGGCTGGTGATGAAAAAGCCATCCATCTCGTTGATCTGGGCGAAGTGCGCGACTGTCGGCCGCTGCCCCTTCTCGACAGCGGCGAAGCCCTGGCTCGGCGCCGACTGGCCGACCTGCACAGTGCCGGCCTTCAGCGCCTCGATCGCGGAGGTGCCGGGCTTCGAAACCGCGTACGTCGGCTCAAACCCTTCCTCCTTCAGGAAGCCGCCGGCGATGGTCGCGATCAGCGGGCTGTAGAAGGCGGAGAAGCGCGTGAACTCGATATGGATTGAATCTGTCATGGGCACATCTCGGCGTCCGTTTCCTGGTTGCCGGCATCGCGGCCAGCGGTTGGCGCCAATCTGCTCGGCGCCAATCTACTCGCCAGCAGTGTAACGCGCAGATACGCAAAGCGCCAACGGGCCTTTGTCTCCTTGTCCCCCTGCTGAAAGCTCGCGCGGTCCCGGAATTTGGGCAGGCGTGTGCTGAACCTCAGACGTACTGCGCGGCCGCCATTTCCGGATACGCCGTGATGACGGTCGCGAGATCCTTGTCGAGACCTTGCCAAGTCAGCCGCTGGCCGACGAAACGGAATAGCGCGTGGAAACCCCGATTGTGGACGTGGCAGTAGTTATTGAGAGGCACCAGCTGATGGCCCGTCTGCATTTTGCCCGAATACCCGGTCTGGCCGCTCTGGATCGAGGTCGCGCCCTGGGCAAGCGACCAATCCAGCATGGCATCCCACAGGCGCAGGAACAGGAACGCGCCGGAAGGCTGCGCCCGATCGATGCCGATGAATTTGTTGATGACATGCGGTCCCATCAGGAAACACAGGACAAAGGCAACGATTTCGCCGCTCTTCACCTCACGCAAAATGACGAAGTGCGAGACCGGATGCCTGGCGACATTCGCGAAAAAATTGCGATTGAGACGCTCGAACTTGGTGGTCGCGTGCTGGTAGGTCTGTTCGAAGAGCGCGAACATCCGGTCCAACGTCGCTGCGTCCGGATTCTGCAGTGCCTCGACACGAACGGGCATCAGCTCGCCGCCGCGCTTCAGTGCGCGTTTGAATTTTTGTCGCCGCGCACTCGTCAAACCCGTCAGGTACTGTTCCTTCGAGCTGCCGGGCAAAGCGACCACACTGCCGGGGTAGCTGATCGATTTGAACAGGCGCCGGCGCTCCATGAGCCAGTTGAAATCGGCGCTCCATGCGGCCGGCAGGTCCTTCCAGATCAGGACGCGCGCGCGGATCTGGCGGGCGTGCCACACGAGCCAATCCTGCAATGCCAGCAGCGCTGCCCGCCGATCGACATCGGGAAGCAAGCCGATGGCGCCCTCGTCGGAGCACGGGGAGCCGATGAACAGCGTCGGTGGACGTATCAAGTCCGGAGCGGCGCGCTCGATCACACGGCCAATCGGCAGCAAGGGATCGGGCACGACGACGTCGAGCGGCAGGCTCGAGCGAAAGAGAGGCACGATGCCGACCGGACGCGCGCCCTGGCGCACGACCGCATAGGAGAAGCTGAACTGGTCTTCGAGTCCGCTTTCTTCAAGCGTCTGATACCACCATCGCCCCTCCAACGGCGGCGGAAAGCACGCATCCCAAAGATCCGTGGGGATGTCCGCTTGCGATTTGACAAGCTCCACCCGCAGCCCACCCGCTGTGTCCGTCTCAGCCCCATTGGGGACGGTCGCCACGGAACCAACGCCGTCGTCGACAGTTCTCGCACGCTCAAACTGCATCGGCGGCACCCTGGATGAATTTCACAAGCTTTTCCCGCAGAAAATGTGCCAGCTCACGGTAGGCGCCGGAATGGCTCGAGTCATTATACAGCGAACATGGGCTCTGCGGTCGGGTTGATTTTGTGAACGGGGCCTTTGCCTTCGACACCAGCCAAATGCTGTGTGACACTCCGGGCCGGCCGCAAGGCGGAATAACCGCGTGCCTTACGACACAAGAACCGCAGTGACACAACCGCAGTGACGCGTTGCTCCCCACCGCCATGCGCGTGTAAAGTCTCGCCATGACCGACACACCCGACATCCTCGCCAGGATCACGCGCTACAAGCTCGCCGAAATCGCCAGCGCCAAGGCCGAGCGCCCGCCCGCCGCGATCGAGGAGGCCGCCCGCCGTGCGCCGCCCGTGCGCCCGTTCGCCAAGGCCCTCGAGATGCATATGCGCTCAGGCTTCGCGCTGATCGCCGAGATCAAGAAGGCCTCTCCCTCGAAGGGCCTGATCCGGCCCGATTTCGATCCGCCGGCCTTGGCCAATGCCTACGCCGAGGGCGGCGCCGCGTGCCTCTCGGTGCTGACGGATACTCCGTCGTTCCAGGGCGCGCCCGAGTTCCTCACGCAAGCCCGCGCCGCCTGCCGCCTCCCCGTACTGCGCAAGGACTTCATGCTCGACACCTATCAAGTTGCAGAGGCACGCGCCTGGGGCGCCGATTGCATCCTGATCATCATGGCGCAGATCGACGACGCGACGGCGCTGAGTCTCGCGGGCGCCGCGCGCACCTACGGGCTCGACGCGATCGCCGAGGTGCACGACGAACGCGAACTCGATCGTGCGCTGGCCCTCCCCTGCCGGCTGATCGGCATCAACAACCGGGATCTGCGCACGTTCGAGACGAAGCTGGAGACCACCGAGCGGCTGGCACCGAAAGTACCGAAAGATCGTATCGTCATCGGCGAAAGCGGTATCTCCACCCACGCAGACCTGCAGAGGCTGGCGGCGGCGGGCGTCAAGACGTTCCTGGTCGGGGAGAGCTTGATGCGGCAGACCGACGTGACGGCGGCGACGCGGAAGTTGTTGAAGGGGTGACTCAGCGTCGCGCCGAGTTAGCTTTTGCAAGCGCGTTGGCAATGCGGAGGCGTTCCTGCCCAATATCCGTCAGTGCTGACTTCGCGTTTTTCGCTTTCTTTCCGCCAACGAACTTGTGTGCAATCGCAACGACCTCGTGCGACGTGAATTTGTTCCCATCAGACAGTGACGCGACTACAGCCTGAAACCGAGTAGCGTCGTCCCTGACATGCTGTCTGAGTTGAGAAACACAGTGCTCAACCTTTGCTAGGTCAACCGCTTTGGGAACGCGAGCCATTACATCGTCCGCAGCATGTTCTCCGTCTAAAGCGAGCATATCCATATTCGAGCTCTCCTGGCCAACTCCAGGCAACGCGAGACGGATGCCTCGACCAGACTTAACTTGATTCGTGCGGCGAATTTATGCGTGTCCACAGCTCATCAAAGATGGCGTCGTAGAAGCGGTCACGCAGGGGCCCCTGGGCATCGCGCAAAAAGTATCCTAAGTCATCCTCTTGCGTGATCTGTGCTTTGCGGGGCAGGGTTTGCGGAACGACATAGGGTCTTCTACCAGCCCCCAACACCTCTGTTGCCGTCTCCTCGATCTGTTTCAAGAATTTTGTCTCAGTATCCGTTGGTTGCAGTTGCCTCGTCATCGTGCCGACAATCCCGGCAAGCTCCAATCTGAGTTCAAGGTCGGTTTGCAAGAGTTTGACCTGCTCCAAAAACGGACGGACGGCCTCGCTGGACACTTTGTCGAGGATACTGGGAACAACATAGTTATGACTGGCGACGAATGCATTGACCGTGCCGAGCGTCATGCGTGGCGGCGAATCGATAATGATCATCGCGTACTCTCGTCGCACCTCTGGATGAAGCAGCAGATGCGCGAGCCGATACCGTTCATCCAAGCTTTCCCTTTGATGAATGACACGTTCGACAAGCAGCCGGCTTTCGACGCTATTGAGCGTGTAGTCGGCAGGCACAATCCAAACGCGCGAAAGCCCGTTGCCCTGGTTCAATGCGGTTTCGTCACCTACCTTCGCCAAATGCAGCCTGCTTGCGCACAATGTGGCAAGATTGGCGTTTTCAGTGAAGAGTTTGTCGATCATTGAGCCCGGGTGTACGACACCCGCCGCCGACAACATGGCAGTCGACAGCGAGCCTTGATAGTCCATATCGATCAACAAGACCGGCTTTTTCTGCTTCTCGCTGACATAGGCAGCAAAGTTCGCAGAAAGGTGCGTCTTGCCGACACCGCCTTTGAATAGGGCCATCGTAACGATCTTGGCCCCCTCCGGATCATGTTTCCATCCGCGATACTCTTGGAACGGCGCATTGGGACGCAGCTTCCACAACCGGGCAGAGTCGGCGATCGTCTGCAGATCCTTCTCGAGTTCGGCAATCCGTTTAACTTTCGCATCTACCTCAGACTTAGCTGCTTCGGCGTTTTTCTTTTCCATATTTGCAGTCGTTCTCGCCGCCGCGTGCTTGTCGGTCAAATCCCTCAATTCTGCCTTATCAACTCGTCCCAAGAAAAAGCCGATAAAAGCGAGTACAGGGCCGATGCCGAGCCCGATTAGCTTTAGCACCGTATCGTAATCCTTCACGAATTCCGCAACGTCTGACCGATACCACAAGGCAACGAGCGCACCGGACGCAGCCGCACCAAACACAATATTGGCTACTCGACGAGCCGCAATCAGTCTACTCATGAACCCCTCCCGACCACCGTACTCAGCGTCAGCATAGTTGGGAGTGACTCGCATTGCTACGAGTCGCAAAGGACACGCCGTGAACGCAGTTGGCGTCCGCCCTTAACCCTGCTTAGATGCGCACGCACACCAACCACCACCGCAGGATCCAAGCCCGCCCATGACCCGCCTCTCCCACATCAACGAACGCGGCGAGGCGCATATGGTCGACGTCTCCGAGAAGGCCG
>JANLQP010000379.1:0-47890 GCA_031367895.1 Hyphomicrobiales bacterium
GTCGACAGTTTCGGCCGCGTCGATGCCGTAATCAACAACGCCGGCATCCTGCGCGACCGCATCTTCCACCGCATGTCGATCGAGGACTGGAAGCAGGTTATCGACGTGCACTTGAACGGCGCGTTCTACGTGTCGCGCGCCGCCGCAAACTACTTCAAGGATCAGGAGTCGGGCGCGTTCGTGCACTTCACGTCGACGTCGGGCCTGATCGGCAACTTCGGACAGGCGAACTACGCCGCCGCCAAGCTCGGCATCGTCGGCCTCTCGAAGGGCATCGCGCTCGACATGGCGCGCTTCAACGTGCGCTCGAACTGCGTCTCGCCGTTCGCCTGGAGCCGCATGATCGGCACCATTCCGACGGACACCCCGGAGCAGAAGGCGCGGGTCGCCAAGATCCAGAAGATGACACCGGACAAGATCGCGCCGCTGGCGATCTTCCTGGTGTCAGACCTCGCGAAGGGCGTCACCGGCCAGATCATGGCGGCGCGCATGCACGAGCTGTTCCTGTTCAGTCAGAACCGGCCGATCCGCTCGGTGCATTCGGAGACAGGCTGGACGCCGGCCAAAATCGCCGAGATCGCGTTGCCGGCAATGAAGTCGTCGTTCACGCCGAACGACCGCTCGGCTGACGTATTCTCGTGGGATCCGACGTGATCGGCTTTGCGGCAACGCCCCGCAATGCTCTGTTGGCGCTGCCCCGCCAGACACGTGCCGCCTTGGTCGCGCTACTGTTGCTGTGCTGGGGGTGGTGCGTCGTGAAAGCCGAGCCCCTCGTGTTTTATGGTTCGAGCTCAGGCGCACAGACGCTGGATGAAGGTGAAGGTGGCGGCAATCCTTTCGCCAGTGCATTCATCGAGATTCTCAACGCGCCGTCGGTCGGCTTGGGCGAGCTTCCCGGTAAACTCGCTCGCATAACTCACCATAAGAGCGGTGGGTTTCAGGTGGTGGACGTTCCGGGAATAGAACGCAACAGCTCCTGGAAACTCGTTCCTCGGGTCGAGGGCGAACAACGCATCGCGCTTGTGCTTGTCGTTTCGGATTACGTAAAAGTGCACGGCGCACAATCGTTGCCGGGAGCCAAGCGAGACGCGGAACGGGTCACCAAGGCATTGCACGCCGCGGGGTTCACGACAGAGATCGTGCTCGATGGCGATCTGCCGCTGATGAAACGAAAGCTCGCGGAGTTTGCGCGCCGGTCGGAAACAAAGGATGCCGCAATCATTTACACCACCGGTCATGGTGTCGAGGTCGACGGACGCGTCTTTTTGTTGCCGGGCGATTATCCGGTCCCGGAAGGTAGCGCGGCCTTGTCGACGCATGCTTTGCAGATTGCCGACATTGCCAAATCTGCTCGCGCCCGCAGCGTCAGCCTCGTGTTCTATGGTGGCTGCCGCGATGATCCCTTCAAAAAGTGATTGGCATCGAAGCCAACTGAAGTCCGCCATCTGAAGCCAGTGAGCTTTCAAGGTCCACCATGCCCCCCAACGCGTCCATCAACATCCTTTTCGCGCACGTCGCCTATGAGTTTGCCGAGCCGTTTACGGCGCGGAAAACGGGCATGACGTTCGAGATTGCGCGCAACGTCGCCGAGCTTGAAGCCAAGATCGCCAACGCGGACGTGCTCTCGGTGTCGATGATGTGGAAGAACGAGCTGGCGCCGAAAGCGAGGAAACTCAAGCTCATCCAGTCGATCAGCGCCGGCACCGATCAGTATGACAAGGCGGTGCTTAAAGCGCACGGCATCCGGTTAGCCAGCGCGCAGGGCGTGAATGCGAACGCCGTCGCCGAGCACGCGATCTCGCTGATGCTGTCCTTGTCGCGGCAGCTGCATTTGCTGCGCGACCAGCAGCGCGGCAAACACTGGCGGCCGATGCAAGGCGACCGCCGTATCCGTGAGGACGAGATCCAGGGCAAGACCGTGCTGATCGTCGGCATGGGCGGCATCGGTCAGCGGCTGGCGGCGTTGTGCAAGGCGTTCGGCATGACCGTGATTGGCACGCGGCGCGATGCTGCGAAGGGCGGCGGGACGGCCGACGAGATTCATGCGGACAAGGATCTGATGAAGCTCATTCCGCGCGCCGACTTCGTGGTGCTGACGACGGCGCTGACGCCGGAGACGGCGGGGCTCATCGGTGCGGCCCAGCTGGCTGCGATGAAGCCGACCGCGTTCCTCGTCAACGTCGCGCGCGGCAAGGTGTGCGACGAGTCGGCGCTGACCGCGGTGCTGGCGGCAAAGAAGATTGCGGGCGCGGCGCTCGACGTCACGGTCGAGGAGCCGTTGCCGGCCACGTCGCCGCTCTGGACCATGCCGCATGTGATCGTGACACCGCACTCGGCCGGCGAAACCGTGCGCTACGAGGACCGCGTCATCGATCTGCTGATCGAAAACGTCGACCGCCTGCAGCGCGGCGAGACGAAGCTGCAGAACGATATTGTTTGAGGTGGTCCGTCACCCCGGCGAAGGCCGGGGCCTACGGCGAGCATAAAGCCTGCTGCAATGTGTCGTGGGTCCCGGCCTTCGCCGGGATGACGAATGATGCGATGCAACAGGGACAGGATGTTGCATTCGGAACACGCAGACATGACCCACCAGCCTCTGCCGATCCTCTGTCTCAGCGGCGCGGACGTTGCCCGGCTCGTTGATCCGGCGCGAGCGATCGAGGTGCTGGCCGAGGGCTTCAAGGCGCTGTCGCGTGGCCAGGTGCAGGCGCCGCCACGGCCGATGATCACCGTGCCGGACAAGGGTTTCACGCTGGCGATGCTGGCTGCGGCGCCGGGGCAGATGATTGCGTTGAAGACGGTGAGCGTGTTCCACGGCAACCACGCACATGGGCTGGAGAGCCATCAGGCTTTGGTGTCGTTGTTCGATGCGGAAACCGGCGCGCCGGTGGCGATCGTCGATGGCGCCAGCGTCACGGCGATCCGCACTTCGGCGGCGGCGGTGCTGACTGTGCGCGAACTCGCGCGGCCTGACGCGCGCATCGTCACCGTCGTCGGGGCGGGGGTGCAAGGTCGCGAGCACGTGCGGCAGTTGGCGCTGGCCCGACCGTTCGACGAGATCCGCGTTTTTGCGCGCACGCAGGTGCTGGCGGGGCGGGCGATCGAGGGTGTGGCGCATGCTGTGATCGCACCCGATCTCGAGGCGGCGGTGCGGACGTCCGATGTCGTTTGCCTGACGACATCGTCGGCGACGCCGGTCATCGATGCTGGTTGGATCAGGCCCGGCACACACGTGACGTCGGTCGGATTTGCTCCACCAGGGTCCGAGGTGCCGCGCGAGCTAATCGACCGGGCAAGTGTGTTCGTCGAGGCGATGAGCGCCTATCAGCCGGCGCCGGTCGGGTGCGCGGAGCTGGCAGGCCGCGATTCCGGGGGTAGCGTCGAGATCGGCGAGGTCCTGCTCGGCTTCAAGCCCGGGCGCACGTCGGCTGAGCAGATCACGCTCTACAAGTCGATGGGCAACGCCATGGAGGACATGGTGGTCGCCAACCTCGCGTATGCCGAGGCGCGGCGGCTCGGGATCGGGCAACGCGTCGAGCTGTGACGGTTCTGCTTGCGGTGACCTGACGCGGGCCAACCGTTTGCGTTCGATGCGGTGCCCAAAACGCGCTAGGTTGAGCGGAGCTTGAAACACCAACAGGTGGTGATCGTTCCGCATGGAGGGCTTGGCCCCGGCACCGATTGGACCTTCAGACTCCGGGGCAACTGGGCTTGCCCTCGGAGAGCGCTGGCTTGTGGCCGAAGGGCTGCAACGTGACCCCTTTTGGACGGCGCTGGCCGCAACGTTGAGCCTGCACGCCCTTTTGCTCGCCTTGCTGCTAGGGCGCGCGCCGGATCGCGCTGGTGACGACAATGGTTCGCTCGACGGGGTGACAGTGGAGCTTATCGACGCAGCCGACTTCGACAAACGCCGGACAGCGTCCCTGGCACCGGGCAAGGATCGCCTCGACAGCGCACCGGCGGAGGGCGGAGCGGCGCCTGAGCCGGCAGCCGAGCAGCAGCCGTCGCCGGATATCGCACCTATTCCAGCTACGCCACCCGCGCCGCAACAAAAACAGGCCGAGGACAAGCCGGAGAAACCTCCGGAGAAACCTCCGGAGAAACCTAAGGAAGCGCCGAAAGAAAAACCGAAAGAGAAGGACCAGGGCAAGGACATCGCCAAACAGGCCAGTCTGGACGTGCTGGCCTCGCCGATCGACCCGTCGCTCAACGCGCCAATGAAGCCGTCGATGGATCTGGAGATGAAACTGCCGCCGCCTGGCAGCCCGGGCAGGGCCGGCTCGAAAGGCAGTGCTGGTGCCCAAGATTCCCAGGCGGAGCGCTATCTCGACCGTCGCAGCAAGCCGGCCAAGGCCGTGTTCGGCGAACTGGACGCCTATACGCGGTCCGTCAACAACGCGATCGAGCGAACGAAACCCGTGTCGCCGGGTATTTCCGGACTGGTGGTGGTCGAGTTCGTAATTTCGGAGACGGGGCGGCTTCAGGATCTGCGCGTGACCACCAGCAGTGGCCGTCCGAAACTCGACGAGATGGTGCTCTTGTCCGTGCGGAAAGCGCAATTCCTGGTTCCGCCGCCGACGGCCACGCTGCGCGACCGTACGTTCGAGATCAGTTATTCCTATAAGTAACCTGTTGAGGTAACCTGTCCAGGCGCTGGCCAGGGGCAACGCTCAAACGACATTGCACGCCACCATCAGCTTTGCGATGCGCGGCAGGCTCGGCCAGGTGTTCATGGCACAGTACGTTTGCTGCGGTACACCGCGAAACACGCGTTTATGCGTGTCGAGTCCTTGCACTGCGTAGACATATCGATTGAACAGCGGGTTCGCATACGCGAATCGGAACGCGTGGTGGACCAGCCAGTTTCTGCGATCCGCGAAATCCTCGTCCGCGATGTCGGCGAACGGAGACAGGCCCAGGCAAAGGTATTTCCTGCCCTCCTTCTGGAAGGTCTCGATGGCAAAGCGTTTGATCGCGACATGCACGGCTGCATCTGCTTCGGGTAAATGCCGGCTGTGCTGGCTCAAATAGCCGATGACGTTGCCATCGTTGTAGATCGGGTCGAAGAATTGAAAAGCAACGAGTTTGCCGTCGCGGTCGAGCGTGAAGAACCGGCGCACATCGAGTTCTTCGGCAAGTACCAGCGGACGATTGAGAAAGGCCGTTTCACGGTTGTGGTTCTGCTTGGTTCGACGCCAGGCGTCCGAGACAGCCTGGACGTTGCCACATCCGACTTCGGCGAGTGAACTCTCCCGCGTGACAAAACCGCCGGTGGTCATGCGATTGGTCGCCGTGCGCAGGTTTTGCTTCTTGGCGCCCTTGAAATCATACGACGTCAGGTCGATCCAGGTGTCGGGGCCCATCTCGTTGACACTGAATCCGAGCGGCACCAGCACGCCGGCTACGCGACGCGAGATGTTCCAGAAAGCGACATCGGGGTTCTGCTGCATAAAGCGCGCGATCAGATCGCCGAAACTCGTCTCAGGCGCGACGGGATCGGAGAGTACCATCGCGGTGCCCCATTGCATTTTGTAGGCAATGAAGCCGCGATGGTCGCCGAAATGCTGCAAATCCGGTTGGAAGGTAGCCGAAAAGGATTGCGAAGCTGAACCATACTGCCGGAGCAGCGCAATGCGGACATCGAGCGGGACCCCTGTCACGGCAGCGAACTGCCTGCTGGTCGCCGGTCGCGAAGTCAATCCGTTTTCACGTTCGAGGTTGATCGCCTGATCCTGCATTGGCCGCTTCATGTTGTTGCGCGTGCTCGGACGGGAGCAGATCCAGAGACCTATATCTACTGGCCGGCATGAACATGTTATTTCTTTGTCATGTTTACTTTTCGCGTTTGGTCCAGATTGCCCGCGGGTGTTCGTTCAAAGCGTCATTCCCGCCTCAGCGCGACGGAACATTCCGCGGTGACCGAGGGCATTGCGAAAGCGGATGCAGCTTGCGGTAACGGGTCAGAAGCCTTAACCGATTGCTCAGTCGAGTTTTCGCGCCTTTTTGGGCCCAATCAGCCATGTCCCGCACAATCGCCATCGTCGGCCGTCCCAACGTCGGCAAGTCCACACTGTTCAACAGGCTCACCGGCCGGCGGACGGCGCTCGTCTCCGACATGCCCGGGTTGACGCGAGACCGCCGCGAGGGCGAGGCCGAGATGGGCGGGCACCAGTTGACCGTGGTCGACACCGCGGGCCTGGAAGAGGCTGCGATCGGCTCGATCCCGGCGCGGATGCGGGCGCAATCGGAAGCGGCGATCGCCAAAGCCGACCTGGTGCTGTTCGTGATCGATGCGCGCGCCGGCATCACGCCTGCCGACAAGGCGTTCGCCCGGGTGGCGCGGACCTCCGGCAAGCCGGTCATCCTGGCTGCCAACAAGTGCGAGGGCCGGGCGAGCGACGCCGGGTTCTACGAGGCCTTCGAAATGGGCTTCGGCGAACCGCTCGCGATCTCGGCCGAGCATGGCGAAGGTATCGGCGACCTCGAGGACGCGATCCTGGCGAAGCTCGGCATGGAGGCGAAGGTCAAGCCCAAACGCCGCCGGCGCCGGAGCGAGGAGCCGGATATGGAGGAGATGGCGGCGGTGTCCAATGCGACGGGCGAGGAAGCCGCTTTGGACCCGGACGATTTGCCCGACAGACCGATCCGCGTTGCGGTTGTCGGCCGGCCGAACGCCGGCAAATCGACACTGGTCAATGCCATCCTCGGCGAAGATCGCATGATCACCGGCCCGGAACCGGGGCTGACGCGCGACTCCATCTCAACGGATCTCGTCTGGCAGGGCCGGCAGATCAAGCTCTTCGACACCGCTGGCTTACGGCGCAAGGCACGGATCACGGAACTCGCCGAGAAGCTGTCCGCGAGTGATGCCGTGCGCGCCATCAACTTTGCCGAAGTGGTGGTGCTACTGATCGACGCCGAACGCGCGCTCGAACAGCAGGATCTGACGATCGGCAACATGGTGCTTGAGGAAGGTCGCGCGCTGGTCATCGCGGTCAACAAATGGGACGTCGTCGAGGACAAGCAGAAGCGGTTGAAGGAACTGAGGGAATCGGTTGCGGAGACATTCGCGGATGCGCTCGGCGTCACCGTGTTGCCGGTCTCGGCGCTATCGGGACGCGGGGTCGACAAGCTGCTTGCCGCCGTGCTCGAGGCGCATCGGGTCTGGAACAAGCGTGTCTCGACCTCAGATCTCAATCGCTGGCTGCAGGAAGCGCTCGCCCGGCATCAGCCGCCAGCGGCGCGGGGACGGCCGATCCGGCTGCGCTTCATGACGCAGCCGTCGGTGCGCCCGCCGACGTTCGTCGCGTTCTGCTCACAACCAGGAGATCTGCCGAAGTCCTATGTTCGGTATCTGATCAACGGGCTGCGCGAGACCTTCGACATGCCGGGGACTCCGATCCGTTTCAATCTGCGCAAGCGCGACAACCCCTACGCAGACCGGACGTAGGAGCGCGTAGGAGTGTGCCAACCGGGCCGCTAGCTGTTGCATGCGCGCCTCATCCACGGAAAACTATGATGTGCCGCTGGCGGTTTCCACCCGAGTCTCGCTAAATTCGGCCTCCATTGGTGTTCAGAATGCCAACCTCTGGAGGGGAGAGCGACATGGCCGGACAAATTGCCAAGCAAACTCATATACTGTGCGTACTCGTCATTGGCGCGTCAGTGGTACTGAGCGCCGTCGGCGCAGCCTGGGCCTACAGCCCGAAAGTCGAGCAAGCCTGCAAAGCGGACTATTACCGCTTCTGCCCGAACTATCCGCTGAATACACCGGCACTGCGGACCTGCATGGAGGCCAAGTCGACACAACTGTCGCCGATGTGCATCACAGCGTTGCTCGATGCCGGCGAAGTCGACAAGAAATTTCTGAAAAACAGCAAGTGATGAAACGGGCAGAGCGCGGGGACCATTGCGTGTCAATGCGCTGCGTTCGACCGTGACTGGCGCATCAGACAGTGTCGCGCCCGGCGAGATGTTGTTTTATCATCTCGAGCAGCAGTCGCTCGACCGCATTCTGCCTGGTCTTGTCGAGAGGACGATCGAGCGGGGGTGGCGTGCTGTCGTCCAGGCCGGATCGGCCGAGCGTCTCGAAGCGATCGACACGCTGTTGTGGACGTTCAAAGAGGATAGTTTCATCCCGCACGGCACGGCGAAGGATGGGCCACCAGCCGAGCAGCCGGTTTTCCTGACCACGACCGACGAGAACCCGAACGCGGCAGCCGTGCGCTTTCTGGTGGATGGCGCGATGCTCGAATCGTACGCTGGATATCTCAGGGTCGTGCTGATTTTCGATGGGCACGACAGCGCGGCGTTGGCTTCCGCAAGAGCGCAATGGAAGGCCGCGAAAGCACAGGGGCTGGCCGTCACCTACTGGCAACAGACCAGCGCCGGGCGTTGGGAGAAGAAGGCCTGACGTTTTTTCTTGCGCCTTCGGTTGCCCAGTACCAACCGGCGCGGGCCGACGTGTCTCCGACACGACTTGGAATTATGCCAGTGGCGTGTCTCCGACACGACGCCGGTTGGCCAACGAAACGCGCGTGTGAAATCAACTGCTGCTGGCCAAATCGCTGCGACCTCGATTGAATGGCGCTTCATGCAGCAGCGGGAGCCTTCCATGATCCGATACGACCTCAGCGGGCGAACAGCGCTCGTCACCGGTGGTGCCTCCGGCATCGGGCTGGCGACAGCGGCCATGCTCGGCGGCAACGGCGCGCGCGTTGCGATCAACTTCCTGGCGGATGACAAGCGCGGCAAGGAGGTTGTGGCAAGGCTGAAGGCCGATGGCATCGATGCGATCGAAGCGCCGGGTGACGTGGCCAGTGCAGCCGACGCCGAGCGGATGGTCAAGGATGCCGTCCAGGACCTTGGGCGTCTGGACTTGCTGGTCTCGAACGCGGGCACGCCCGGCACCAAGCGCAAGATCGAACCGAAGGAGCTGGATCTCATTACCGAGGAACTCTGGAGCACGCTGCTGCAGGTCAACCTGCTCGGTGTTTTCCGGTGTGCGAAGGCGGCGGCGCCGGCCTTGAAGTCGGCGAAGGGGGCTGTGGTCAATACGGCTTCGATTGCGGGGCTCGGGACGGCCGGATCCAGCCTCGCCTACGCCGCCACCAAGGCTGGCGTCGTCAGTCTGACGCAGAACCTGGCGCGGGCCTTGTCGCCGGAGGTGCGCGTCAATGCCGTCGCCCCGGGAGCAGTCGACTCGACCTGGATGGTCGAGTGGACCCCCGGCCAGCGGACACAATCGATCGAGCAAGCACTGCTGAAGCGGCGCTGCACGCCGGACGATATCGCGGAAGTCATCGTATTCCTCGGTTTTGGTGCCGCCATGGTTACCGGCCAGACCATTGTGGTGGACGGCGGCCTGACGCTTTGACCACTTCGGCAAGGCGTGTTCGCTTGATCGGCGCGGCTGTGCTAAGCGATCAAACGAATGGGTGAGGCCCACCGGGAGCAGTGGCATGGACAAAAATCAGATTTTCGGTGGCAACCCGCTTGCAGTCGCCATCCGGCTTGCGGTCCTCTCGATCATCGTCGGCATTGTGATGTCGGCGCTCAATATCCAGCCGCAGAACATTCTGCAACATATCCGCCTGTTCTTACAGCGGATCTCCGACCTCGGCTTTGGTGTTGTCGAGGGCACGCTCGGCTATCTCGTCCTCGGGGCCGTCGTCGTCGTGCCGATCTGGCTCCTGACCCGTGTGTTCGGCGTCTTCGGCAAGGGTCGCGGCGACCGGCATCCGTGACGTGACCGGTACGTGAGGGTAGGCCGGGGGTCAGCGGGGGTAACGGCTGGATGAGCAGCGAGCGGGCGGGCGTGAGGCCGGGCGCAAGCCAACCGCTGACGCATGCCGATCTGCTGAAGATCGCCGTGCCGATCATGCTGTCCAACGCAACCGTGCCGATGATCGGCTTCGTCGACACGGTCGTGGTCGGGCAACTCGGCGACCCGCATCTGATGGGCGCCGTTGCGATCGGGGCCGTCATTTTCAGCGTGCTCTATTGGACGTTCAGCTTCCTGCGCATGGGTACGACGGGGCTTACCGCACAGGCGCTGGGTGCTGGAGACAACCGTGAGGTCGCCGGGCATCTGCTGCGCGCGTTGATGGTTGCGATTGTCGGCGGCGTTGTCTTGGTATCGTTCCAGACGCCGGTCCGGACACTCTGCTTCTGGCTGACGGGAGGCTCGCCGGAGGTGAAGGCCGCAGGGCACCTCTACTACGACATCCGGATCTGGGCGGCACCAGCCGGGCTCGTCAATTTTGCGCTGCTCGGTTGGTTCATCGGACTTGGGCGCGCCGACATCGCCTTCGTGCTGCAACTGTTCCTGAACGTCGGCAACATGCTGCTCGCGATTCTGTTCACGCTGAAACTCGGCGGCGGGGTCGCTGGCGTGGGAGGGGCAGCGCTCATTGCCGAGGTGCTGGCGGCGATCGCTGGACTTGGCGTCGCCCTGAAGCTGGCACGAAGTCTCGGCGCTGCAGCGCCGCTGTCGGATGCCATCGACGCAGCGAAGCTCGGCCGTGCATTCTCGATCAATGCCGACATCATGGTGCGCTCGCTCGCGAACTACGCGGCGCTGGTGTTGTTCACGTCGCAAGGTGCGGCGGCAGGCGACGTGACACTCGCGGCCAATGCGCTGCTGGTCAATATGAAGACGATCGTCGTCTATCTGCTGGACGGCTTTGCTTTCGCGGCGGAAGCCCTTGTCGGGCGGGCGATCGGCGCCAAGGATCGCGCCGGCTTTTGGCGAGCAATCGAGCTCTCGACGATCTGGGCGGTCGTGTTCGCTGTTCTTGTGGCGGCGGTTCTGTGGTTTGCGGGCGGACGTATCATCGCCTTCAGCGCAAAGAGCGAGGCGGTACAGGCGGCAGCACTGACGTATCTCGTCTGGGCGGCGCTGGGGCCATTGTGCGGGGTCTGGTGCTTCCAACTCGACGGCATCTTCACCGGCGCGACGCAGACGCGCGATATGCGCAACATGATGCTGTTGAGCCTTGGCGTGTTCCTGGCCGCGTTCGCGGTGCTCGGCGCTCGCTTTGGCAATCACGGTTTGTGGGCGGCGCAGATGATCTTCTATCTGACGCGCGCCGTGACGCTGGCCTGGAGAATGCCGAAGCTGGTCAAGCAGGCCTTCGGTTGACGCTTGCCGCGTGAGTGCGTGTGTGCGTGTTGGAGACGAGGCGTCGCTGTCCCAGACGCGTCATGCCTTCACGAACAGCGGCATTCACCACACCGCGCTGCCTCACACATCGAGAGGTTTTGCCGCCCATTCCGCGGCGCGTCGGCCGGTGGCCTCGCCGATGTTCTTCAAGCCATGCAGGCGGCAATGTTCGGCGAGGTGTGCCTTGATGCGGCCGATGAGGCCCGGCCCCTCGAACACCAGCGCGGTGTAGACCTGCAGCAGCGAGGCACCGGCCTCGATCTTGGCAAGTGCTGCGGGGCCGGAATCGATGCCGCCGGCACCGATCAGCGGGATGCGGCCGCCGGTCGCCTGGTAGACGCGGGCGAGCATGGCGGTCGAGCGGTGGAACACGGGCCGACCGGAGAGGCCGCCTGCCTCGCGGGCGACAGCGGCGTCGATCAGGGTTGTGGGCCGCGCCAGTGTCGTGTTCGAGACGGCGATGACGTCGACCTTGTGCGCCGCGAGCCGGTCGGCGATGGCGGGTATGTCCGCCTCAGCGATATCGGGGGCGATCTTGACGACGATCGGGCGCTGCGGGTTGCCTGCCGCCACCTTGGCGGTGCGGGCGGCCATGACACGGCCGAGCAGTTCATCGAGCGCTGCCGGCGCCTGCAGGTCGCGCAATCCCGGCGTGTTCGGCGACGAAATGTTGACGGTGAAGTAGCTGGCGACGTCGTAGAAGGTTTCGAGACCCTTGACGTAGTCGGCGGTGCGATCGGTCGAGTCCTTGTTGGCCCCGATGTTGACGCCGACCACCCCACCGCGAGCCCGCCGCGCGATCAGGCGCTCCAATGCGACTGCATGACCGCAATTGTTGAAACCGTAACGATTGATGACGGCGCGATCCGAGGGGAGCCGGAACACGCGGGGGCGCGGATTGCCCTCCTGCGGGCGTGGCGTCAGCGTGCCGACCTCGGCAAAGCCGCTGCCGAGACCAAGAACCGCGTCCGGCACGCGCGCGTCCTTGTCGAAGCCGGCTGCGATGCCGATCGGGTTCGTGAGCCGGAGAGGTCCGAGCGATGCAGCCAGTGCGGGCGCATCAAAGCCCGTGTCGCGTGGATGCACACCGCGTTCCAAGGCGGCAATGGTCAGTTCGTGGGCGCGTTCCGGATCGAGCTGCAAAAGGGCTTGCCGGCCGAGGTCAAAAAGGGAATTCAGCATTACGTGAGATCCGCGCGAAGCTTGAATTGGCGGTTAACGTCGAGTGGCAGCGGCTCGACGGAGAGGGCGAGACTGGTTGCAAGCGGACCGTAGACGTGGGGGAACAAGGCACCGCCGCGGGCTGCCTCCCATTTGAGCGTGTCACCGAATTTGCCAGGTTCGAAGGCAATCAAAACGAGTTCGGTTCTCCCTGCGAAGTGGCGCGCCAATGTGCCCGGGAGTTGAGGGGCAGTCGACAGGTGGATGAACCCGTCGCGCCGGTCATCAGGCGAACCGAAATATTGACCGCAGGCCGATGCCGCGCGCCATTCCGCCGCGGAACAGACTTTGTAGATGTGCTTGGGCATAGTGACGCCTTGCAGCGCTGATCCAGTCGAAGTGCGATGATCGACGAGATCAGCCATTAACGACTTTCTGGTAGTCCTGTGCCCGCAGTCACCGAGAGCCTTCGATGAGCCGTTCGGCACCAGCGCTGACGCACGACTGGATTTGGCAGGCGATCGACGCGCTGGCAAGCCAAAAGGGCTTGTCGCCATCAGGGCTGGCGCGACTTGCCGGTCTCGATGCGACATCGTTCAATAAGTCGAAGCGTTTCACCCCGGAAGGACGGCCGCGCTGGCCGAGCACGGAAAGCATTTCCAAGGTGCTCGATGTCACGGGAACGACTCTCGACGAATTCGCGGATATCGTAAACAAATCGCCCAAGCTGGCGCCGAGTGGCACTGATGACGTGGGGCTCGACGATGTGCCCATCCTCGGTGAGATCCGGGACGCCGCAGTCACCTGGCCCGGCGGGCATGTCGGGCACGAGGGCCTGGGCAAGGCGGCAGGCATGGACGCGGCGCTGGCGCGGTTCGCGCTGACCGTTGCCGACGCCAGCCTCGAGCCTGTTTACAGCCAGGGCAACACGCTCATCGTGTCGGTGCGCGAACCGTTGCGCGCCGGCGACCGGGTAATCGTCAAGCCGGCGGGCATGCAACCGTTGCCGCGACTTCTAACGCGCGAGAGTTCGCGGCGGATCGAGTTGGCGGCCTTTCATCCGGAGCAGGAGAGCCTGAAGCTGCAGCGCCGTGCCATCGACTGGATGGCGCGGATTGTCTGGGTCCGGCAGTAGAGTTCGTTGCTCATTCGTTGAAAGTGATCGTCGCACGTCGAAATCGAATTCGAAGCCTTGGCGGCGGGTTTGGCGGCGTGTTAAAAGTCCGTCCGGGGACGCCTGTGCAGCCCTCCATGGGCAGGCTTGCCAGTGGTTCAACAACCGCTTTGCTCAGCTCAATCGATCGCGCATGCCATCCGGCTTCAACTCCGAGACAATCAGCCTGGGCCAGTTGCTGGCGGATCCGTTCACCTTTCGGATACCGGACTATCAGCGCCCGTATTCCTGGACGACGAAAGAGGCCGAGCAATTGCTCGACGACCTCTATCTGGAGCTCGATGCAGCCTCGTTGGAGGAGCCGGAAGCAGGCTATTTCCTCGGTGCCGTGCTGTTGATGGAACACGAGGTCAGCGCGGTAACCGATGGCTCGACGTCGCGAGTCTACGATATTGTCGACGGCCAGCAGCGGCTGGTTACGATCACGATCCTGCTGGCGGTGATACGGGATCTGATTGCGGAGGAGGGCGGGTCGGCCGAGGAGCTCTCGCACCCGCGATTGTGGACCCGGTCAGATGTTGGGGAGATCCCGCGGATCATATTGCGTGGGCGTGACGGCGAATTCCTGCGCGCGCACGTGCAGCAGCCGGGGGCCTCCTCGACCATGCCGACGGACGACGATCTGACGATCGGGGAAACCCAGATCCTGTCGGTTCGCGAGCATCTGGCGGAGGCCCTGTTCGGGCAAAGCGTCGATGACCTCACGCGGCTTGCGCGTTATCTGATCGATGCTTGCTTCTTCGCCGTCATCACGACCCGGACCGTCGACCGCGCGCATCGGATCTTTTCGGTTCTGAACGAACGCGGCCGCCCCCTCGCCCGCAACGACATTCTCAAGGCGCAGATCCTCGGTGCCATCGCTGCGGCACGGCGTGGCGCGTATACGCGCACCTGGGAGCGGATCGAACGCGAGCTCGGTGGCGATTTCGAGAGCTTGTTCAGCCACATCCGAACAATCGAGGAGCGCAGCCGAGCCAAGGTCATCAGCGGCATTGCCGATCTGGTCGAGGGCGGCGGCGGGCCGGAGCGGTTTTTCAGAGATGTGCTTGAGCCCTATGCCGAAATCCATTCACTGCTGATGCATCCGGCCAAAGGCCACGCGCTCAGCCCGGCGATCACACGGCACTTGACCTATCTCGGCTGGCTGAGCAGTGCCGAATGGATGCCGGCTGCGATGCTGTTCTGGCATAAGCATGCCGCGGATGCAGCCTCGCTCGAGGCGTTTCTCGTTCGTCTCGACAGGCTCGCGTACGGCGTGCGGTTGCTGGGATTGGGGGCCGACAAGCGGCGGTCACGGTTTCTGGCCGTTCTCAGTGCCGTCCGGAACGGCGCCAATCTCGATGCGCCGGACAGCACGCTGGAACTCGCCCGCGATGAATTGCGCAACATCCAATACAATCTGCGCAACCTGCATTCGCGCAGTCAGCTCACCTGCAAACTGGTTCTGCTGCGCCTCAACGATGAAATCTCCGACAAACCGCAGCAGCTCGAGCCTGGTCAGCTGACGGTCGAACATGTGCTGCCGCAAAAACCCGGCAAGCAAAGCCAGTGGCGACTATGGTATCCGACAGCCGACGAGCGGGAAGCGTCGGTGCAGTCACTCGGCAATCTCGTGCTGGTGACGAAGGAGGAGAACGACAAGGCGCGCAACCTCGAGCTGGCACGCAAGCAGGAGTGCTATTTCGCGCACGGGGTGGAACAAGCTCCGGCGATCACGCGGGCCTTGCATGGACTGGCGGAGTGGCGGCCCGAACACATCAAGGAACGCGAGGATCGGCTGCTTGCGCTCGTCAACAAACTGTGGCGTCTCGATCCGGGCAGAGGCCGGGCGCCAGCCGATGCGGTGGCCGAGGTCCCGCCGCCGAAGCGCAGACGCAAGCGCGCAAAGGCCGAAGATTGAGTTTGACGGTTCGAACGATGCGTCGAGCAGTGCCCGTCGTCGGGCGTCATCGATGACGCAATTCCTGCTCGACCACATTCCCGCTTGACGCCTTGCGGCCGGCAGCGGCACGATCATCTCCGTTTTGACGAAGCTGGTTTGCATCGCGTTCGGTTCAAATCGCCGATCGATGGCTATTGAGAATTAACTTCCGCGCTGGGACACGGCGGGAGGAACATTTGCTCGACCCAATTGTTGCACGGGCGCGGACAGTCGCGCAGATCCTCTCAGACGACTATCGCCTGGTGCTGCCCTATTTCCAGCGCGGCTACGCATGGCAGGAACAGCACGTGTCGCGGCTGCTGGCTGATCTCACCGAGCGTGCCGACGGCGGAGGTGATTTCGAATGGTATCCGCTCGGCACGATCATTGTTGCAAAGAAGCCGGATCTGCCGGAAGCGTGGGTCGCCGACGGCCATCAGCGGGTCATAACGCTGACGATCCTGATCGCTATCCTGCGTGATCTGGAGGACGATCCGGAGCTGAAACGGCGGCTTGCGCAGTGCATCTTCGCGGAGGGTGCGGACGGAGACGAGCGTTACCGGCTGACGACGCATGCAATTGCAAAGGATTGCCTGCGCACGTTCGTGCAGGCTGCCGGCAGCACGGCGCTGCCGCATCCGGATGGCGACGTCGATCTCTCCGAGAGTGCGCAGAACATCATCGCCAACCGCGACTATCTGGCCGTTGAACTGGCTGCTCAATCCGCAGAGCGCCGTCGCCGCATTGCCGCCTATCTGCTCGACCGCTGTTTCATCCTGGTCGCGTCCGTCGACGAACAACTGGTCGCGCAGTTGCTGTTCTCCACGATGCACGATACTGGCCTGAAACCGTCGCCCGTCGATCTGTTCAAGGCGCAGGTTCTCGGTCGCGTGAACGTCGATGCGCGTGATGAATGCCAAACAGTCTGGGAGCAGCTCGAAGCCAGGCTCGGGCAAAGCAACTTCGACACGATGTTGCGGCATGTCCTGGTGCTGGAGATGCGGACGCAGCCGAAGGACACCGTGCACAACGCACTGCAATCGCGTTTCGATCTGGACGAAGCGAGCGGTGCGCAATCCTTCGTGCAGCGGCCGCTGCGGACGATCGGGGGGCATTTCGCCAACCTGCGCGAGGCGTCGCTGCGGCCGGGCACGTTGCCGGCACAGGTCACGCGACGGATCCAGTTTCTCGAATGGGTGCGCAACCACGATACCTGGGCGCTGCCAGTGTTGCATTGGCTCGATCGCCGTGGTGCCGACGATCCTGAAACGGCTGCATTCATGCGCCGGCTCGAGGCGCTGGCCTGGTGCAGCATGATCCGGACGGAGGAGCCGGCGAAGCGGGATCAGCGCTATGTCGCGATGCTCGAGGCGATCGACAACGGGAGCATCCTGCGGGCCGACGGCGGGCTTGCGGTTAGCCGCAGCGAGCAGCAGATCGTGCGGTCCGTCCTGTCGCAGGCCAACTATGCGAAGCGCCGCTACCGGCTGTTCCTGCTGATGCGCATCAATGCCGCGATCGAGGGCGACGATGTGGTCGAGATCACCTCCGACGCTACGATCGAGCATGTTTTTCCAAGCAAGCCCGCCGCAGGTAGCCGCTGGGATGCCGATTTTCCGGAGACCATCGCCAGCCGGTATCGGAGCATGCTGGGAAATCTCACCTTGCTTACCGAGACGGAGCAGAACAAGGCACGTAATCACGATTTCGATTTGAAGCGTCGGGTTCTGGCCGGCAGTCGTTTTGCGCTGTCGCGACGCCTCGCCGGTCACCCGGCTTGGGGACCCAAGCAGATCGACCAGGCGACGGCGGAGATGATCGACATTCTGATGCGCAGCTGGGGGTTGGCCTGAACGCTGCGATCGACTCTCGATCACGGGATGCAAGGCCAATGCTAAACCGCGCGTTTGACGTGGTTGTGACCGCGTTCGCCATTGAGAAACCGGTATAGCCGGGCTAATCGAGAGTGTTGCAAACCAGCAGGGTGCGTCGCGGATGCTCGATCTCGGTACAGTCACGGCCCCCGTGTTGGTATTCGGCGGGCCCTATTCGAACCTGCGGGCAACCGAGGCGATGCGGTTGGAGGCAGGCCGGTTGGGCATTTCCTCCGATCACGTGATCTGCACGGGCGACGTCGTCGCCTACTGTGCCGAGCCCGAGGAGACGTCGCGTCTGGTTGCCGCCTGGGGTTGCCACGTGGTGCAGGGGAACTGCGAGCAGCAGATCGCGGAAGGCGCCGACGACTGCGCCTGCAACTTCGACGAGGGCAGCGCCTGTGCGGTGCTGGCCAAAGGCTGGTACCCCTTCGCGCGGGCCCGCGTTTCCGACGAGATGCGGGGCTGGATGCGTGGCCTGCCCGAAACGGTTCAGTTTACAGTTAGCGGTGCTCGTTTCCGGGTCGTGCACGGCGGCGTCACCCAAGTGAACCGCTGGGTGTTCGCCTCCGACAAGGCAACCCTTGCCGAGGAATGTCTGGCGGCCAGAGCAGACGTCATCGTCGCCGGGCATGCCGGCGTGCCGTTCATTGCCCGGTCGGGACGCCGTACATGGTTCAACCCGGGCGTGATCGGCATGCCTGCGAACGATGGCACGCCTGAGGTCTGGTATGGTCTCATCACGCCGGCTGCTGATGACGGGATGGTGTTGTCGACGCACCGGCTCGCCTACGACCATCACGGCGCCAGCGCGGCGATGCGCCGGTACGGCTATGCCAATGGCTACGCGCGTTCACTTGTAACGGGCCTGTGGCCGAGCCTCGACATATTCCCTGTTGCCGAGCGCGAGCAGACGGGCAAACGCATCAAGTCGCGGTCTGTGCGGATCACTGCTGCGACGCATGCCGCGGCAACGGGCGCGATCCGTTGAACGGTGTCGGCACACGACAGCGCGACATGCTCGCGCAGGTTGGAGGCAATCGATCCGATTGCACAGGGTCGTGCCGCTGAAGATTGAGAAAATTGCTGTAAGAAGCAGTCCTGTCGCCCCGGTCACAGTGCCCGGTTGAAGCGGAGGACAGCATGGTATCGTCGATCAATATTGCGGTTTACAGCGACGCTTTGGTCGTGCTCGGCACTGCCGGTGTCGTGGTGCCCATGGTGCATCGTTTTGGCCTTAGCCCCGTGCTTGGATACCTCGGTGCGGGAGCTTTGCTGGGGCCGCTCGGGCTCGGCTCGCTCGCCAACCACGTGCCGCTGCTTCACTGGTTCACGGTCGAGGACGCCAAGAACGTCACCGGAATTGCCGATCTCGGCGTCGTTTTCCTGCTGTTCCTGATCGGCATCGAGCTCTCCTATGAGCGCCTCGTCGCCATGCGCCGGCTGGTGTTTGGCCTCGGCATGTTGCAGGTAGGGTCGACCACGATCGTGCTCGCGGTCTGCATTTCGCTGGCCGGCGAAAAAACGCCGGTTGCCATCATGATCGGCGCCTGTCTCGCACTCTCGTCGACCGCGATCGTGCTCGAGGTGCTGTCGGCGCAGGGCCGCCTGACAACGGCTGCGGGGCGAACGAGTTTCTCCGTTCTGCTGGCGCAGGATCTGGCCGTCATCCCGATCCTGATGTTCGTGTCGATCCTTGGCGCCGCGCCGGGCGGCTCGATTCTGAAAACGGTCGCCATGTCGCTGGCACAGGCTGTCGCGGCCGTGGCGCTGATTGTCCTTGTTGGACGTACGATGCTGCGCCCGCTGTTTGCGCAGGTGGCGCGCACCAATTCGAGCGAGTTGTTCATCGCCGCCATCCTGTTCGTGATCGTCGGCACTGGTGTCGTGGCGGCGGTCGCCAATCTCTCGATGGCACTTGGTGCATTCGTCGCCGGTTTGCTGCTCGCCGAGACCGAGTACCGCAAGGCCATCGAGGCGACAATCGAACCCTTCAAAGGGCTGCTGCTCGGAATCTTTTTTTTCACGGTCGGCATGAGTATCGACGTCCGCGAACTGGCCCGCGAGCCGATGTTGTTGATTGCCTGTGTCATCGGGCTGATTGCACTGAAGGCGCTGATTCTGGCCTTGCTAGGCTGGATTTTCCGCCTCGGCCGGGCCGCGACGATCGAGACGGCGCTGGTGCTGGGGCCAGGCGGCGAATTCGCGTTCGTCGGCCTCGGGCTGGCGGCTTCGCTCGGTGTCATCAGCAAGCAGACCGCTAGCTTTACGCTTGCGATCGCGTCGCTGACGATGGTCCTGATCCCCGTACTGTCGATGCTGGCGCGTGCTCTCAATGCGCGGATCGAGCCATCTCGGCCGTTGGATCCGGCGCTCTCCGCCCGCCCGGAATCGCGGTCGCAGCACGCGATTGTCATCGGCCACGGCCGGGTCGGCAAAGTCGTCTGTGATCTGCTCGGTCAGCACAGTGTCGCGTTTACAGCGGTCGATCACGACGCAAGTGCCGTTTCCGCAGACCGCGCCCGTGGTCATGCCGTCTACTTCGGCGATGCGACGAGCCCGGCGTTCCTGCATGCGTGCGGCCTCGAGCACGCGTCGGCCGTTGTGGTCACGATCCACACCCGCCCGATGATCGACGAGATCGTGCATCAGGTGCGCGTGGCGCGACCCGATGTTCCGATCTTCGCCCGCTCACGCGATCCTGAACACGCGCGTCACCTCTACTCAATTGGCGTCACAGATACGGTGCCGGAGACAGTCGAGGCGTCTTTGCAATTGTCGGAGGCCACCCTTGTCGGGCTCGGTGTGCCGACCGGCAAGGTGATTGCGTCGATCCACGCGCAGCGCGACGTGTTTCGCCATGCGTTGCAGGAGGCGGCCAGCGCATCCGGAAAAACGGCGACGCTGGCGATCCGTTCGACGTCGAAAGTAGTCAATCGCAGCTGAGATGGATCGAGGTCATGTGAATCGAGGTCATTGGCTTTGACGCCGCCAACCCGTAACATCCGCGTGCACCAGTGGATCTCTCCGGGAACATGCTATGGCCCTCAATTTCGAGACTGAATACAACAATAGGACACGGGTGCCGGAGCATCCGCAGATCCAGGAGCGCTGGGCCAAGGCGTCCGAGGCATTGCGCAGCAGCGCCAAGTGCGAGTTGGACAAGCCGTACGGCAAGGGCGAGCGCCAGAAGTACGACATCTTCCACCCGAAAACAGGTGCGGCTGGACCGCTCGCGGTGTTCATACATGGCGGCTACTGGCAGCGCGGCGACCGCAAGCCCTACAGCTTCGTCGCGCGCGAGTTGATTGCGCAAGGCGTCAGCGTCGCGGTGCCGTCGTATTCGTTGTGCCCGGCGGTGTCGGTGATGGACATCGTCGGCGAGATGCGCCAGTTCCTGAAAGCACTCTACGAGGCGACGAAACGGCGTCCGGTGGTGACCGGCAACTCGGCCGGCGGTCACCTGACCGGCGCGATGGTGGCGACGGACTGGAGCAAGGTCGGCGGCGTGCCGCCCGATCTGGTAAAGGCCGGTTATGCGCTGTCCGGCGTTTATGATTTGTCGCCACTGATCGGCACTTCCATCAACGATGCTGTGAAACTTGACGTAAGCAAGGCGAAGGAAGCGAGCCCGCTCCTGTGGCCGGCACCGCCACGCGACCGGACGTTTGTCGCAGCAGCGGGAGGAGACGAAAGCCAGGAGTTCATTCGCCAGAGCCTGGACATCACGGCCGCCTGGAGCCGTGCCGGCGTCAAGGCTGAATGCGTGGTCGTGCCTTCGACCAATCACTTCACGATCGTTGACGAGCTCGTACGTCCCGACAGCGCCATGCTCGCACGTGTGGTCGCGATGGCGAAGGCGTCGTGAGCGGCTGGCGGCAACTTGCGGCTGGCCGGGCCTTGCGCCGCTGCATCCATCTTGGTGCACCGCTCATCTTCGGGTGATTGCTGGGTGTGATTGCTGGAACGCTGGACGCGACTGGTCGCAAATTTGCATGGGACGACTGGTTAAGCCTCGCCTTCGGCCACTCGTGAGCAAGTTGTGCCCCATGCATACGCAAGCCCGTCGCATTTCGATACCGACTGCCGCGCTCGGGTTCACCTCCCGCAGGCCTGCGGGCTTGCGCTTCGGCTCCGGCCGAACCTTGCATCACGCCGCCTGGCGTCCAGCGATCAGCGCCAGATTGATCGGCGCTATTCTGGTGAGCCTGGCCATGGTCACGAGCTCGATCGTGTTCTCGGAGCCGGCGATCGCGGACATCCTGATGCTCGGCGTGATCGTCGGCGTGCCGGTCCTCGATGTCGGCAAGTTCGGCCGGGTTACGGTGGTTAGCCTGTGCATGTGGCTGGCGATCGTCGGCCTTGGCCTGCTCGGCGGCACGTTTGCGGTGACGTTCAACTCCGCGGTGATGCATCAAATCGTAACACTCTATCTCGCGCTCGGCGCCGTCGTTCTCGCCAGCTACATCGCCGCCGACGCGGAGAAGCGTTTCCGGCTCGTCATGGTCGCTTACGTGGTCGCCGCGCTGGTTGCAACGATCGCAGGACTGCTCGGTTACTTCCGCGCGTTGCCCAGTGCCTACGACCTCTTCACGAGTTTCGGCCGTGCGCGTGGCACCTTCAAGGATCCGAACGTTTATGGCGCTGCAATCGCGCCTGCCATCGTTGCATGCGCATGGGTGATGCTGCGCGAGTCGGCCGTGCGCGCCAAGATCGCATTTGCGATCGTGCTGCCGCTGACGCTCGGCATGCTGCTTTGCTTCTCACGCGGCGCCTGGATCTCGCTTGGCGTTTCGCTCGTGCTGCTCGGAGCTGTCGCGTTTACCACGTCGCGCCGGAAGTCCGATCTGAAGCGGTTCCGCAACTTCGCGATCGCCGGCACGAGTGTCACGATGTTGTCGCTGTTCGCCGTGCTGCAAATCGGCGAAGTCCGTGATCTATTGCAGGAGCGCGCGAGTCTCGATCAAAGCTACGACCAGGGACCGGAGGGTCGTTTCGGCGGCCAGCAGAAGGCGCGGCAGCTGATCATCGCTAATCCGCTCGGGATCGGCACGCACACCTTCCGCGAAATCTACCACAAGGAAGAGCCGCACAACGTCTATCTGAGCCTTTTCCTCAATGCCGGCTGGCTCGGCGGCCTGCTCTACATCATTTCAGTGGCGGCGACCCTCGTCGTCGGTTTTCGCGGTGCGTTGCGGCGAACGGCACTGCAGGGACCGTTCCTGATCGCGGTGTCGGCCTTTGCCGGCGTCGCCTTCGAAGGCGCCGTGATCGACAGCGAGCACTGGCGCAGCTTCTTCATCCTGATAGCATGCGTGTGGGGCCTGGCTGATGCACCGCGGCCGGTGGCGGGCTCATCGCGCCGTTGCGAAGACCGCGCGTCAGCGGCCTGAACCCGAACCTGCGCCGGCGCCCATGCCGGTGCCCGAGCCAGTGCTGGCATTGGGTCCCGCGGCGCCGATCTTGGCGATTGGAACCTCGATCGTCAGTTCGCCAGCCTTCTCGAATACGAGCGTGAACCGGACCTTGTCGCCTTCCTTCAGCGGCGCCTTGATATCCATCAACATGATATGCAAGCCACCCGGCTTGAGGACCACCGACTGCGCCCCCTTGATCGGAATGGCGTCGAGTTTGCGCATCTGCATGACGCCGCCGTCATTGACATGATTGTGCAACTCGACGGTACCGGCGGCCGGTGACCTGGCGCCGATCAGATTGTCTTCGACGTCGGCCGCCGCGCGGATCTCGAGGAACGCGCCCGCAACCTTGACCCCGCCCGGTGTCGCGCGCGCCCAGGGCGCGATCACCGTAATGCCACCAAGCTTGAATTCTTGCGCCATTGCATGCCCGGTGAGGGTGAGCGTGGCCGCGGCAAGGGCAAGCAATTTGGGCAGGCGGCGCATGGGGGGTGTCCTCGGCATGTGTTTCCTGGCGTGAGTTAGCGGTCAGGGCACCTGACACGCAAGCGCGGCGCATGTGTGGCCTTGACGCAGTAAGCTGCAGCAGCGCTCGTGAGTGGTAAGCGCGTCGTTGCGTCGGTGCGTCGGTGCAATGGCCTTTCTTGCAGGGGCGTGTTGCACCGCCGTGAATCGTCGCCGGCGCAATACGGCGAGCGCAGGGCGCGCCTATTGACGCCAAACACCCATCGCGCCCTTCAATCCAACAGCGCAACGGCTCGGGTCCAGCCGCCGGAGCCGCCCTTCACCTTGACCGGGAAGCACACGACGGTGAAGCCGCGCGTCGGCAACTGGTCGAGATTGGACAGCTTCTCGATCTGGCAATAGCCGATCTCGCGGCCGGACTTGTGCCCTTCCCAGATGATGCTCGGATCGCCTGAGGCTGCGAACTTCTTCGCCGTATGCACGAACGGCGCATCCCAGGACCACGCGTCTGTGCCGACCACCCGAACACCGCGCGATGTCAGATACAGCGTCGCTTCGCGGCCCATGCCGCAACCGGTCGGCACATAGTCGGGCTGACCGTACTTGGCGCCTGCCGCCGTATTGACCACCACGATCTCGAGCGGCTTCAGCGTGTGCTTGATGCGGTCGAGTTCCGTCTCGATGTCGGCCGCCGTCACCACATAGCCGTCGCCAAAATGCCGGAAATCGAGTTTCACGCCCGGTTGCATGAACCAATCGAGCGGCGCCTCGTCGATCGTCATTGCCTTTTTGCCGCCGTCCATGGTCGTTGCGTAGTGGTAGGGCGCGTCGACGTGGGTGCCGTTGTGCGTCGAGATCTGGCACTGCTCGGTGGCCCAGCCCTCCTTGTCCGGCAGTTGATCGACGGTGAGGCCCGGAAAGTAGCGCAGGATGCGCGGGATCGACGTCTGGTGCGTCTCGTAGTGGATCTTCGGCTCACTGCCCGGCGGATCGGAGGCGATGCCCGCCTGCAAGGTGACTGAGATGTCGATCATGCGCCGCGCCATTGTCTGCTCCCGTTTGTGCATGTCCTGCTTCACCAGCCACTTTAGCGGGGCCTGCGGCACCGGTGCCAGACCGTTGACGGCCAGATGCGACCGCGGACCGCGCAATCCCCATTTCTCTCGACGCCGCATCCTGCTAGAACCCGCCCCATGCCAACGCCCGCCAGACGCCCCGCCGCCGCTCGCGCCAAGTCGCCCGCGGCCCCGAAAATCCGCCGCGCCGCCGCCAAGTCCAAGGCCACCGCGCCGAAGGTCGGCTTTGTCTCGCTCGGTTGCCCGAAGGCCCTCGTCGACAGCGAGCGCATCATCACGCGCCTGCGCTCGGAGGGCTACGAGCTTGTCCGCGAGTACGAGGGCGCCGACGTCGTCGTGGTTAACACCTGCGGCTTCCTGAACTCGGCGAAGCAGGAAAGCCTCGACGCCATTGGCGAGGCCATGGCCGCGAACGGCCGCGTCATCGTCACCGGCTGCTTTGGCGTCGAGGAAGGCCGGATCCGCGCGGCGCATCCGGGCGTGCTCGCGGTCACCGGCCCGCACCAGTACGAGCAGGTGATGCAGGCCGTGCACGCCGCCGTGCCGCCCGCGCACGATCCGTTCGTCGATCTGGTGCCGCCGGAAGGCCTGCACCTGACGCCGCGCCACTACGCCTATTTGAAGATTTCCGAGGGCTGCAACAACAAGTGCTCGTTCTGCATCATCCCGGCACTGCGCGGCCGCCTCGCCAGCCGGCCCGCCGGCGACGTGATGGGCGAAGCCGAGCGGCTGGTGAAGGCGGGCGTCAAGGAGCTACTCGTCATTTCGCAGGACACCAGCGCCTACGGTCTCGACATCAAGTACGCGACAAGCAACTGGCGCGGCGAGCCGATGCAGGCCCGTTTCTTCGAGCTGACACAAGCCTTGGGCTCTCTCGGCGCCTGGGTGCGCCTGCACTACGTCTATCCCTACCCGCACGTCGACAGGGTGCTGCCGCTGATGGCCGAGGGCAAGATCCTGCCCTATCTCGACATCCCCTTCCAGCATGCCTCGCCCGCCGTCCTGAAAGCCATGCGCCGCCCTGCGCATCAGGACAAGACGCTGCAACGCCTCGCGCGTTGGCGCCGCGAAGTGCCCGATCTGGCGCTGCGGTCCACGTTCATCGTCGGTTTCCCCGGTGAGACGGAGCGTGACTTCCAGATCCTGCTGGAATTCATCGGCGAGGCAAAGCTCGCCCGCGTCGGCTGTTTCAAGTACGAGGCCGTAGACGGCGCCGCCGCCAACGATCTCGCTGGTGCCGTGCCCGAAGAGGTGAAGGACGAACGCTGGCACCGCTTCATGGCCGCCCAGAAAGAGGTCTCGGCCGAAGTCACCAAGGCCCGCGTCGGCAAGACGATCGATGTCCTGATCGACGAGGTCGACGAGGACGGCGCCATCGGCCGTTCCGCCTGGGACGCACCCGAGATCGACGGCTCGGTCTTCTTGAACGAAGCCAAGCAGGTGAAGCCCGGTGATCTGATAAAGGCTCGCGTCTTCGAGGCGGACGAGTATGATCTTTGGGCCGAACAGGTCGGCGCGGCCTAGAATGGGGGAGGCTTGATGTCGATGATGGCAGTGTGGCGAAATGTGCGGAGGTGTTTGATCGGCGCCATCGGCGCGGGACTGCTGGCAATGGTGGCAAGCTGCAGTGGCGCCGTCGCCCAGCAGCCGAAAGGCGAGCCCTCGCAAGCGGTGTTGCAACGCATCTACAAGCCGGCACTGCCCGGCGGCAAGGTGCGCACCACCTACATTGCCGCCGAAGAAGTCGACTGGGACTACGCCCCCGCCGGTCGCGACGAGATGATGGGCCACGACTTCATGGACGAGGCCAAGGTCTTCGTCGAGCGCAAGGACGGCCGCGTTGGGCGCGTGCACCGGAAGGCGATCTACGTCGAGTACAGCGACGACCGATTCGAGACCAAGAAACCGAAAGCTGGGGAGTGGGCGCACACCGGTATCATGGGCCCAGTCCTGCGCGCCGAGGTCGGCGATACGCTCCGCGTCATCTTCAGGAACAAGACCACCCGCGCCTACTCGTTGCATCCGCACGGCGTCTTCTATCTCAAGGCCGATGAGGGCGCACCCTCGAATGACGGCACCTCGGGCGCCGAGAAAAAGGACGACGCCGTCGAGCCGGGTGAAACGCAAGTCTATGTCTGGCCGGTTCCCGAACGCGCCGGACCCGGCCCTCGCGATCCGAGTTCACTGGTCTGGCTCTATCACTCGCACACCGACCGCGTGAAGGACACCAACGCCGGCCTGATCGGCGCCATCATCGTGACCAAACGCGGCATGGCCCGCTCCGATCTGCGCCCGCGCGACGTCGACCGCGAGTTCATCACGCTCTGGAAAATCTTCGACGAGGGCAAGAGCTGGTACATTGCCGAGGACACAAAGAAGGCGGGCGGCGACCTCGAGAAGCTGAAAAAGGACGAGGAGTTCAAGGAGAGCAACAAGAAGCATGCCGTGAACGGCTTCATCTTCGGCAACGTGCCGGTGGAGACCATGCAGATGCGGGTCGGCGAACGCGTGCGCTGGTACACGGTCGCGCTAGGCAACGAGGCCGACCTGCATACCCCCCATTGGCACGGGCATACGGTGCTGGTCGCTGGACAGCGCATGGACGTCGTGCCGCTGCTGCCAGCCCAGCACATCGTCGCCGACATGGTGCCCGACAACCCCGGCATCTGGATGATCCATTGCCACGTCGATGACCACCTCGACGCCGGCATGAGCGCCCGCTACCAGGTCATCGCGCGCACGAATGGCCAGCAGCAACCGGCAGGCGCCGGCGGCACGGTGAAACCGGCACGTTAGCTTCGCCCGAAATCCACCGCCGTCGTGTTACCGCCGCAGACGAGCACGCAGACGCGCTCGCCCGTCGCGGCAACGTAGGCGCGTGACGTGAGCGCGGCGAGGGCTGCGGCGCCGCCCGGCTCAGCCACGATCCGCAACCGGTCCCAGAGCAGCGCTTGCGCGCCGCGGATCGCATCGTCGCCGACGAGCACCACGCGTTCGACGTGGGCCTGCGCAATCGGAAACATGATCTGGCCGACCTGCCGTGGTGCCAGTGAATCCGCCGCGATCCCGCCCTGCGGCGCATCGACCGGGCGGCCGGCAGCGACCGCCATGTGCAGCGTCGGTGCGCAGTCCGACTCGACCGCGACGATGCGGATCCGGCCCGCGAACGCCGCCGCGATCCCGCCGATCAGCCCGCCGCCGCCGACCGCCACCAGCAGCGTGTCGATCCCCGGCGCCTGCTCCAGGATCTCAAGGCCGAGCGTGCCTTGTCCGAGCAGCGTCGCCGTCTGATCGTAGGCGTGGATCGAGCGCGCGCCGCTTGCCGCACAGTAGGCGTCGCAAAGCGCCAGTGCGTTGGCGTAGCGGTCGCCCTCGACGACCAGCTCGGCGCCATAGCCGCGGATGCGCTCGATCTTCGCCGACGACGAGATCGTCGGCACGAAGATGCGCGCTTTCACCCCGAGCGCGCGGGCGGCGTAGGCGACGGCTGCGCCATGATTGCCGCCCGATGCCGCCGCCACGCCAGCCGCCGGCACCGGTTCCGACAACAAGCTCGCGAACGCGCCGCGCGCCTTGAACGAGCCGCTGTGCTGCAGCAATTCGAGCTTCAGGCCGAGTGGCCCTACCGGCAACCCCAGCTCCCCACTATCGATCTCGATCATCGGCGTCGTGCGGATGCGGGCGCCGATCAGGGCGCGGGTCTGCCGGATCGATTCCGGTGTGATCTCCTGGAAGCGCATCGGATTGTTCCTCGGTTGGCGCGACAATATGCCTTGCTCTGTCCAACTCTGATGATAGCCTGCGTCTGCGGCCATACCATCCGGACCGCCAACGATAAAACGAACCTTCAACAATCCTGGGAGTGAACACCTTATGCGAATGACACGCGTAGTGCGGGCGGCCGTTTGGGCTACCGCTCTTGGCCTCGCTGCCGCCTCTATACCTGCCATCGCGCAGACACCTGCGTCAGCCCCGATGAAACTCCGCTTTTCGTCGGCCTTCCCGCAGTCGACCAACATCTACGAGAGCTATCGCTTGTGGGCGGAGCGGGTGAAGATGCTCTCGGGCGGCCGCTTGGACATCGAGATCTCGCCACCGGGCGCTATCGTGCCGGCCTTCGAGGTGCTCGACGCCACGCACAAAGGGGTTCTCGACGGCTCACATTCCGGTGCCGCCTACTGGGTCGGCAAGCATCGCGCTGCTGCCCTTTTCGGCGTCACGCCCGGCGGCCCCTTCGGCATGGATATGATGGACTATCTCGGCTGGCTGCACGATGGCGGCGGGCTTGAACTCTACCAGGAATTATACCAGGTCGAACTGAAGCGCAACGTCGTTGTCTTCCCGTTGGGCTCGGTCGCCAACCAGGTGCTCGGTTGGTTCAAGACGCCGGTGAAAAGCTGGGAGGATTTGAAGGGCCGCAAGTGCCGAGAGACCGGCATCACCGCGGAGGTGTTCGCCAAGTCGGGCATGGCCACGGTGAACATGCCGGGCGGCGAAATCGTACCGGCTGCCGAGCGCGGCGCCATCGAGTGCGGCGAGTGGGTCGGCCCGGCCGAGGACATGAAGATCGGCTTCCATCTCGTCTGGAAGTACTTCTACATGCCGTCCGTGCATGAGCCGTCGACGGTCCTGGAGATGCTGATCAACGGCGACGTCTGGAAAAAGATGACACCAGATCTGCAGGGCATCATGACCACGGCCGCCAACGAGTCGACGCTGCGGTCCGCTGTGCTGCTGAACCGCCTCAACGCGGATGCACTGAAGGAGATGGTCGAGAAGCATGGCGTGAAAGTCGAGAAGACGCCGGAAGACATCTTGAAGAACATTCTCAAGGCCTGGGACGAAATCGCGGCAATTGAAGTGACGAAGAACCCGTTCTTCAAGAAGGTCTACGACAGCCAGCGCGCCTACGCGGAGAAGGTCGTTCCAACCCGCCGCGCCGTTTACCCGAACTACAACTTCTCGGCTGACCACTACTGGCCCGAGAAGAAGTAACCCGGGCGCATTTGGACTTAAAACCGGCGGGCCCTCGATCGAGCGCCCGCCGGTCGCGCATGCATCGATCGCTGACAAGGCTGTGTTTGACAGCCGTGCCGTCGTCTCCGGCGACTTATACCGGCGAGCAAAATGTTCGACCTGTCATCGACCAGTCAGGCGCCGGTATCGCTTTTACTTTGCGCCATCCGACTCCCCTGCAGGGAGCCGGCCGGATGGCGCGGGCAGCGGCGAAGCACAGGTGAAACAATCTGCACAACGGTATTACGTGCAGATCGCACAGTTCAGTTCGTCAGGGTGACGTGCCTCTGTTTGAAATTAGTTCCATCGCGGCAGTTGCGTCACTTGAAGAACCACTGCTCGGGGTGGCCGCTCCAGGGCGTGCGGCAGTGCTGCGAAATGCAGGTGCGCCCGGGCACGTTCTCGAGACGGTTGGAGACCACGCGCGTTCCCATGTTGGCCGGTGACTGGCCGACGAGACCAATCGAGAAGACCTGGTCGACATGGATCTTCCAGATTTCCTGAGCAGTCCTGTTCCGCTCATCGGCCTTTTGCAGCGACGCTGCCCGCATAAGCTCGAAGCCGCGGATCATCTCCGCGCTCTCGGGTTTCAACCCGTCGGCGCCGTTCGAGACGAACCATTTCGCATGCGCGGCGCCAAGCTGGCTCGACTGCGGATCGGTCGGCAGCACCGGGACCGGATAGAGAAACATGCTTTCGCTGCCGCCATTCGAGAAGATCGTCATCTGGTGCTGATCGTTGCGCACACGCGTGTAGAAGAGGCCACGCTCGAGCAATTTGGTGTCGGCAGCGATGCCGACGGCGCGCCACTGCTGGACGATCATTTCGGCCTGGGCCGGCCAGGTCGGGGTCAGCGACTGCACCACGTCGATCTGGAAACGCAGCCGCTGGCCGTTGTCGGAACGCAGGCGATATCCCTCGCTGTCCTTCTTGCCGAGCCCGATCGCATCGAACATCGCGTTCGCCTTTGCCTTTTCAAAAGTCGCCCACCGCTTGCGCCAATCGATGCCGGGACTTTCCGGCATGATCTCCGCCGGCGCCGCCGATCCAGGCACGCCGAGCCCGAGCCAGAAGGCCTCGTTGAGCTGGTCGCGATCGATGGCGAGCGAAAGCGCGCGGCGGAACTCGAGATTGCCGATCCATTTGGCGATCTCTGGATCGCCCCGAAAGGCATGATTGAGCACGATCAGCGAGTCGCCGCCGGCAAAGCCCTTGTCCAGAGCGACCTTGTAGTTCCCCTTTTGCGCATTCTCGATGAACACGGGCAGCTTCGACAGGTCGATGAAGCGCTCCATGAAGTCGTATTCGCCGGCAATGGCGCGGAGATTGACGACTTCCGGATTCTCGGCGAGCGCGAGTTGAACCTTGTCGATGTATGGTAGCTGGTTGCCGGCACTGTCGACGGTCCAGAAGTAGGGATTGCGTTCGAGCACCCACGTCTGGGTGTTGATGGGTTGCGTCATCTTCCAGGCGGCGATCGTCGGCAGGTCCGTGTTGAGGCGCCAGTCCGCCTTGATGCGCAGATATTCGACCCAGGTCTTGTATCCCGCCGCCGTTGCCTTCGCCGTGACCAGTTCGAGCGAGCTGTACTTCGGAAGGAATTGCTTCAGGTAACTGGCGGGCGCGTAGAGCCCGAGCATGCGGCCGTCGGATTGCAGCCGCGAGTGGCCGCCGCCGATCTGCGTGTCGCCGGCCAACAGATTGAGGAACAGGTGGTAGGGCTCCTCGAACTCGAACCGGACGGTCGTCTCGTCGACTTTCACGAGTTTGCCGGACTTGCCTTTGATCTGCAGCTCCGGCGCGGGCGAGGAAACGATATCCTTGTTGTTGTAGATGTCCTCGAACCAGAACACGAAATCATCAGCCGTGAACGGCGCGCCGTCCGACCACTTCATCCCCTTGCGCAGGAACAGCGTGGTGCTGCGCCCATCCGCGCTCACCTCCCAGCCTTTCGCCACATTCGGCCGCAAGTCGGTGCCGGTGGCATCGAAGAAGATCAGCTTGTCACCGGAGCGGAGCCGGTTGCCGTTCTCGCTGTCGCCGGGACCAAGAAAGCCGCGGCGCCAGATGCCGCCGTATTTGCCGACGCTCCGCAACGGTTGCAGCACCATTGGCTCGGCCGGCAGGCGCTGATCGACCGGCGGCAACTTCCCCGCCTTCACCTGCTCGGCAAGCTGGGGCGCTTCCTTGAAGGTCTTCGGCAGTTTGGCGGCGTCAGTGACGATCTCCGCCGTCTCCAGCTTGCCGACGAGACCGGATTTCTCGAGATCGGCCTGTGCGAGCGCGTTCACGGGCGAGAGGGCGATTAGTACAGCGGCGAGGCGAGCGGTCGTCCAACGCATGTTCAGTTCCCTTCCAGGCTCAAACAACACCGGTCAGCACCAATTCCTTCGCCCGGTGACAGGCGGTCATTCGCCCGGGCGCAACCGCTTCCAACGTGGGCCGCTCTGTGCGGCAACGATCGATCGCGAACGGGCAGCGCGGGTGAAAGGCGCAGCCCGCCGGGACGTTGCTCGCGTCGGCGACCTCTCCAGCAAGCGGCGGAGTCGCATCGCGAGCTTCCGGGTCGGGTTTCGGCACGGAGGCTAGCAGGGCGGCAGTATAGGGATGCAACGGGCGGCTGTAGAGCGCATCCGTTTGCCCGACCTCGACGATCCGGCCGACGTACATGACCGCCACCCGATCGCTGACATGGCGGACGACGCCCAGATCATGTGCGACGAACAACATGGAGAGATGCAAGCGGTCTTGCAGATCGAGCAGCAGATTGATGATCTGCGCCTGCACCGAGACGTCGAGCGCCGAAACCGGCTCATCGGCAACGATCAGTGACGGGTTCAATGCCAGCGCGCGCGCAATGCCGATGCGCTGCCGCTGGCCACCGCTGAACGCGAAGGGAAAGCGCCCGCGTGCCACGGCCGGCAGCCCGACAAGATCGAGCAGTTCCAGCACGCGCGCCTGACGGGCAGCAGCCGGCACGCCATTGACCAGCATCGGCTCGGCAATGATGTCGCCGACCAGCATGCGCGGGTTGAGTGAAGCGTAGGGGTCCTGGAAGATCATCTGCATGTGCTGGCGCAATGGCCTGAGCGCACGGCGCGAGAGCGGCGCCAGATCGATGACGTCCCCGTCCTTGGGGGCAAACCGGATCGACCCGGACGTCGGCGGCAGGGCGCGCAGGATACATCGGGCGACCGTGGTCTTGCCGCAGCCCGACTCGCCGACGAGTGCCAGCGTTTCGCCGCGCGCCAGTTGGAAACTGACGCCGTCGACAGCGCGAATGCGGCCGACCTCGCGCTGCAGCAGTCCGGCCCGGATCGGGAAATGCTTGGTGAGCGCCTCGACCTCGAGCACGTTCATGGCGCAGCCTCCGTATGGAAGCAGGCCGCGCCATCTGCGTCCGCCGGCACTGGTAGGGGCGCCGTGTTGGCGCAACGCCCTTCGATCACTTCCGGACAGCGCGGATGGAAGGCGCACCCGGTCGGCCGGCGGCCCGGATGGGGAACCGCTCCGCCGATCGAGGCCAGCCGCTCGCGCGGTTTGGCGCGGATGCTCGGCACAGAGCGCAGCAGCGCGCGCGTATAGGGATGGCGCGGAGCCTTGAACAGGCGATGCACCGACGCCTTCTCGACGACACGGCCGAGATACATCACGGCGACGTCGTCGGCCATCTGCGCGATGACGCCCATGTCGTGCGTGATCAGCATCAGCGCGATGCGCTTGTCCTGCTGCAGTCGGCGGAGGAGGAGAAGTATCTGCGCCTGTGTGGTGACGTCGAGCGCCGTAGTTGGCTCGTCGGCGATCAGGATGTCGGGTTCGCCGGCCAATGCCATGGCAATTCCGACGCGCTGGCGCAGCCCGCCGGAGAGCTGAAATGGATAGGCGTCAACACGCGCCTCCGGCCGGGGTATGCCGACCTCGGCAAGGAGCTTGACGACCCTGATGCGGGCCTCGGTCTTGGTGATCTCCCGGTGCGCGCGGACGGCTTCGATCAGCTGGTTGCCGACGGTGTAGTGGTTGCTCAGCGCCGTCATCGGCTCCTGGAAGATCAGGCCGATCCGCTGTCCGCGCACATCGCGCAGCGCACGGCTGTCGCTTGTAAATGCTGTGAGGTTCTGTTCTTTCGCTGTGCCGGGATCGAGCAACACGCGCCCAGATACGACCCGCCCCGGCCGGTCGAGGATGCCGAGGATCGCTCGGGCGGTAACGCTCTTGCCGCAGCCGCTCTCGCCGACGACGCCGAGCACGCGGCCTGGATAGAGGTCGAGACTCACGCTATCGAGGGCACGGATCGTGCCCTGGTCGAGGCCGAATTCGACGACGAGGTCGCGGACCGACAAAAGGGGGGCCGAGAGCTCGGGTGCGGTTTCAGCCATAGGGATCCGCCGCGTCACGCAGGCCGTCGCCGAGGAAGTTGAATGCCAGGATCACCACGATCACCGGCAACGCGGCCATCAGCAGCCACGGTGCGGTCGCGAGCACCTGTACGTTCTGCGCATCCTGCAGGAGGATGCCCCAGCTGATCGCCGGCGCGCGCAGCCCAAGGCCGAGGAAGCTCAGCGACGTCTCGCTGATGATCATTGTCGGGAGGGCAAGGCTGGTTGCCGCGATGACGTGACTCGCGAAAGACGGCAGCATGTGCCGGAAGATGATGCGCAACTGACTGGCGCCGGCAAGCTCGGCGGCGATCACAAAATCCTCCTCCCTGAGCGCCAGGAAGCGGCCGCGTACGACGCGCGCCAGCTCCGTCCAGCCGAAGAGCGAGATGATGAGCGTGATCGCAAAGTAGACCTGCGTCACGCTCCAGGTGTTGGGCAGCGCGGCCGCGAGCCCCATCCAGAGCGGGATCGTCGGGATCGATCGGATCATCTCGATCAAGCGTTGAATGACTGTATCGACGGCGCCGCCATAGAGCCCCGAGATGCCACCAAGCAGAACGCCGAGCAGCAGGCTGAGAGCGACGCCGGCGAGGCCGATCGAAAGCGAAATGCGGGTGGCGACGACGAGGCGCGAATAGAGATCCCGCCCGAGTTGATCGGTGCCGAGCAGGAAGATGCCGTCGGCGGGCTGACCACCCTCGAGGCCAAGCAAGTGGATGTTGGTCGGGATGAACCCGAGGAAATGATAGTCATAGCCGCGTGCGAACAGTTGGACCGGCAGTTTGCGCGCGGGATCGGGCACGTAGGCAAGCTTGAAGGTTTTCGGGTCGCGCGTTCCCTTGAGACCATTGACATGCGGGCGGAAAGCGCCGTCGTCGAAGAAATGGATGCCTTGCGGCGGAATGAAGCTGCGCCGCGCGTCCGTTGCGTGCGGATCAGCGATCGCGAGGAAGTCCGCGAGAATAGCCACGAGATAGAACAATGCCACCAGAAACAAGCTGATCAGCGCCAGCTTGTGGCGCTTGAAGCGCCACCATGTGAGTTGCCACTGGGTCGCCTCGGCGAAGCGATCCTCGGTGCCGGCGCTGTGCGACGTCGTGCTCATACGCGCCCCTGCAGCCGGATACGCGGCTCGATCCACATCAGCAGAAGGTCGGAGACCAGGGTTCCTATGACCGTCATGATGCCGAGCAGGAGAACAATGCTGCCAGCGAGGAACATGTCCTGCGCCACCAGCGCCTGCAACAGGAGCGGGCCAACCGTCGGCAGTCCGAGCACGAGTGAGACGACGATGCTGCCCGAGACCAGATAAGGAAAGAGGTAGGCGATCGCGCTCGCAAACGGGTTGAGGGCGGCCCTGACGGGGTATTTCAAAAGCAACCGCCGCTCGCTGATCCCCTTGGCTCGCGCCGTCACGACGTAGGGCTTGCGCAATTCGTCGAGCAGGTTGGCACGCATGATGCGAATGAGCTGCGCGGTTCCAGCAAGCGCCAGCACGCAGGCGGGCAGCGGCACATGTTTGGCGAGATCCCAGGCTTTTGCCCAGCTCCATGGTGCTTCCGCATACTCGGCCGAGAACAACCCGCCGATCGCCAGCCCGAAATAGCGGAAGCCCGCGTACATCAGGATCAGCGCCAGCAGGAAATTCGGAATGGCGAGGCCGATGAAGCCCAGCATGGTCGCCACGTAGTCGCCGATCGAGTATTGCCGGACCGCGGAATAGATGCCGATCGGAAGCGCGATCATCCAGGTCAGGAACAGCGCCGAGAACGAGACCACCATCGTGAGCCAAAGGCGATCGCCGATCACCTCCGTCACCGGGCGCCGCCACATCATGGAGATGCCGAAGTCGCCGCGCACGACCCTGCTGATCCACAGGCCATATTGCACGACCACCGAGCGATCGAGACCGTATTCCCGACGCAGCGATTGCGCCTCTTCGGCGCTGACGGTGCTGCCGGTCGCGGTAAGGTTGGCGATGTAGGCGTCGACAAAATCACCGGGCGGCAAGCGAATGATGATGAACGTCAGAATAGAGATCATCACGCAGGTAAAACCTGCAATGACGAGCCTTCGCATCAGGAACATCAGCATGTCCCCACCCCCGCACCAAATGCCGCGGTCCCGTTGCCCGTGGCCATCGCGTCATCCTTCCCAGCGGTCAACCACGCAATTCCGCGTTGTCCCTTAATGGGCCATTCAATAGGCCGATGCGCGCGACGATGGTCACGGCAACGGTGCAACAAACGCGGGATTGCAGCTGCTTCTGTGTCAGCTCATCAGACCCAGAGCGTATCGCTGTCGGGAGGATGGAGCAACAACACTCTCAGGCAGCGCAAAGTTGTTTAGCCCGATCGAGCGAACCCGCTCTCGTGGAGAATGTCGAGGCGGTGGGCGCGATCAGCGCACGTTGGCAAATGTCACGAGGTGGGAGAATTCGAGCCCCGGTGCCCTGCATCCGCCGCGCCAAGCCTATTACGTCGGGGACGGCGCAGACGGGAATCTCAGCAGCGTTGTGGTTCGTCGAGTGGTTGTGAAGCCATTGTCTTGCGACAAGTGAAGCAGATTCCGAAGGGAGATCGCCTTATTTTGATCGGATTTTAATCGCTCACTCGCCTAGCTTTCGCCGAACGCACGCGCGCCGTACGCGCGTTTTCAATTCATTGCGGCAATGCAATTAACGATTGGCAGATCGCCGGAGGGACCCGGGCTGCCGGGCTCCCGAAGGAGTGCTGATTGCCGTGAAGCTCGAGTCGGTGGGAGTTGGATATGTGGCGTACCTGTTGTCGCCTTTGTGTCGGCGTCACAGTCCTGTTGCAGGCAGCTGGAGCGGCCGCGCAAGGATTGATCGAAGTACCGGTTCAAGAGAGCAGAGCTTCGACACGCAATGCGCAGAAGGCGCGCGACACCTACCGCGAGCGCATCAATGAGAACGTTTTATTCCTGATGGGCGGCCAGCTCGGCGCGACTTACAGCCAGATCGCCCAGGACATCGCCGTAGTCGTAGATGAAGGAATAAATTTGCGGGTTCTGCCGGTCATCGGCGGAGCTGGCGTGCAAAACGTGCACGATGTCGTATTTCTGCGCGGCATCGACCTCGCGTTGACGAACGTGCAGACCCTCAATCAACTTCGCAAGTCCGGTGAACTCGGCCCCAACCTCGACCGCCAGGTGGCCTACATCGCCGCGCTTTTTCCCGAGGAGATGCAGATCCTCGTTCGCGGCAATATCAATTCTGTCGATGATCTCAAGGGCAAGCGCGTCAATTTCAACAATAAGGGTAGTGCCACGGCGCAATTCGCGCCCCTTGTGTTCAAAGCACTCGGCATAGAGGTGCAACCCGTCTTCATGAGCCAGACCGACGGCGTGCAAAAGATGCGCAGCAGTGAGATCGAGGCTACTGTTTGCATCTGCCCGAAGCCGGTGCCGGCCTACGCCTCGATCCCGGCTGGCTCCGGGTTCAAGCTGGTCGAAGTGCCCTACGCGCAGGATTTGCGGAGCGATTATCTTCCTGCCATCATAACCGCCGATGATTATCCGAATATCGTTCCGCAAAAAGACAAAATTGAAACCATCGCTGGCAGCACCGTGTTAATTACCTTCAATTGGCCGCGCGGCTCGGTGCGTTACGGCCGGACAGCTAAATTTGTCGACGCTTTTTTCTCGAAATTCGGCGACCTCCAGAAGCCACCACGCCATCCGCTCTGGCGCTCCGTCAATTATGCCGCGAGCCTTTCAGGCTGGAACCGATTTCCGGCAGCGCAAGAGTGGCTCGAGCGCACAAATGCACTGCAGTCGGCGACCGTCGAGGCGAGCTTTGCCGAATTCGTCAAGCAGAGACGCGCGCAGGGCGCGCAACCCGATCTTCAGGATCCCGAGGAAAAGGAACGCCTTTTCCGGGAATTCCTCGAGGCTTCGAAGAAGACGCGAAATTAATCGGGAGACCAGATGCGCATCGCCAGAAGCGTCGACCGGGTGCAACGCGATGCCGAGTGCTCGCGATGAGCCGGCCACCAGAGCACCGCAGTCTTGACGAGGTTAAAAAGCTGCTCCGCAGCCTCGAGGAAACCTCGGCCGCCGACGGGCAACCGGAGGCCACCGCGCCGGCTGCCACCGACACCGCGCCACCGCCGCTGCCAAGCGTGAGCACGGGCGCCAGTCCGCAGGAGCGTGCCGAGACAGGAGCAGATCTGCAGGATTTTTCGGGAACGGGTCTCAAACAGCCAGCGCGCTCACCAGGCATGGACCGCGCAGGCAATGTACCGGCCGCGCGCCCGGTACAGCGCACCTGGATTGCCGGAATCGGTGTCGTCATCGGCCTCATCATTGGTGGCTCGGTCGCGTTTCTACAATTGAACGGCAGTGACAATTCAGCAGAGAGATCGGGCGCTGTGACGCGCGGCGAGCCGAAAGTGATTGGATCTGCAACAGTCAGCTTGGACGTATCGAGTGGTCGAACCGCCCAGTCGGAGAAGCGGGAACCGGAGACGCAATCAAGGGCGGCGCTGGCACCAGAGCAAGCGGCGCGCAGCGCAGCCGAGAAACTCGCAGAGGCTTCCAATCGTGCGTCGAATAGCGGTGGAACCAACATGGGCCCAACCGCTCGTAACGGGGTCGGCGCCAGCGCCACGCCGGCGATGGATCTGTCCAAGGAACGCCGGCTGTCCGAGGGCACCACGACCGATGCACAGAGGCCGCCGGCACCGGCTGAAGGCTCTCCAATGACGCCTCCCATGTCCGACGCGGTGCGCATGGACGACGCAGAGTTGGCTCATTTGCTTGCCGAGGGGCAGCGCCTGTGGAAGGCCGGTCACGTTGCGCAGGCCCGCCTTGCGTTCCGTCGCGCAGCCGATGCAAGCAGCGCGGAAGCCGCACGCCACCTCGGCGACAGCTACGATCCAGCCAAACTGTTCGCAATCGGTGCACGTGGAATTGCCGGTGATATCGAGAAGGCGATCTTCTGGTACGAGCGTGCCGACGAACTCGGCGATCCGCATGCCAAGGCGCGCCTGCTTTCTCTAAGCGGACAGTGAACCAATTCGGCGCCGATTTGCCGTGACATGCGGCAGATGGCCGAGGAGAAGGAGCACGATGAACGGGGGACGTTCACTGACGGGCGTACTGGCAACTGCAACAACGCTGGCGGGCATCGGCGAGCCGCTCGAGCGTATCCGCTGCGATCTCATCGCCTGGGGCCATGAAATCCGCGGCTATGCGGAGCCCGCTTATGTTGCGGCGATCGAGGAGGCCATCCGCTATCTCGAGCGGCAGAGCTGCCGTGTCGCCGTCATAGGCCAGGTCAAGGCTGGGAAGAGCTCGTTCATCAATGCGCTGATCGGCCGCCCAAACCTGCTGCCGAGCAACGTCAATCCGTGGACCGCTGTCGTCACCAACCTGCATTTCTATAAATCGAACCCGCCGCAAGAGAATGCAAACTTCGCGTTTTTCGGCGCTGACGAATGGCATCGCATCGCCGAGACCGGCGGCCCGCTGCGGGAATTGACGGAACGGCTTGTCCCGGGCTTCGATCCGCAGCTGCTCAATGCGCAGCTCCAGACCATGCGCCTGCGCGCGGCCGCACTGCTCGGAGATAACTTCGAGGCGTTGCTCGGCAAGTCGCACAGCTATTCGACGCTGAGCCACAATCTGCTTGCCCAGTACGTTTGCTCGCCGATCCGCGAGGGCGAACCCGGTCCCGCCTGCTACTCCGACATCACGAAGTCCGCCGATCTCTACTTCGGCAGTGAGCGGAGCGGCCTTCCGCTGATTCTCGTCGACACGCCAGGAACCAACGATCCACTGCTCGTTCGCGACGAGATCACCCGCCAATGCTTGGCCGCGGCCGATATCTACATCGTCGTACTGACGGCGCAGCAGCCGCTGGCAACCGGTGATATGGCGCTGTTGCGGTTGCTGCGCGGCTTACACAAAGAGCGCATCGTCATCTTCATCAATCGCATCGATGGTTTGCAGGACATCGCGGGCGACACGAAACATCTCGTCGCCCACGTCGAGGCTCGGCTGCGCGAGGAGTTCCCGGCGACGACGTTTCCAATCATCGCAGGCAGTGCCTTGTGGGCGAACTGTGCGATGGCGCAGTCGACAGCCGAACTCGCGCGGCCGCTCGATCCGCGCTTTTGCGCATATGCGCGTGCTCAAGGTCTCGGAGCGATCGAACCAGCCGTGCCTGGCCGGCGTCCTCCAGCCGAGGCGCAAGCCGCACTGCTTGCGGCATCCGGCGCTCCAGCGATCATGGCCGTTCTCGACCAGCTGCTAATGAGCGGCAATGCGGCAGTCGCGGTACGCCAGCTCGCGACCTTGTTCCTCCAGATCGCGCGATCGTCCGAAGTCACCAGCCGCGCCCAGTCGAAAGCCCTCGCCCGGGCGCTGCGTGAAGCCAGATCGAGCACACAGAGCCGTGCCGTTGAAGTGCAGTCCTGGAGCCACGAACTCGATCAGCTCGAGGCCACGTCGCGGGAGCTGCAATCCAATCTCAAGCTGTACGAGACATCGCTGCACGCCCAAGTGGATCGCTGTGCAGCCGATCTGCGATTGCTGTTGCGGCGCTGTCTTGCCGGGTTCACCGAGCGCCAGGTTGCGCTGCTCGTACAAGCATGGCGCGCCAACAAATCGGCTGTCTGGGTTTGCGATACCCGTCCGCTCCGGGATACACTCCAAGACGAGTTCCTGCGCGTCTATCGCTTCTGGGAAGACAGGCTCGCCCATACCGACGAACTGATGAGCGAGCAGCTCGAGGCCGTCGTGCCACGCGACAACGCCATGGTTGCCGATTCGTTGCCGAAGGTGATCCGCAATCCAGGCCGCAATTCACCAAGCGTCGTTGCGCTGAGCCAGACGGTGGCGCTGGACCTTTCTGGCTCGTGGTGGCGAGCGTGGTGGTCTGGCCGGCCAACGCTCGAAAGCCGGGTCGTGGAACTGCGGCGTCTGATCCAGACGGAGTTCGAGCCGACGATCGAAAGCCTCATCGAAGAGGCGGTTGCGGTTCTCGGCGAGCGTTCCCGTTTTGCGGCCCGGCAAGCGCAGATCGGAACGCTCGATATCATCAACGACATGCACAAGCGGAGCGCATCGCTGGTTGCTGGACTGCAGACGGTGGGATCCGGGTCGACGCCAGATGCGATTGAGCACCTCGAGCAACAGTCGCTGGATTGCGAGGCGAAAGTCGTCCGCTGGGGTGAGGTGAGGACAGCGCTCGAGAGGCTCGTTGCGTCCAGCGAAACGATCATGGGCGCACGGCGCGAGCAATAAGAATGGTGAACTTATGGAGGATAGCATGCAGATGAGTGGGGCGGAGTCGGAGTATCTGCGGCGCGTCGGTGATATCCGGCAGCACATCGCAAACGAATGCGCGGGAGACAAGATCGGCCGGCGCACGGACTTGTTGCTCGCCCGGCTTCAGCGTCGACTGGCAAAACCAATCCGTGTCGCGTTCGTCGGGGAGATGAACGGCGGCAAGACAACGCTGGCCAACCGCTTGCTCGATTGCGATCTGTTGACCACCAACGTAGTCCACAACACGCGCGTGCCGATCCTGCTCAAACATGCGCTGGGCTCGCAGATTCAGTTGCGCGGTGGCGATGGTTGCAGCAGCGATTTCGATCCGACAATGGGGTTACGTGCCTGCGTCGGACGCGGCGATTCGATCGAGGTCGGTCTTGAGCTCGAGGCGTTGCAAGGGCTCGAGATCGTCGATAGCCCCGGCGCCACGCTCGACAAGGACAGCCTCACGCAGTTGCGGCAGATCGGTGGCGCTGCCGACATCCTCGTCTGGTGCACGATCGCGACGCAGGCCTGGCGTGCGACCGAGATCGCGAACTGGCGTGCGCTCGGCGCGCGCAAGGGCCGCCGGAGCATCCTCGCCATAACGCATGCCGATTTGATCAGTCAGCCGGATCGTGAGCGGGTGCTCGCACGCGTCGAGCGGGAAGCGGCTGGCCTGTTCGATACGATCGCACTCGTTGGCCACGGACTCAACGGCCAGAACTCTGAGGACGGCTGTCGCGGGATGATCCAGTCAACGATCCGGCAGGTGCACGGATTTCGTCGCAGACGGGCGGGTGAAGTCATCGGTCGCTTTCTCCGGCGCATCGATGCCCTGCAGCAGTAACGGGGAATGACTATTGCGGTCACTGCTTGCGGGTTCAGAGTGATCTGCAAGGGGGCGATCAAACCATTGACCATCGACAACCGGCGGTCGTCTGGCGCCATGCGTCGCCAATTCGATCAGACCTAGATCGATGAGCGTGCGGTGAAATTGGGCTTTGCGCACGCATCTCGAGGAAAAATACGCAGCGCCGCAGTCATCGGCGAGGCTGGCTCGCGTCGCTGTCACCGGATCAAGGGGAAGCCCTGCAATCTGCAAAGCGAGGGTCCCGAGAAACGCGATGTCCAGAACGGGGGGACTTGCAGCGACCGACGGGTTGACGTCGAAATTCACCGCTTCGACTGCATAGAACGTCTGGAACCGGCGCCGCTCGTCCTCGGGAAGGCGCAGCAGCCGTTCGATGCGGCGGGTCATCACCGGCTGGTGATCGCCATAGTGCACGAACAGCATCGGGCGGCCGGAGAATTCACTGGCAAGGCGGAACTTGAGCTGTTGCCAGGTCGCTGCGGTTTCGGCGAGGCGGCTGTAGTACTCCGCGTATTCGACGTCAGGTAAGGTGGCTGCGGCGTAAGCTCGCTCGACCTCGAACTGACCAGGAGCGACGCGCCGCCGATTGTGCGGGCCGTGATTGTAGTTGGAGAGCGCAAAGAGAAATTGTGGCGCGTCGTTCTTGGCAATTCTTGCCGCAAAAGCTGCCACGATGGCCTTCAGGAAGATCGCGTCCGAATACGTTTTCTCGAATTGACCTCTTGCAGCCGGGCGCATGAGGTCGTCTGAAAAGAGCTGCTCGTCCATGCCGATCGAGCGGTAGAAGGCCTCGTAGCTGAGAAAGTTGCGACGACAGCTGGACGCGAGCGTCGTCGTGTAACCGAGCGTCGCGAGTGCGCGCGGCAGGCTGTGATGAAAACGGCCGGCGCCCTTCTTGAAGATAAAGTAGGCGTCGGCGCCAAAGGACGCGCTCGAAAGCCCCGTGAGCAGGCTGAATTCCGACTGCCAGGAACCGCCGCCGTAGATGTCGACGTTGAGCCCGCCGGAACGGCCGTTTGCCGGCGACAGGAACGCTGCGATCTCAGGCTCGATGGCGAGGCCGAACAGCCGCGGATCGAAGATCGACTCGTGCTGGATGAAAATGATGTCCGGCCGCACCGCGCTGCGCGCCGGCGTCGCTGCCAGCAGTGGCAGCGGCACATCTGCGACATCGCTAAGGCTCAACCCGCGCGACGATCGCCAGGAGGCCGTATCGATCAGGGAGGCCATGAACGTCGAGAAAAAGCAGCAGTTGTGTCGGACGTGTGGGCGGAAGGCGGCGGCTCCACCGTTGTATCGATACGCGAGAAAGCATGCCGCGGTCGTGACTGCAACGAGCAGAAAGCGTCGTTCGGCAGCGAGCAAAGGTCCGGCGCCAAACTCGAGGGTGCAAGCCACAGCAAGGGCGAGTGCTCCAGCGACACCCAAAACAGTCAGCGCTGTCCGACGGTACTGCACCACGAGAAACGGGATGGTCCCGGCGAAGACAAGCGCCAGATCTGCCACCGTCAGCTTCATGCCACTGTGGTGATATTTGACCTTCGAGGCGCCGACGATCGCTATTGCCAGGATCGCTGCCAGCAGCGTCGCTCGCTCGAGATCGCCGGTAACCATGAGTAGAGCGGCAGTTACGCAGGCCAGCGCCGCGATCGCGAAGGCCATCCGGTTGAGACAGCGCTCCGAAACCGCCAGCGCTGGCAGCATGACCGACCAAAACAGAGCAATCATCATTCGAAAGCGCTTTCAGGCAAAATTCGACGTCATCTTATACCTGAAGATCAACCTTACACGTGAAGATCAAGCGACCACCAGTGCATTGACCGGGAGCAATCGACCTCGACGACGCGCTTGCTGCGGCAGTCGGCATGCCGCGATAGACGGGCTGGCCGTCATGCTGTTCCCGGGTCGGCGACAATCGGCTCGACAAGATGGCGAACGATCATGGCCGAGTGCGGGCTCCCCCGAGCATCATACAGCCGGCTTGCGCTTGCGTCCCAGCATCCAGGCGAATGGGATCGCACAGAGCGACGCCAGCATGTACAGCGTGAACGCGTTGAGATAACCGATCATGGCTGCTTGCCGGTTCACCTCGCGCGCGAGCCGGGCAAGGCTCGGGAGTGATTCCACCGACCACGAGCCGATCACCCATGGCAGATCGAAAGCGCGGTTGAACGGCGAGACGTGCTCGGACAGCCGGCTATAGTTGGCGCCGGTCGCGCGCACGATCTCGGCCACCGACAACGAGATGAAGAAGCTGGAGCCGATATTGCGCATGAGATGGAACACCGCCATCGCCTCCGGCCGCGACGTCGCGGGCAGCGTGCGGAACGCGGTCAGCGACATCGGCACCCAGATGACGCCGATCGCCAACCCCTGGATGAAGCCGTTGGCGGCGAGAATATTGGTGTCGACGTTGAGGTCGATCGTGGAAAGCCAATAACCTGATATCGCATGTAGCGAGAAGCCTAAGGTCATGCCGACACGCGGATCGATGCGGCCGAGCCAGTTCGACAGGAAGAAGCCGAGGACCGCGCCGGCCCCGCGCCAGCTGATGATGAAGCCGATCAGGCTGTCGGGATAGCCGGCATGGGCCTGCAGCAGTTGCGGCAGCAACACCATCGGCGTGAAGTTCAACATGCCGAAGATCGTCACCAGCGTGAGGCCGAGCACATAGTTGCGATCACGCAGCAGGCTTGGCGATAGAAACGGCTGCTTCGCCGTCAGCGAATGCACGACGAAGACATAGAAGGAGATCGCGGCCAAAGCCGTTGCTGCAATGATCTCCGGCGCTTCGAACCAATCCAGCCGCTGGCCGCGTGAGAGCACGATCTGGGCGAGCGCCAGGGCCGATGCCAGCGCCAGGAAACCCGTCCAGTCGAACGTCGGCTTCTGCGCGGGATCATCCCTCGGCAGCGTGAAACGGAAGCCGAAGAAGGCCATGATGCCGAACGGAACGGTGAGATAGAACACCCATCGCCAGTTCCAGATCTCGGCGATATAGCCGCCGATCGAAGGGCCGATGACAGGGCCAGCCATGTTGGTGACGCCGAACACGGAGATCGCCAGCGCATGTTGGCGGCTCGGAAAGACGCTGAGCAGGATCACCTGGCCGAGTGGAACCAGGGCCGCACCGCCGCCGCCCTGCATGATGCGCCAGAGCACCAGGCTTTCCAGTGATGCGGCAAGCCCGCAAAGAAGCGTGGCGAGCGTAAATGTCGCGATGCTCCAGAGCATCACATTGCGAGAACCGAAGCGGGCGACCAACCAGCCTGTCATCGGCGTTACGATGGCTGTCGCCAGGATGTTGAACGTAACCGTCCAAGCAATCTCGTCCTGGGTCGCCGACATGGCGCCTTGCATCTGTGGCTGCAACCCGGACGCGACCAGAATGGTGGCATTGTAGATCGTCGAGCCGAGCACGATCGACGCCATGATGAACCATCGCCGCGTGACCGAGACCTGGACGAGCGGATCCGAGATGGGCTGTGACATGCGGGTCGGTTGGCCTCAGGCTCGAGAAGGTTGCAAGCGGTCGCATATTCTGAGGCTCGCCGCTGCTGTCTACCTGACCCGTGAGCGCGGCGCCATGCGACCTGACACGAGGCCTGATATGCAGGCACTTCATGCGGCATACGCCATCCCCAGCATTGCTCATCGTAGCGGCATATGGCATTGCCCTCAAATCTCTGGCCAAACCGGCCAACTGAGCATCCAAGGATTTCGCCATGAACCTCTCCTTCATGCTGGCCGAGCGCGCCGCCGCCAACCGTCCCGTCCGCATTGGCCAGATCGGTGCCGGAAAATTCGGCACCATGCATATGGCGCAATGCCGCCTGACCAAGGGCATGCATCTCGTCGGCCTCGCCGACCTCATGCCCGAGCGTGCGCGCGAGCGGCTGATCGGCGTGCAATGGCCGAAAGAGCAGATCGACGCGACATCACTGGCCGAGGCGCATAAAACCGGCAAGACGCACGTCACCGACAACGCCATGGCGCTGATCGAGTGCCCTGAGATCGAGGTGATCATCGAGGTGACCGGTGATCCCGCGATCGGCATCCGGCATGCGCTGGCGGCGATCGAGAACGGCAAGCATGTGGTGATGGTCAACGTCGAGGGCGATGCGCTGGCGGGACCGCTGCTGGCCAAGCGCGCGCGGGAGAAAGGCGTCGTCTATTCGATGGCGTGGGGCGATCAGCCTGCTCTCATCTGCGAGCACATCGATTGGGCGCGCTCGTGCGGGTTCGAAATCACGGCTGCCGGCAAAGGCACGCGCTACAATACGCACTATCACCGCTCGAACCCGGACACGGTGTGGGACATCCTCGACAAGTATCTGACGATCAAGGATCGCAGCCACATCAATCCGAAGATGTTCAACTCGTTCATCGACGGCACCAAGTCCGGCATCGAGATGACGGCAGTGTGCAACGCCATGGGCCTCGTGCCGCAGTCGAACGGCTTGGCGTTCCCGCCTGCGTCCAGATTCGAATTGTCCGAAGTCTGTAAGCCGAAGGCTGACGGCGGCACGCTGGAGAAGGCGGGTGTCACCGAGGTCGTTTCGTCGGTCACGCGGGACGAGAAGGATATCCCGCATCACCTCTCGATGGGCACTTACGTCGTCATCACCAGCGAGAGCGCCTACGCGCGGCAATGCTTCGGCGAGTACAACATGCTGCAGGACAAAAGCGGCAAGTACGCCGCGCTCTACCGGCCGACTCACATGATCGGGCTGGAGCTGGGCGTGTCGGTTGCCTCCGCGGCGCTGCGCAAGGAGCCGACGGGCACGTCGCGCTATTTCAACTCCGACGTGGTGGCGACGGCGAAGCGCGCGCTGAAAAAGGGCGAGATCCTCGACGGCGAAGGCGGCTTCTGCGTCTGGGGCAAGCAGACGCCGGCGGATGTGTCGCTAAAGGAGGGCTTGCTACCGCTGGGACTTGCCCAGAACGTGAAGCTCAATGTCGACGTCAAGGAAGGCCAGCGTCTGAAATGGAGCGACGTCGAGATCGACACGACGGATTTTGCGTATAAATTCAGGCGTGAGATGGAGGCGGCATTCAGCCGTCCGAACGTCTAGTGAACTTTTGGAACGCTGAAAAATCGACGGTTGTCATCCTCGGGCCCGAGTGCGTAGCACGTCTTCGACATGACTCCCGAGGACCCATCGTGCCGCTTGCCCAATCAGCCGTAGATGCTGAGACATTGCAGCAGGACGAAACTGTCGCGAGTGTGGGACCATGGGTGGTCGGGACGAGCCCGACCATGACAATCGCAGTTTTTTCGAGCCTACGAGATACGCGAGGGCAATGAGATGGCCAAGTCAGTAAAACACCAAGCACGCAGCGTGATCGTTACGGGCGCGGGCTCCGGCATCGGGCTTGCGACGGCGGAGTTGCTGCTGGAGAAGGGTTGCCAGGTCGCGTTCTTCGAATTGAGCGACAAGGCATTGGCCGAAGCTAAGTTGCGGTACGGGAAGTCGAAGGCGGCGCGCTTTGCCGTGCTTGATGTCACCGACGAAAAGGCCGTCGACAAAGCTGTCGGCGAAGCCGCGAAGGCGTTCGGGGGATTGACCGGTGTCGTCAACTCCGCGGGTATCGCCGCCGACAAGCACGTGCTCAACACGCCGGTCGATCTCTTCCGCAAGATCCTCGATGTCAACGTGGTCGGCACATTCCTCGTTGGCCGCGCGGCAGCGCGCATCATGATGGATTCGGGCGGAGGATCGATCGTCAACATCGCATCGATCTCGGGACTCCGCGGCTCCAAGGGGCGCTCGGCCTATGGAGCGTCGAAGGGCGCGGTGGTGACGCTGACGCAGGTGATGGCGAACGACCTCGCGCCCTTCAAGATCCGCGTCAACGCGGTGGCGCCTGGCCCGGTCGAGACGCCGATGGTCAAGGCAATTCACACGCAGGCCGACCGCGATCTCTATCACCGCTATATCCCGATGAAGCGCTACTCGGAGCCGGGCGAGATCGCGAGTGTGATCAATTTCCTGCTCGACGAGGTACAATCGAGCTACGTCACCGGCGAGATCATCGCGGTCGACGGCGGCTATCGCGGTGCCGGCATCATCGTCGACGCGGCGCAGTA
>JANLQP010000011.1:0-5120 GCA_031367895.1 Hyphomicrobiales bacterium
CGAAAAGCCCGGAAAACCAGGGCGGGGCGCCGCCAACAAGCTCCCTTTCGTGGCGGCGGTCGAGACACGTGACGGCAAGCCGATCCACCTGCAGCTTCGCGTCGTGCCGGGCTTCACGAAGGAGGCGATCCGGGATTGGGCGAGGCTGAGCGTCGCGCCAGGCAGCCACGTGCTCTCCGACGGCCTCGCCTGCTTCAACGGCGTCGTCGATGCGGGCTCTGTGCATTCGCCGACCGTCACCGGCGGCGGACGGCCGAAAGACCTGCAGTTCCTGTAGGTCAATATCGCCCTCGGCAACGTCAAGAGCGCCGTCACCGGCACCAGCCGCTCGCTCGATGCGCGCCACGTGCCGCGTTATCTCGCCGCCTACGAGTGGCGCTACAACAGGCGCCTCGAATTGCCGACAAACCTCGAGCGCCTCGCCCGCGTCGCGGTAACTACAAAGCCGGCGCCCTACGCATCCATCGCCGCCGTCAGATCGGAAAAATACCGATCCGTCACTGAGACACACGGGTAATCAAGTAGGACATTCATCGTCTGGCAGACTGTTTGGCAGGAGCCGGTCTCGAGTTATGTCCAATCGTCACCGGCCCCGGCGCATGCGGTCGCCTGTGGCGGCGCTGGGCCTCAACGGGCAACAATGCTGTATCGCGGCCAGGGGGCACCAATGCGCCGCGGCCGCGAATGATCGCGCGAGGCCGCCTTGTTCTCGACCAGCAACCGGACGATAGTGAAGCCACCGAGCATTGGGCGAGCAATCATGGCACGCAAGAACGGTGTCGACCGGACAGGCTCGATTCTGATCGCGGACGATCACGAGGTGGTCAGACAGTGTCTCGGCTACGTGCTGCGTCGCGAGCTAGCTGCCGAGCAGGTCATCGAGGCGGCGACGTTCGATGAGGCGTTGGAGCGGCTTGCCGATCGGAGCATTTTCCTGGCGATTTTCGATCTCGGCATGCCCGGGCTCGAGGGCCCCGGGGATTTAGCCAAAGTACGTCGGCTGAGGCCGGACATGCGCGTCGTGGTGCTGAGCGGATCGGAGAGCCGTGGCGATGTCCTGGCCGCGCTGGAGCCCGGTGTGCGTGGCTATCTCGTCAAAAACGCGCGCACTGAGATTCTGGTCAAACGGATCCGTCCGGTGCTCGATGGCGAAATCTACGTCCCGCCCGTTGTCGCCGAGCTGCCGCGCGAAGCGCCAGCAACGGCCGCGAGCGAGCCTCGGAAGCCATCGCCCGCCTCATCCCTGACAGCGCGCCAGAGTGCCTGCTGCGGCTGATCGCCAAGGGCCTGTCGAACAAGGAGATCGGCAAGCAGCTCGGTGTCGCGGAAGGCACGGTCAAGATGCATGTCGCCGCCATCCTGCGCGCAATCGGCGCCAACAATCGCGCTCGCGCGGTGGCAATCGGCAAGCGGTCGCATCGCCGCCCGCACCATCGCGCAATTGGTCGCCCACGGCCCATGGACCATGCGCCAGATCGTCAATGAAACTGTGCCCTACCGCATGTTTCCGGATAATGCGCCGGAGTTAACTGCGTAGGTATGTAATTCAAGCCTCCTCAAGTCGAAGACTGACGTCTCAGGCTCCACCGAATGGTCCTTGCGTCCTTTCGTTTGCAGAATGGCGGCGATCGAGTTCGGCATCGTCGTCCTCTGGGAAATGTCACTCTGATCACTCCGTCGTACGCCGATCGAGCGGCCGCATTGGCGAATTCATACTTTTGCCGACACGCCACCATTTTATCAAGTGCGACGACACACTGAGAAACGCATTGTGCGTGGCGGCAGGCTCCGGGAAGTTGCGTCGGCGCGGTGGCTCCTTTCAACGTGACCCGCCTGGTCATCGGTGTTAACGTAATCTTGGCAAAGCGGAAGATAATGAACCGCGCCTCACTCCCGGGGTGATCCAGTTCAACCGCTACATGCCGCGATGCAACGAATGGAGGACGTCATGGCTGAGAGCGTGTACAAGATCATCGAACTCGTTGGCACCAGCCCCGAGTCCTGGGAGAAGGCGGCGCAGGCTGCAGTGGATCGAGCCTCAAAATCGCTCAGAGACCTTCGCATTGCGGAAATTGCCCAGCTGGACATGCAGCTGAAAGACGGCAAGGTGGAAGCCTATCGCGCGAAGGTGAAAGTTTCCTTCAAATATGAGGGCGGCGACTGATACATCGCACCCCACGGGTCGACCAGTACGAGCCCTCTCTTGAATCTGGCCCAATAGACTGCCAAGATTTGGAATGATCGGCGGCCGTAAATTGGGTGTGCGCAAAACGCCAAGTTGCTTATGGAGTTTACCAATGTACATGAGGATTGTTTGGGGAAAGATACTCCCGGGGAAGTGGGATGAGTTCGAGGCCACGTTCAAGGCGTCCATGGCTGCGCGCGGCAACCAGAAAGGGCTCGAGAACCACTGGCTGGCTCGAGACCAGAATGATCCCGACGCTGGATACTCGATTACAGTGTGGGCCTCCGAGGTTGATATGAAGTCCTTTTGGGACAGCCCGAAGCGTAAGGAGGTGATGGTGCCGCTGGAGCCGTTCTATGTCAATCAGTTCACAACAACTCACTGCGAGGTTCGGTACGACCTGAAGGGCTAGAGCCCGGATCATTCATCAAGCGCGAGGAACAATCGGTTGGCTATGGCGCAAGGCGCTGAGATGGCATAGCAAATCGGTGTCGAGACGAGGTGCTGCGTTTGTCTCCGAGCGCCACAGCCATGGACGACGCTACGCCGTTTCCCTTCGATCTGCCAACTGTTGGTGGCAAGAAGCTCACAGTCTCGTTCGCAGTCTCGTTCGCAGTCACGATCACGCAGAAGCTCTATCGCGAGATCGCGCGTCCTGCCGCGGAAATCGGCGGGGACATCGGGGGGTGCCGGTTCCCATACGCGTTAACTTAAGTTGGTACGGCTTGATATTTCCGCTTTCGTGGCGGCTCGCAGAGGTGGCGCTTGAGGCGCGGGGCGGCGGTGACGAATGCGCTGAGACTGAGGCGCGGTGTGATGGCGGCGATCAGCAGGCCATGCACGATCTGGAATGTGCGCCAGAGGCTCGGATTGACGCGCCCGCCGAGCGGGGAGAGACACCGACCTCGCAGAGCAGCGAGTCGGTGATCAAGACCACCAGCAGATGGCAGTAGAGATAGCTTTTCGCGACGGCCGGGTTTTCGCTCGGTGGTGGACCGAGGCCGGCACCGCTTTTCAGTCGCTTGAATGCGATCTCGATGCGCCAGCGCACACGATACAAGTCGAGCACGTCTTCGGTCGTGAAGTCCGCTGTGACGAGTGTGGTGACGAGTATGATCCATTCGGCCGCGACGAGTGTTTCGGGCCTCAAGTCATGGCCTTTGCGCTTGGCATCCTGGCGCGCCTTGAGGCGTGCCTTCTCAGTGGCCTCTGGGGATTTGCGACGCGCGACGAGGCGAAGCGGCAACGGTTCGCCATCGTTGCGGCGGATCTTGATCTTATGGTCGATGGCATTGCCCGCTTCATTGCGCAGCAGGGCGATGAGGTCGAGCGAGCGGCCTTCGGCGTCGAGCCACCGCACGCTCGACCAACCGGCGCGGATTAGAATATCAGCCCCCGCCGCAATGACCCGCACCATGCGATCAGGCTGCATATAAGCGCGGTCGGCGATGCGGATTTCGCCTGGGATCACGGCGATCCGATCCAATGTCTCGCCGCCATGTTCATCGGTCAATTCAAAGGCGGAAAATTGCTCCCGCTACGGATCATAGATGCAATGCAGACGCCAGAGCTGGCCGGCCGTCCTGGCGGCCAGCGCCACGTGTGTCAGCGTCGTGGCGTCGATACAGCGGATCAGACGCCCCTTGGCCGCCGCCGGCATGGCTTCTTTGCACACCTGCAGCAGCAGGCTGGCTGCGAGTTGCTCCAGCCATGGCGTGGCTTTCGCCATGCGCTTCCACAGCGCCACGCTCGAAACGCTGGCGAGCGTGCTCGCCTCAGCCAATGCCGCAGTGGTCCGCAAACTCATCTCAGTCAGGCAATACAGCAGCAGTGCACGCAGCAACGCGGTCGCGTCGGCGAACCCGCGGCGGCGCTGCGGCGCACCGGTCTCCTTGGCGCTGACCGCCAGCTTCTCGGGCCCGCCGAGGCGGTTCACGAGCGTGTCGAAATCCCTGGCCGTCAGCGATTCGTGCGTCATCCCATGCTTGAGCCACAGCGCAGCGCGCGCCGCGATGAGTCAGGTTGGCGCAAGGCGGCGTAGATTAAGTTAATGCTTATGGGTGCCGGTTCCCCCGGATCAGAATCTAGTTTGCGGCGGTCCGACGGTAAGCCTTTCCAGCGATATAGGCGGTGCCCTCCGGACCGACCTGTTCTGCGTGCATACAGCCGGCGGGAACCTCACAATGATCGCCAGCACGGAATGTTTCCGCCTTGCCGTCCCGAATCAGCGTGATCTCGCCGCTTAGCACCATGATCCGCGCATCGAAGTCATGCGCGTGGGGATCGCCCATGTGGCTAGGCTTGTGCCCACCATGAACCACATCGAAGCCTTCTCGGCGCAGATCACTTTCGAACGCCTCACGCGTGCGCGTCGCGCCGTTACGGCGTCGGCCGGCGACATAGGCGACACCCTCCGGACCGACCTGTTCGGCGTGCATAGAGCCGGCGGGAACTTCACAATGATCGCCGGCACGGAATGTTTCCGGCTTGTTGTCACGGGTGATGGTGAGTTCACCGCCAAGAACGAGAATCTTGGCGTCGAAGTCATGGCAATGGTTGGGGTCTGCCATATTCGGCTTCAGACTGCTGTTGACAACACGATAGCCTTCACGCCGTAGCTCCACTTCAAATTCGAGACGATCCATGGACTTTCTCCTGAGTGCGCCTGTTCAGCCGACGCTCGGTCGGGCCAAGATAGAAAACCTAATCTGGGATCCAGCCACGGGTCAAGTTGTCTGGGCTATCGCTTGAACCACGGCCCGGCGCGCCGCGCGAGATCGGCGACGACGAGGTCGCACTGGACCGAGGGCTGCTCTATGCCGCGCCGTTGTATCAGATCAATGAGAACGCCACGTTGAACCAAGTCGGCGTACTCGACAGTTCATCGCGCGTGGCGCGCCGCATCGGGCGGCGATACGGCATTCCGGTTTTTCTG
>JANLQP010000140.1:0-2633 GCA_031367895.1 Hyphomicrobiales bacterium
GGACGGCTCGCTGGCGTTTCAAAGGCGCGGCACCTTGCCGAAAGAGTCTTAGACAGAGGCGAATGACGCTGATCGACCCGAAGCAGTCCGTCGGCACCGCGGACTGACTTCTGCAAAGCGGTTGGTCGCGTGCGACTCGCGAAGAGCGTCTGCGACCGACACTCGATGCGGTAAACCCTTGCCGAACGCGCGCCGCATTCGAGCACAGCGTCGACGACATGCACCGGGGAGAGATTGTTGTTCGCGTCCTGGACGATTCCTGAACCGACGGCAACCAGGACAAGCCGCCAATGGTGACTTTCGAAACGTCTCTTGCCGACGACCTGGACGCGTTTGTCGATGAGCCTGAGCAGCCATGCAACCGTGCCGTAGCTGAGGCCAGCGGCTTCGTAGGCGGCAGGGCTGCGATCGCACAGGATAGCAGCGGGCCCTCGTCGGCCTCGTTCTAGGGCAGCAGCTTGACCGCCATGTCGTGCAAGGCCAAATGGATGCCCTGCGTCTCATTGACGCCCGCCCAGGCGTTCCGGCAGGCGCGATGGGGAAGGCGCCTAACGTCTCGAGGCGCCAAAGTTCTCGAGGACGACGCCGAGCGCAGTGACGACGACGATGAGCGCTCCCCAGATCGCCAAGGTCAGGAACGGGCTGAAATCGAGAAGATTGAATGCCGAGGAGATCACTTGCAGAAGGACTAGCGCCATGATCAGGCCACCAACCTTGCCGAAGCCGCCGAAGGGATTGACGCCGCCGAGCACCGCCGCGAGGATCGTCACCAGCAGGTAGCTCTCGCCATAGGCGGCGTTGGCGGAGTTGAACCGCGCCATCATGACGAGCGCGGCGACGGCAGCGAGCAAGCTCGATAGAACATAGACGCCGAGCAGGACGCGCTTGGTGTCGACGCCGGAATATCGCGTCGCTTTCTCGCTCGAGCCGATCATGTAGACTTTGTGGCCGAATGGGCTCTTGCCGAGCAACACCGCCACTGGGACGCACAACGCGAGAAAAATCATCAGTGCGACTGGGACTCCCGCGAGCGTGCCATTGCCGAGAAAAACAATCGGATCGGGAAAGCCGGAGATGACGTTGCCGCGCGTCATGCCGATCGACAGCCCCTTGCACATCGTCATCGTGCCCAGGGTCGCGAGAATCGGCGACACGCCGAGATAGGCGATCACGAAACCATTGATCAGCCCGACGATCGCCGCGACGGCGACGCCCGCGAGCAGCGCGATCACTTGCCAACCGCCCCACATGAAGCCGTGCGCGCCCGGCACATGCGTCGTCAGCACCCAGGCCATCGTGAGCGCGCAGAGATTGGCCGTCGCGATGATCGACAGATTCAGCCCGCCCGACAGCAAGGTGACCATCATCGCCAGCGACAGGATGCCAAGCTCCGGCAGCTGGAACGCCATCGACTGAAGCGCGCCGACTCCGAAGATCCGATCGCCGAGCAGGAGCCAAAAGACACCGACCAGCGCAAGCAGGACGAGCGACAGCATCGGGACCGCGCCGCCGCGCAGGAAGCGGGGCAGCAGGAACGCCGGTGGCGACGCCCGAGTTTCGATGCTCATCCCTGGCATTCTTTCAATTGATCGCCTTTGCCGCGCGGCGCCGGCGGTCCGACCAGGCCGTGATCGAAACCGCGCAAAGTATCGTCAGCCCGACGAACCATTGATTCCAGTAGGAGGAAACGCCAACCAGCACAAGTCCGTTCTGCAGGATCGCGAGCAGGGCGACGCCGAGGATCGCGCCGAACACGGTGCCGACGCCCCCAGTCAGGCTCGCGCCGCCCAGAACGACCGCCGCGAGCACGTCGAGTTCCTTCCCGACCAGCACCGTCGGTGTCACCGACTGCGCAAGCTGGGCCTGCACGAGCGAGGCGATGCCGGCGACGAAGCCAAGATAGCCATAGACCAGTATATTGAGGCGAAAGACGTGAAAGCCGAGCCGCTGCGCCGCGTCCTTGTTGCCGCCCATCGCATAGATCTGGCGGCCGACGTTAGTTCGGTTCAGCAACAGCCAGGCGGCGACGAAGGCAAGCACCAGGACGAGGATTTGCAGGTTCAACGCATACGGCACGCCGCTGGCGTCAGCGTGTTCGAACCACGAAATTCCATCGCGGAAGAACTTCGGGAGCGACGTGATGTACCTGCCGCCGGTGGAAAAGATCAGTAGCCCATAGAAGATGTTGAGCGTGGCAATCGAGACGATGATCGACGAGATGCGCAGCTTGGTGATGAAGATCGCGTTGATGAGGCCGCACAGGACGCCGATCGCGCCGGCCAGGGCGAACAAGGCGAACCAGCCAAGGCCATAGCGGATTCCGATGGTCAGTGCGACGTACTGTGCGACCGAGGCGGTCGCCGTGAATGAAATGTCGATGCCACCGGCGATCAACACGACCAGCAGCCCGGACGCCAGGATGCCGACGAAGGCGTTGGACGTCAGAAGGTCGAACAGGTTCTGCAGGGTCAGGAAGCTGTCAGTGGCCAGCGACAGTGCGAGTGAAAGCGCCAGGATGACCGCCAGCAGCCAGAACTCGTGGCTGCGGCGAAAGCGCAGAAGCGCGGGCCCAAGAGCCGGACGGGGCGCGGCGAGACTCACGCGAGTGTTCCCGCGCCGACGGGCGAACGGTC
>JANLQP010000198.1:0-2495 GCA_031367895.1 Hyphomicrobiales bacterium
GCCGCTCATCGGCGCGTTAGATGTCAGCGGGTTGAACGTTGTACCAAGTTGGCTCACGGTAACCAACATTCGATTGGACAAGCCGAAAGTCGGCATCGCTCCTTCGCGCGAGTTCTGTTAGCGGGTCGGCCAGCGAAGCAGGTGAAGCCAACGAAAGACCAGCTTTGAAAGGTTAGCGCGGGTCAGTAGGCGCGCGGGCAGAGGTCCAGTACTTTGCTGGGCAAGGTTCAGCGCCAGAGAAGACACTATTAGAATGGGGGGCAGCCATGAAGGCTCAAAGAGAAGAAGGCGATCTCACGTTGCCATCTAACCAGCTGCTGGAAGGGACGTTTCCGTGTTGCGCACTCCGGCGCCCCTCAGCAGCACGTTAGGCGTTACATGAGCGTCGCCAACAAACCGCTGGGCCGTCTGCTTTTCGCGCAGGGCGAGAAGTGCTTCTTCTGCGAAAAGCATCTCGCACCTGGGGAGGCGAGCGTAGAGCATCTCGTCGCGACTGCAAACGGCGGGAGCAACTCAGACGAAAACTGCGTAGCCTGTTGTAAACAGCTGAATGCCTTGCTCGGCCGAATGAGTCTAAAAGAAAAGCTCAGAGTGGTCCTAAATCAGAAAGGACAGTTTAAATGCCCAGCGCCGTCGCACCCCAGCAAGCCACCTGAAGCATCGGTGCCGAATGGTGCTGGACAGGCGAAAGTAAACCCAGCGAACACCGACCGACTAGCACTGGTCATCACTGATCTACAAAAGCGTGGTGCCGCTAGGCCTCGAACGCTGAAAACGCTGACAAGCACTATCGGCGCGCTGTTTAAGAAGGAACTTCCAGACGAGGACATCACTGATTTAATCAATCGGCTTCAAGCCAAAAGGTATGTAGCTGTGGTCGGAACCAAGGTAACTTATGCTCTTCCAGCGAGTAACGCCTAACCAGCCAATGGAGCGGACGCCTCCGTGCTGCGCACTTCGGCGCCGCTCATCGGCACGTTAGTCTCTTACGACTTGAGAGTTGACAGAAATGGAGAAGAATTCGTCATTTTGCACGAGCCAATGCCGGAACGATGCTGAATTGGGTCAGAGAGCACGCTGCGGCGATGGCGGCGCGGCCCAGGCGTGTGAGGTAGTAGCGGTAGGTACGCGCCACGCGTTTGATCAAGCCGAGCGTGCGCAGGCGCTGCAGTTGACGTGACAGGCTCGCTGCACTCAAGGCCGGCACGAACGACTTGACGTCGGCACGGCGCAATCCCCGGAGGTTGAACTCTGGCCGCTGCAATGCACGTAGCAACGCCTGCTCGGTGTGGCTGAAGAAGTTCAGCCCCTTCACCGTACGCTCGCCGTCGTGCTTGGGCGTGCTCAAGCGCGCGAGGTCGCGCTCGCCGCCGGCGGTATCGTCCAGCGCCGAGAGGAACTCCAGGTAGCGGCGATTGCAGCCGGCCAGGATCTCGCGCAGGTCGATGAGGCTGTAGATCGTCTTCTTCAACGGCGCGACCTTGCGGGTAGCGTGACCGTCGCGGTGTTCCACCTTGCGGTGGTGCTTGAAAAAAGACACGTCGTTGGCTGTGGTCTCCAGCCGCAGCACGCGCCCGAATTTGTCGTACATCTTCACCCCGACCTTGCCGAGGCGGTGCTTGATGCAAGTACCCTCAATGCGCGTGGCAAAGCGATTGCCAATCTCCTGCGCCAGCTGCGGCGTGATCTTCTTGCCGAGGAAGGTCGCGACCTGCTCGGCCTTGACCGCCAGCACGGCCTGCCGCGCGAGCTGCTCATACAAGGGCGCAAGCAGCGTGTTCGAGCGGAACATCAGATCGGTGGAGTACTCCACCTGCATCAGACTCCAGTGATAGCGCTGCCGGAACTCATCGAGCACCGGACAGCACACCTTGGCGTAGTGGTCTAGGCGCCGGTGCAATTCCTTCGGCGCCAATTCATCGGCCAGTCGCTGCGCACCTTCGAGGTCGGCGATGCGCACAAACGCGTTGTCGGCCAGCGTAAACTCCATGCCGGCCGCGCGCAGTTTGTTGGCCAGCCACGCATGCCCGTTGCAGTAAAACTGCAGGCGAAACGGGCACCAGGTCGGTACCCGCAGGTAAATCAAGCCCAACGTCCGGTCAATGAAGTAAAAGCAGTAGTGCAGACACTTGCCCGAGTCGGGTTTGAGAAAAGGGGTCATCAGGAAATCGAGTGGGTGATTTCTGGTCATTTTATAGCCGAGGCAGCATGCAGGTGAGTACTTTGAGTCGCAGGTACTCCTCGTCGCGCAGGCCATAGGCTCGTCGCTGGATGACACGGATCTTATTGTTGAGTCCTTCGACGAAGCCGAGTGAGACTTTGTTTTCGGGATGGCAGTAGGCGGCGATCCCGTCCCAGTGGCGCTCGATCATCTCGGCGAACTTCTCGTAGGGCTTGAGTCGCTGCCACTTCAGGCTGGCGCGCCAGTTGTCGAAGAAGCGTCGAGCCCAGCCCTCTCGTTCGTAGCTCCACAGTTGGCCGAACGACTCCTTGAG
>JANLQP010000203.1:0-22748 GCA_031367895.1 Hyphomicrobiales bacterium
CAGATTGTTTGACCTGTGCTTCGCCGCTGCCCGCGCCATCCGGCCGGCTCCCTGCAGGGGAGTCGGATGGCGCAAAGTAAAAGCGATACCGGCGCCTGGCTGGTCGATGACAGGTCGAACATTTTGCTCGCCGGTATGAGAAGCTAGGCTCATACGCCCCGTATCCACGCGCCGGATGCGCAGCGCGCTTGCGAAGTGGGCAACTCAAGCACCGACAATTGCATCCGAAGGCGCAAACAGGGAGTACATTTCATGCCCAACGCTATCGACTTGAAAAACCGCGTCGCCGTCGTCACGGGTGGTGCGCAAGGCATCGGCCGCGCTGCGACCGAGCGGTTCGTCGCCTCCGGCGCCAAGGTCGCGATCTGGGACTTCGATGAGAAGCTGGCCACCACCACCGCCAAAGAACTTGGCGCATCGGTCAAGGCCTACAAATGCGACGTCGGCGATCTCGCCTCGATCGAGACGGCGCGCGACGCCACGCTGAAGGACTTCGGCCGCATCGACATCCTCTTGAACAACGCCGGCGTCGCCGGCGCCAACGCCACGACCTGGGAAACAACCGTCGAGGAATGGCGCCGCGTCATGCGCATCAACCTCGATGGGCCGTTTCTGTGCTGCAAGGCCGTGGTCCCCGGCATGATCGCGCAGAACTACGGCCGCATCGTCAACATCGCGTCGATCGCCGGTAAGGAAGGCAACCCCAACGCCGCGCACTATTCGGCATCGAAAGCCGGCGTCATCGGCCTCACGAAATCGCTCGCGAAAGAGGTAGCCAACAAGAACATCTCGGTGAACGCCATTACGCCGGCCGCGGCCAAGACCGCGATCTTCGATCAGATCACGCAGGCGCACATCGATTTCATGCTCTCGAAGATCCCGCGCGGCCGCTTCGTTGCTGTGACCGAAGTCGCGGCACTCATCGCGTTCGCCGCATCCGAGGACTGCTCGTTCACGACGGGCTCCGTGCTCGACATCTCCGGCGGCCGCGCCACGTATTGAACCGATGTCTAGAGGTGTCGCGGTCTGCAATACCAACCACAAGTGTCATCCTCGGGCTCGTCCCGAGGACCCATGGTGCAACGAATTCGAGCAGAACGGTCTTGCGGAGCGGCCGCTAGGAATCGCAGCTTCGCGGCAGCTGAACTATGGGCCGTCCGGACAACCCCGACAATGACACCGTTTAGTTTTTTTGCAAAACGACGCGGCCCTACTTCTTCACGCTCGCGTCGCACTTGCCCGGCTCGAGGAACGCGATCTCTTTCAGTGTGCCGCGAATGGCGAAATCGCCGTAGTCAATGAACAACCGCCGCGACACGCCATTCTCGAAGTAGAGGAACGCCAGCTCATAACTGGGCACCGCGTCCTTCTTCTCGGCACCGTCCTCGAAATAGCTGATCGATACCGGCCAAGCCTTCAATCCGTCGAGCTTCTCGGCGTTCTTCACAGCTTCCAACTTCTTGTTCTGCCCGGCGGCTTGCGCCTGTCCGATGTACGACGTCGTCGAGTAGATCTTCACGCCTTTCTCGGAGCCGTCATAGAGATCGGCCTGGAACAGCGGGTCACCCTTCCGCGCCGCCGCCAGCAACGCAATCGAATGCTGGATCGGGAAGTAGACGTTCTTCTTCAGCGGAATCTCTTTCTTGTCCGGCTTCGACAGCTCGATTTTGCCGTCGCCACCAGGTGCCGCGCGACTCGCATCGCCCTGCGTCGACTCGCTGAGCTTGGTGTCCCGGTATTGTGTGGAGTTGAACTTGAACGACTTGGACAGTGCATCTTCCCAGCTCGACGACCGCATGTCCGTCAGCGATACGCTGCCTTCCTGGTTCGTCATCCGCGTCACAAAACGCATATTCTGCGTGTAGCCCTCGCACGCCGATCCGGTGAGCTCATAGACCATACGTCCGGACATGTCCGATACACCGGAGCCGCCGCGTGCTTGATCGAGCGTGATCTCGTAGATCGCGCGATGCGGCGCCAGCGCCGCCGTTCCACCGGCCGGCTGTGCGGCGAGCCCCATCGGCACCAGCATGGCCAGCCCACCAAACGCGACAGCTGTCAGTGTGGTCCGCTTCATCGTGGGCATTGTGGTCTCCGGTGCAGCACACATCGGCTGCCGACAATCACATGGAACAGTTGCCGAAACCTAATCTCAACCGAAGCCATTGCAAAGCGCCGCAGTCGTCGAACTGCAACTTTGCCAACTTGCAACGCGCCGGTGCTTGCGGGAATGTAGTCAGGCGCCGTTGCACCGCAAGCATCCCGCAGCTGAGACAATCGCGCCAAGACACGGCGGAAAAGGGGCAGGAGCCATCATGACGATATCCATCGAGCAGAAAATCGCCGCACTCGGTCTGACCTTGCCGACGCCCGCTGCACCAATTGCCAACTATGTTCCTGCCTGCATAACGGGTAATCTGCTCTTCATCTCTGGCCAGCTGTCGCGCGAGGCATCGGGCCACCTCATCACCGGCAAGCTCGGCGCCGGCGTCGATATCCCCAAGGGCCGGGACGCCGCCAAGGCCTGCGCCCTGCATATTCTGGCCCAGGCGAAGACCGCGCTTGGCTCGCTTGACCGGATCGAGCGCATCGTAAAGCTGACGGCCTTCGTAAATTCGGCGCCTGCCTTCGCCGACCATCCTCAGGTCGTGAATGGCTGCTCCGACCTGCTCGTGGAGATCTTCGGCGACAAGGGCCGCCATACCCGCTCCGCCGTCGGCGTCGCCGCCCTGCCGCTCGATGCCGCCGTCGAGATCGAGGCCATCATCGCCGTCAGCAAGGCCTGAGCTGCCAATGCTCGACCGAGGCGCCTTCGTCCGCCCCATCGCCCACCGCGGCCTCCACAACGCCAAGGCCGGCGTCATTGAAAACTCGATGCCGGCGTTCTCGGCCGCAATCGCCAAGGGCTACGGCATCGAACTCGACCTACGCCCTGCCGCCGACGGCACGCCGATGGTCTTCCACGACTTGAAGCTCTCCCGCCTGATCGACGCCAAGGGCCTGATCACGGACTACGCCGCCAAGGATCTCGCCAAGCTCAGCTACAAGGCCGATCCAGCCGCGCGACTGATCACTTTCGTCGAGTTGCTGGAGCATGTCGGCGGCCGCGTGGCCATTTTGGCTGAGATCAAGAGCGAGTGGGACCCACCCGCCGCAGCATTCCTGAAAGGCATCGCCAAGCTTGCCAATGCCTACAAGGGCCCCCTGGCGCTGATGTCGTTCGATCCCGTCGTGATGGCCGCCATCAAGCCACTGGCCCCGAAAGTCCCGCGCGGTATCGTCTCCGGCATCTATCAGGGCGCCGGCTGGTGGCTGGACACGCTCGATGCCGAACGCGCCGAACGCCTCTCCCACCTGATCGAGAGTGGCCCCGCCACTCCGGACTTCTTCGCCTACAACGTCAAGGATCTGCCGACCCTCGTCACGCGCTTCATTCGCGAAGGGCTCAGGATTCCGCTGTTCACCTGGACCGTGCGCACCGCAAAGGATCTTGCCACCGCCCGCAAATACGCCGACGCCCCGATCTTCGAGGCGATCGAACCGTAGGTCGTCAAGAGGCGACCTGCACGTCCCGCCGTATTGCGCCGGTTCGGCGTCAATTGCAGATCGCATCAGTGCAACCTAAAAGACCCGTTACCCCGCGATCTCCAAAATCTCACGCACCTCGGCTGGCCCAGCGATCTTGCGCGGGTTGCGCGGCACCCACGGCGTTCCCATCGCCTGCTCGGCAATGCGCGCGAAATGCTCGCGTCCGATGTTCACGGCGCTGAGACTCCGCGGCATGCCGAGCCCGCCGATGAACTGGTCGAGCGCGTCGGCGGCCTCCTTGCCGGGTTGCCCCATCGCGATGGCAATCAGTGCCTGCTTCTCCGCATTCACGGGCTTGTTCCAGCGCATCACCGCCGGCAGCATGATGCACGACGTATGCCCATGCGGAACGTCGAACGCCGCACCCAGCACATATCCGATGCCGTGGCTCGCTCCCATCGGCACGCCGCTCGCAAGCGGTCCCATCGAGAGCCACGTACCCATCTGACAATCCATGCGTGCTTCGAGATCTGCAGAATTCGCCTTCACGCGCGGCAGACCGTTGGCGAGCAACGACAAACCCTTGATACCTTGCGCGTCCGCATACGGGTTCGACTCCGCCGAGCACACGCCCTCGACACAGTGGTCGACCGCGCGAATGCCGGTCGAGATCCACAACCACTCCGGTGTGTGAACGGTCACGGCTGGATCGAGGATCACCACCGCCGGCATGATCTTCGGATGCCGGAACAGCTCCTTGTTCTTTGTCCGCTCGTCCGTCACGCCGGAAATGGCACTGAACTCACCACCTGAAAGCGTCGTCGGCACCGTCACCTGCCGCACTGTGGGCACATTCATCGGCGGCGGACCAACCACACCGTCCGGCCCCTTCACCGGCCGCAGCCTGTCCATATCTTCGGGCGCACGGATATCGTTCGCGAGGCACATGCTCACCGCCTTCGCGCCATCCGTTATCGAGCCGCCACCGATCGTGACGATGAGATCGGCCTTCGCCGCCCGAGCTGCGTCCGCCGCCCGTATCACCGCCGAGCGCGGCGTGTGCGGCGGCATCGTGTCGAAGATCCCGACACATTTGTTGCCGAGCACTTTGCGGATCTTCGCCACCTCGTCGGTCTCGCGGTTGAGCGTGCCCGATACCATCAGGAAAACCCGCGTGCCGCCGAGGCGCTCGACCGACTCTGCCACGGCCTCCGCCGCCGGCTTGCCGAACACGACCTCGTCCATCTCGCCGAAAACCACCCGACCTGATTTGACCATTGGCGCACCCGATCCCTGCAACGATTAACCTCTCATTTGCACATTGGCAGGCGCACCGCCACCCGGCAAGATCGCCGCCTTCAGCCCGTCGAAAGGATCGCCTGTGTCCAAGTCCCACGAGCCGCGCCTGCGCCGGACGATGCTGATCACGCCCGGCAATCGCATAGAACGCATCGCGAAGGCCGCAATGCTCCCTGCCGACTGCATCGTCATGGACATCGAGGACGGCGTCGGCCCGGCCGACAAGCTGGCCGCCCGTAAGGCAATAGCCGAAGCCCTGCGCACGCTCGATTTCGGCCATCGTGAGCGCCTCGTCCGCATCAATGCTGTCGGCACGGCGGAGCATGCGGCCGACCTCGCAGCACTCGACCTCGCCCATATTGACGCGCTGTTCGTGCCGAAGGTCGAATCCGCCGACCAGTTACGCGCCCTGGCCCGCTCGTTGGAAGCCGCCGAAGCCCGCACGCCACGCCAAGCACGCATCGAGATCGTCGCCACCATCGAAACGCCGCGCGGCCTGTTACGCGCCCTCGAAATTGCCGACGCCACCCCGCGGACGACCGCGCTGTTCTTCGGTTCCGGCGACTACACCGCCGCGACCGGCAGCGCCGTCACCGAGCGCGCCTTGGCCGTGCCTCGCGCATTGATCGTGGCAGCCGCGGCGGCAGCCGGCATCGAGGCCATCGACGCCGCCGAGTTCAGCGATGTGAAAAACGCCAGCGCCGCCCACGCCGATGCATTGATCGCGCGCGAACTGGGCTTTGCCGGCAAGCTGGTGTTCCACCCGAACCAGTTGGCACCGGTCAACGCGGTGTTCACCCCGACCGCCGCCGAGGTGGCCCACGCCACCCGCATTGTCGAAGCCTATCGCAACGCCGTCCGTGACGGACGCGGCACCGCTGTCGTCGACGGCACCTTCATCGCGGTCGACATCATGCTGATGGCCGAGCGGGTACTGGCACGAGCAAAGCGCGCCAAACAAAATCCGTGAGGTTCAAGCCTTTGCCGCCACCTTCGCCGCACGCTTCAACATCGCCTCGCGCTGCGTGATGTAGACCGCCGACGCGAACACGATGGACGCGCCGATCCAGGTCCACTTGTCGATGATTTCTCCGAACATGAAATAGCCGAGCACCACCACGAACGGCAGCCGCGAGAACTCCAGCGTCATTACAAGTGACGCTTCCGTCGCGCGGAACCCACGCATCAGCGCCGCATGGCCGAGCACACCCGTCACCGCGATCAGTGCAAGCCACGGCAACAGCTCGACACCCGGCATCTTCCACACGAACAACGCCGGCAGCAGCGACATCGGCGTCATCATCGCGGTCGTCAGGAACACGATCTTGTCAGGGTCATCCTCGGTCGTCAGGTGCTTCAGCAGCACGCCGATCACGCCGCCAGCCACCGCCGAAATCAGCGCCAGCCCTTGGCCAAGACCAAGCGAGCCGACACCAGGCCGCAAAATGATCATCGCACCGATGAACCCGACGATCAACGCGCTGATCCGCCGTGAGCGTACCTTCTCGCCGAGGAACAGCACCGCCCCGATCGTCCCGAATAGCGGCGACAGGAACCCGATCGCCGTGATTTCGCCGAGCGGGATGTAGGCGAGCGCGCAGAACCAGCACGACATCGAGACGAGACTGATGACAACGCGAATGCCGTAGAGATTCATCGCCGTCGAGCGCAACAGCGAAGATCCCCGCCAGAGAAGCAACGGCGACAGCAACAACAGCGCCGAGAAATTGCGCAGAAACACGATCTGTAATGGGTCGTAGCCGAGCGCGATCGCTTTGCGCGATCCAGCGGCCAAACCCGCGAACAGCGCCATCGACAGCGTCACCCAGAAGACCGCTACAAGCGGCCCGCTGCGGAATTTTGTTGCGGCCACAGGCGCTTCGTCGAGCGCCAACGGCGCCTCCAGTCGGTTCGAGATCGTAGCCAAGTTTGCCCCCGTCGTCTCGTATCCACGCGCCGGATGCAGGCCCGGTTGCGCCATTGGCCAACCGAAGGGCCACAAGACTGCGCAACCGAAGGCGCGGGCAAGACCCATGCTGTCAGCGAATCGGTGAAGATACCGTTGCGGTGCAGCATGTCCCGAGCAAGGCAAACGCCCGCACAGGGCAATAGCCGCTATGCGCTACGCGCAGAGCGTGGGTGCTTGCAGTTGCCGTATTCACGCGCCGGACGCACTGGGCCAAAGGCGCATGACGGCGCCAGAGTCAGCGCGCCATCAGCAGCGGCAGCTTGCTGTGTGCCAACAGATGGCTGGTAGCGCCACCGAAGATCATCTGCCTCAGGCGGCTCTGCGTATAGGCGCCTTTCACGATCAGATCGGCACCGAGCTTGTTTGCCTCGTTGAGCAACACCTCGCCTGGCTTCTTGCCCCCATTGCCCATCGACAATTCCCGCGCCGCAATCCCGTTTGCAGCGAGCCAATCGCGGCATTGCAGCCCGGACGGCCCAGGCACCGTCAGGCCCTCGATAGTTAGAATCGTCACAGCCTTTGCCTTCCGCAGCAGCGGCATCGCCGACGAGGTCGCACTCGCCTGCTCTGTGCTGCAGTTCCAAGACACGACGATATTTTCGCCAAGCGTTTTCGGCGCCTGTGGCGGCGCGACCAGCACCGGTTGTCCGCTTTCGAACAACGCGCTTTCCAATGTCGTCATACGCGGTCCAGCGCCACTCCCGGAGGGACGGCCGATCACCGAGACGTCGTAGACGCGTGCCAGACTGCCGAGGCCAGCGTCATCGATCGACGGCCCGGCGCGCCAGCGATAACGGACGCCACAAGCGGAAAAATGGCTCTCGAACGACTTGCGCGCCTTGGCAACGTACTCGGCATCGTTCCAGTCGGCCGGCGGAAACGTGACCGCAACGATCGGATCGGGCGCAACGATCTCGACGTGAATAGGTCTGAGAGCTGCGCCTTCGATCATGGCATCGACACCACGCGCCAGAAGCTCGGCACAGGCAAGGACTGACGCGATGGAATCGCTGCTATCGGCGGGCAGCAGGATCGACTTCATGATTCTTCTCCTCGGTGACGGACACGCGGGCTCTTCGGCACCTGCGGCAAATCAGCCTATCACACCTCCGAGAAGAACTGTCTCCAAAATGATCGAGCCTAAAACCGGAATAGCAGCCCGACCGATCCGTAGCCGCCTTGCACGCTGGCCCGATCGCCAGCGACCCCACCAGACGCCGAGATCTCCCCGTGGCTCCATTCGAACCGCGCAAACGATCCGGCCCGGCCGGAGTCGTAGACGGCATTGCCGTTTGCTGCACCTTCAAGGCCCATCGAAACCGCCGGATTGATACGGTAACCGAGACGCACCCGTCCCCCATAGGTATCGAAGACTTCCGTCCAACTCGTTTCACTCTGTATGAACGCCTTGTCGGCGATGTTGAGCCAGGTCTCGAGCGCCGCCTTCACGCCACTCTTCTTGCCCTGCACCGAGTTCTCGGTATCGAACGGCGCCAGCAGGTGACTGTCCTGCGTCCAGCCGGCATAGAACTTCACGATCCAGGGGCCGATCGCATGGTGATAGCCAAGCATGACGTCATTGAACGACTGGACACCCTCGAAATGCACCGGCGTCCGCTGTCGGCCATCCCAGCGAGGGCTCGTATAGCTGTAGGTGCCATAGCCCGCAGCGGATCTCAAACGGAACCCATCTGTCCGCACGTCGCCGGATATCGCTGTTGTCATACCGCCGTAGAATGATCGGCTGTGGCTGGTCGCTTCGGCGCCACCCCAGGCTTCATACTTGAAGACCGGAACTTCTGGCGAAACCGTGGACAACCAGTCGCCAGCAGCGGCCCGATGGACGCCAGCCAACGCGAACAGTGTCGCCAGAAACGATTTGAACGCCCCGCCACGCACGCTACGCCTCGCAGCCTGTCTTGCGAGTTTCAACGCTACGCATACACCCGATGCTTAAGTTGAATATCCAATTCGGGCGGTCAATCAAAAAAGTGTCAAAATGTGAATATTCAACCTTTGATTGAATTTATTCTAATAGCAACTCTTAGTTATATCGGCTTTGTCGGATCCGTCCCGATGAACGCGTCCAGAATCGTGTTGCCCTGGTACTTCAGGTCATCGTGGATGCCGATCTTGGTCTTGTAATAGACGAACGTCACCTGCCACTTGATCGTACCGAACGCGTGCTCGCCCGGCTCCTTCGGGTTTTTCTCGTTCCGCGAGATCCGCTCCAGCAGCCGCGTCCGTTCCGCCACGGACGCACTCATGAACGGCTTGCCGTAGCTCACCGACGACAGCCGATTGATCTCTGCAAGATCGTCGCGCCAGCTCTGTTTCATCTCGACATCAAGGCTCTCGCCGAGCCGCGCATCGATGTATTCGGCAACCTTCGCCGCCCTGGCACCACCGGAAACCTCGTCGGTCGGCACGATCATCTCGCCGATCTCGTCCACTAGCGCGGATTCAGCCGCCGTGAAGAAGCGCCGCCCGGTACCAGCATTCGCCGACAACTCGGAGACTGGCTTCTGTGGCCGCTCCCGCTTCGGACCCTTCTGTGCCGCCACAGCATTTGGTAACAACGCCGAAGCCACAACGCCGCCACCGAGCGCCAACAGCCGCCGACGGTTCATGTCTGTATCGCGAAACATTTAGGGCCCCGTCTTTAGGTTTAGGCGTCCTTAGGTTACAGATTGCCCTTCTTGAGCTCTTCAGCGAGGTAATCGCAGGACCGCCAGGCCAGCGCCAGGATCGTCCAGGTCGGATTCTGGCACCCCGACGAGACGAACCCCGCGCCATCAACGACGAACAGATTCTTCACGTCATGCGTCTGCTGGAACGAATTCAGCACGCTCGTCTTCGGATTGGCGCCCATACGCGCTGTGCCAACCTCGTGCACCGACGAGCCCTCGGTCAGCCTGTCACTCTTTACGCGCGTGATTTCCATGCCCGAATCCGTGAAGATCTCCTGCATCTTCGTCGTCATGTCGGCACACATTTTTTTCTCGTTGTCGCCGTGCTTGTAGTTGAAGCGCAGCACCGGAATTCCGTACGTATCCTTCACGTTCGGATCGAGCGACACCTGATTCTCGAATCGCGGCAACACCTCACCGAGGCCGTACATGTAGACGAACGCGCCGGCGTGATCGCGCACCTTCTTCTTATAGGACGCGCCGAAGCCCGGCATACCGATCGCCATCTCCGGGAACATCTCCTGGCCCGCCGAACCTTCGAGCCCATAACCGCGGATGAAGTCCTTTGCCTTCGACTTCTGGTCGACGTTCTGGAACCGCGGAATGTAGAACCCTCCTGCCCGACCGTCCTCGTTCCGGCGCTCACCGCCGATGCGCGGCTTGTAGATTCCCTCGACGCGCGGTCCCATCACATGCTCAGACAGGTTGTGCCCGAGATGCCCGCTGGAATTCGCGATTCCCTTGGGGAAAATGCGCGACTTCGAGTTCATCAGAATGCGCGTCGACTCGAGCGTGGCGGCACCGAGCACCACAACCTTGGCCTTCGCGTCGTAAGTTTTCTTCGTCACCGAGTCGACGAAACTCACGCCCGTCGCACGCCCCGTCGCCGGATCGAGCTTCACCTCGTAAACGGTGGAGTTCGTACGCACGGTCAGGTTACCGGTATCGTTTGCCGGATAGATCAAGCCAGTCGGTGAATCGAACGCCGCGTGGATATCGCAACCGCCGACCCGCCGCTGACAGGCGCCGCGCCCCATACAGCGCGAGCGATACTTGTTGTGCTGCAAGCCGTCGGTCGTCACTCCGAGACGGAACGGTGTCAGGATGCGCCCCGATCCTGCCAGCTTCGACCGGATGTGTACTTCCGGCTCGTTCAACTTCATCGGCCGCTGATAAATCGAGTCCGGCAGCCACGGTAGGTTCTCCGGCGTACCCGAGATGCCGAGATAGCGATCGACGCGATCATAGTACGGCGACACGTCCGCATATCCGATCGGCCAGTCGTCGCCGTAGCCGTCACGGCTCTTGGCCTTGAAATCATAGTCGGAGAGACGCAGCGCCAGTCGCCCCCACACGTTCGTTTTGCCACCGAGTGCTCGGCTTCGGACCCACGAGAACTTGGTCCCGGTGTAGGGATGCTCGTGCTCGTTGACGAACAGCTCCTTGGTGTAGTCCGGACCCTCACCGAGCTGCTGCCAGTTCACGACATTGGTGTAGCGCCCGAAATTCTTGGCATAGGGCGGATTGAGTTTCCCGTAGTCGCTCTCGTCCAGCACCTTGTAGTTCGGCGGCAAATTGCCGTGGCGCGGATGCTCATAGGGGAACTGCTGCGACTTCAGCGTCTCGGTTGTATCGACGTGCTTTCCAGCTTCGAGCATCAGGACTTTCAGGCCATGCCCGGTCAGCACATGCGCCGCCATGCCGCCAGCCGCCCCAGACCCGACGACGATCGCGTCATAGGTCTGGACCAGATCGACCGTTGCAGGATCCGGAAATTTCGGTGCAGCTTCCATGACGCTTCTCCCCTCGACCGAAACATTGGCCAAGCCGAATCACAATACGGAGACGCGCTCCTTAACCCAAGAGGCAAGCCGTCACAGCATTGATCGAAATTGAAATTGCGGCTCACAGCTTCCGCAGTGCCACACTCTCGACGCGGTGGTTGCGGCCCTTCGTCAGGATCAGACGCGCCCGCTGCCTCGTCGGCAGGATGTTCTCGTCGAGATTGGCCCGGTTGATGCCGTTCCAGATCTCCAACGCTTTTGCGTACGCTTCCTCGTTGGTCAGTGCTGCATAACGATGGAAATACGCTGCCGGATCGCGAAACGCCGTATGCCGGAGCCGCATGAACCGCTCCACATACCAGGACTCGATGATTGCTGGGTCCGCATCGATGTAGATCGAGAAATCGAAGAAGTCCGAAACGAACGGGATCGCCTCGCCATCGCGCGGCAAACGCGCCGGCTGCAGCACGTTCAAACCCTCGACGATCAGGATGTCCGGCCGGTCGACGATGATCGATTGCCCCGGAATGATGTCGTAGTGGAAGTGCGAATAGACCGGCGCCTCGACTGCGGCCTTACCCGCCTTCACATCGCCGAGGAAATTCAACAGCCGCGTCGTATCGAAGCTTTCCGGGAACCCCTTGCGCTGCATCAGACCGCGCAACTCCAGCTCCTTGTTCGGCCACAGAAACCCGTCGGTCGTCACGAGATCGACCCGCGGATGATCGGGCCACCGGGCCAGCAGCGCCTTCAGCACGCGCGCCGTCGTGCTCTTGCCGACCGCCACTGATCCCGCGCACCCGATGATGAATGGGACCTTGCCGTCGCGTCGTCCTAAAAACTTGGAGGTTACCGCGTGAAGCTCCTGCGACGCCGCCACATAGAGATTGAGTAGCCGCGACATCGGCAGGTAGATCTGCTCGACCTCCTCGAGCGACAGCTCCTCGATCAGGCCGCGCAGCGCGTCCAGGTCACGCTGCACCAGCGTCATGGGCGTATCGGCGCGCAGCCGCGCCCATTCCTCACGCCCGAACGTCCGATACGGTGAAAACTGCACGTTGGAGCGACTGGCCGCCGTTCCAAGCCCCGGATCCAGAATGTCCCGCACCACCACCCTCCTCAACCCCGACTCAACTGGCCCGCGACGCCTTCTCGGCGATTCCCGAAATCCCCATCCGGCCATCCAGCACCGCCATCACGTCCGCCAGCGCAACGCCCCGGACTTCCAGCAAGACCAGCAGATGATACATGAGATCGGCCGCTTCGGCCTTCAGCGCGGCATCGTCCTGATGCACGCCGGCGATAACCGTTTCAACAGCTTCCTCGCCGAGCTTCTTTGCGCACTTGAGCGAACCACCATCAAGCAATTGACGCGTATACGATTGCGCCGCCGCATCATTGCGCCGCGCCTTGATCGACGCTGCCAATCGCTCGAGTGTATCGCTCGCCATTGTCGGCCTGAGTTTGCCCTGCCCCGTTAGGCAAACATCCAGCGCATCCGCCGCTGAAACGTCAAGCGAAAGCCGACAAAATCGCGTCAGAGCAGAGTTGCGTAGCCGCCGAGCCACTCACTCCGCCGGACCTTGCCCTTGCCCGATGCGCTGCCGAATGTACTCGAGCTGGTCGAAGTTGCCATACTTAATCAGCAGAGTGCCGCTCTCGCCGGAACCGCGCTTGATTTCGACCTTGAGACCCAGCGTGTCCGCGAGCTCCTTCTCGAACGCGCGCGTATCTGCGTCTTTATCCCGGACCCGGCGCCGCTCCTTCGGATTTTCCAGCGCCTGCACCAGCGCTTCGACCTCGCGGACATTGAGATCCTGCTCGACGATCCGGATCGCCAGCGCGTCCGCATCCTCACGGCCGATCAGCGCCCGTGCATGACCGGCCGTCAACCGGCCATCCCGCACCAGAACCTTCACGCCATCTGGAAGCTTCAATAATCGCAGCGTGTTGGCGACGTGGCTGCGGCTCTTACCGATCACTTCGGCCATCCGCTCCTGCGTATATCCGAACCGCTCCATCAGCTCGTTGTAGCCACCCGCTTCCTCGATCGCGTTGAGGTCTGCGCGCTGCACGTTCTCGATGATCGCGAGTTCCAGCACTTCCTGGTCGTTGAGCTCCCGCACGATGACGGGGATCGCGTGCAGCCCCGCCTTCTGCGACGCCCGCCAGCGCCTTTCACCCGCAACGATCTCGTAGCCGCCCTCGGGATCGGCGCGCACGATGATCGGCTGCACCAAACCTTTCTGCCGGATCGACTCCGTCAGTTCAGCCAGTTCCTCGTCGCGGAAGTCTTTGCGCGGGTTCATCTTTCCGCCGCGGATCTGATCGATCGCGACAACCCGCTGCTCGCCCTCCGGCGGCAACCGCGGCTCGCTGTTTGCCGGCTCGCCGATCAACGATGCCAAGCCACGACCAAGCCGGCTCTTCTGCATGGGTGCATTCATCGCCTGTCTCCCGCGCCCTCTCAGGCCGCCTTGATCCCACGCTCACGGTCGATGATTTCACGCGCCAACTGCATGTACGCAATGCTGCCGGCACAATCCTTGTCGTAGATCAGGATCGGCTTGCCGTACGACGGCGCCTCCGCCACCCGAATATTCCGCGGGATCATGGTCTGGTAAACTTTAGCCCCGAAGAATTGCCGCACGTTGTCAGCGACATCTCGCGAAAGCTGCGTCCGCGCATCGTGCATGGTCAGCACGACGCCTTGAATCTCGAGCTTGGGGTTCAGTGTCGCGCGGATCTTGTCGATCGAGTCTTTCAGCTGCGAAATGCCTTCCAACGCAAAGAACTCGCACTGCACTGGCACGAGAACTGCCTGCGCCGCCACCATCGCGTTCAAGGTGAGCAGGCTCAGTGACGGCGGGCAGTCGATCAGCACGTAATTGAAGGTGTCCGGCGCCAGCATGCCGGCTTGCGCCGCCGACAGGGCCATAATCGCGTCACGCAGCCTGTATGGCCGGTTCTTGTCCGCCATCAACTCGGCTTCGAGGCCGACCAGGTCGGCATTAGCGGGCACCACACAAAGGCCCGGCACCAAGGTCTTCAACGCTGCCTTCTGCAGCGTCGCTTCTCCTGCCAGCACGTCATAGGTGGTAAGCGGCCGGCTCTCCGGGCCAATGCCGAGCCCAGTCGAGGCGTTGCCCTGCGGGTCGAGGTCGATGATCAACACCCGCTCGCCGACCGCCGCCAGCGCCGTTCCGAGATTGATCGCGGTCGTGGTCTTGCCGACGCCGCCCTTCTGGTTGCCGATTGCCAGCGTCCGCAGAACCGGACCGCTGCCGGCATAGGAACCTGTCATGCGTTTCAGCCCCATTCCAAAGTCAAGCCGCCTTGGCTTCGAGACCTCGAAGCACTATAATTCGGCCCGAGACATCTGACCGGCTCGGCACCAGCTCGGACCCGAAACGCCAATTCTTGGCCGCCGCATCCAGTTCCAAGCCTACATCACGCCCCTTCTGATACAACGCCACAGTTTCCGGCCCGAACAACGGAGCCGAAAGCTCCAGCAGTCGCTCCAGCGGCGCCAACGCACGCGCCGTAATTACCTCTGGGATCCCACACTTAGCTTGAGTCGACGCGTTTTCTATTCTGCCGGTCACAATCTCCACAGTGATCAGCTGCCCGATCCCCGTTTTGCGCACCACCTCACCCAAAAATGCGCACTTCCGGACATCGCTTTCGACAAGCGCGACCCGCGACCCAAGCCGATCGGCCAACATGAGGGCCAAAACCAAGCCCGGGAACCCGGCCCCGCTGCCGAGATCAACCCATTTCGTCGCCCCAGCCGGCGCCAACACCAGCAACTGCGCACTATCGGCCAGATGCCGGTGCCAGACGTCGCCCAACGTGCTTGGCGCCACCAGATTGATGGTCTTTTGCCACGTCTCGAGCAATTCAGCGTAGGTCTTCAGCCGCGCCAGGGTTTCACGTGAAACCCCGAACGCCGCTTGAAAATCCTCGGGCCCCTCGATCCGTGCCAGCAATCCGCTTGTTTCGGGCCGCCTCATGTGCTCGCCACGCGGTGTGGCGCTAATGACTCCGCGCACGCAAGCCCGTAGGTTGGGTCGAGCCCTGCACTTGCGCGACCCGACACCTCTTGAACCCAGTATGTTGGCTCGCGACCCGATCGGAGCGCCGCTCCGCGTCGGCTCTTGACCCAACCTGCAGCCATTCCCAACATTTTCACTCCCTCGCCACTCGCTTCGGCGCCGCCTTCTTCACGTGCGCAAGCACCAGCATCAGCGCCGACGGCGTCATCCCGTCGATCTTGGTGGCCTGGGCAAGCGTTCCCGGACGACTCCGGGTCAACTTCTGCTGCAACTCGACCGAAAGCCCCGGCAATCCGGCAAAAACGAAGTCCTCGGGGATCCGCACGGCTTCATCACGCCGAAGAACGGCCACATCCTCGGCCTGCCGATTCACATAAGACGCATATCCCGCATCAACAGCCAATTGATCAGCAATCACCGGCGCAATCTGACCGATTTCTGGCCAAACCCGCTTGAGCGCAGCCAGGTCCACCGCCGGATACGCCAGCATTTCAAACGCCGACCGCCGCCTGCCATCCTTATTGAGCTCGATTCCATGCTTTGCCGCTTCACTCGGCGTCAAATTGAGCGCTTCCAGCATCCGCCGGCCCTCGTCCAACGCTTGCGCCTTCCGCTCGAACACTGCTCGCCGCTCCGCCGAAACCTCGCCAAGCCCAATACCAAGTGGCGTCAGCCGCTGATCGGCGTTATCTGCCCGTAAGCGCAAACGAAACTCTGCCCGCGACGTGAACATTCGATATGGCTCCGACACACCCCGCGTCACAAGATCGTCGATCATGACACCCAGATAAGCATCCGCCCGCGAAACCACGATGCCATCCCGCCGCCCGGACGCCACCAGTGCCGCGTTGAGCCCCGCCATCAGCCCCTGCGCAGCCGCCTCCTCATACCCAGTCGTTCCATTGATCTGCCCCGCCAGAAACAGACCAGGTTGTAGCTTCACCTCTAGCGTGGGTTGCAGTTCCCGCGGATCAACATAGTCATATTCGATCGCGTAGCCCGGCCGCTTGACCCGCACGTTCTCCAGTCCTGGCATCGTGTGCAGGAACGCGTCCTGCACCTCGGCCGGCAGCGACGTCGAAACCCCGTTCGGATACACCGTATCGTCGTCAAGACCTTCTGGTTCCAAGAAAATCTGGTGCGAGGTGCGATCCGCGAAGCGCACCACCTTGTCCTCGATCGACGGGCAATAGCGCGGGCCGGTGCTCTTGATCCGGCCGGAGTACATCGCCGATCGGCTGAGGTTGGCTCGAATGATGGCGTGCGTCGCCTCGCTCGTATGCGTGATGCCGCAAGCGATCTGACGGGTCGTGATCCGCTCTGTCATGAACGAGAACGGCACCGGCCGGTCGTCGGCGTGTTGCATCTCCAGGCGGTCCCAGGCGATTGTCGTGCCGTCGAGCCGCGCCGGGGTCCCCGTCTTCAGCCGCCCCATCTTGAGGCCCAGCGCATAGAGCCGTTCCGCCAACAGCACCGACGGCGCCTCGCCGAAACGCCCAGCCGGCGTCCGCACATCGCCCATATGGATGAGCCCGCGCAGGAACGTGCCCGTCGTCAGCACCACCGCACCGGCGCGCAAAGTCAACCCATGACCGAGCCGCACGCCAGCCACGCGGCCATCGGCGACGATCAGGTCGTCGGCGCTGCCCTCGATCACGGACAAGTTGGGGGTTGCGGCAATCGCCGCCTGCATCGCCTCCCGGTAGAGCTTGCGGTCGGCCTGCGTGCGCGGCCCCTGCACCGCCGGTCCCTTCGAGCGATTGAGCATGCGGAACTGAATGCCCGCCGCATCGGCAACCCGCCCCATCAACCCGTCGAGCGCATCGATCTCGCGGACGAGGTGCCCCTTCCCCAGGCCGCCGATCGCCGGGTTGCACGACATCTCGCCGATCGTCGAACGCTTGTGTGTGACGAGCGCCGTCCGCGCGCCCATACGAGCCGCCGCGGCAGCCGCCTCGGTGCCGGCGTGACCGCCGCCGACGACGATGACATCATACCGCAAAGTCGACATTGGACGCACTCGGACCGGAGGAACCTCGAATTTCGGCAGGAAACTACCCGAAATCTGGGGTAAAGGTCAAAACAGAGCCTGACGTGCAATTGTCCTGCTTTGCAATGCAAGTGTCCTGGATTGCAGTGGCAGCGTCCTGCGATGCCCAGGCATCCTCCTGGCTTTTGTAGATAGTGGCGAAACCGCGCGGTTGCAAACTGGGCAACTGAAGCGCCATCAAATGATGATTCACGTGAAACGCCAATTTGTTCGGCATACTCCAAAAGCAAGGATTCACGTGAAACAATCAACAGCTCGATTATTTACCGATGCAGAAACGGCCGAATATCTGGCCCAGCACATCCTCGACGCCAACCCGGCCGACGATTTGACCGAGCGCATCGGCGGCCAACCTCAGCTCTTCAGCCTGTAGCTCAGCTCCAAGATTGCCGCCACACAGAAAGCGCCGCAACGCATCCCGACCTTGGCTTAGCCCACGCCGATGGCGCTCTTGCGAGAGAACTGGAGACGCATCACCTCCCGCAAGACTCCCCTCCACCTCATCTTTCAAACGCGTGATAAGCCCTTCCAGTCCTTGCCCGGTAACCGCTGAAACCGAAACAATTCCACCAGGCACGTTTTTCCCGACCGATGGCTCCGCCATATCGATTTTGTTTTGCACGATCAAAATCGGGATATTCTCGAATTCGGCTGGCCGCGTGCAAGCCGGATCGCACGCATCCACCACCCACAGCACCAGGTCCGCATCGCGCGCGCGCGCCAAAGTCCGCCGGATACCTTCAGCTTCGACTGCGCCCTCGGCCTCGCGAATCCCGGCCGTATCCGTCAGCACCACGGCGTAACCGCCAAGATCGAGCCGCACCTCCAGCACGTCGCGCGTGGTTCCGGCCTCAGGCGAGACGATCGCCACGTCCCTCCGAGTCAAGGCATTGAGAAGACTCGACTTTCCGACATTCGGCGGCCCGGCGAGTACGACGCGGAACCCACCGCGAACAATTTCGCCGCGATGCCCGTCCGCCAGGTGTGCTTCAACCTCGGCGAGCAACCGGGCGCCGTCCCGGCGAGCCCCAGCGAGTGCATCCGCGGCCACATCCGCCTCATCGGAAAAGTCTATCGCCGCCTCTGCGAGGCCCCGCGCCGCCAGAAGTCGCTCGCGCCAGCCGTCGTAGAGCTGCGCCAGCCCGCCACCCGCTTGGACAAGCGCCTGCCGGCGCTGGGCCTCGGTTTCGGCATCGATCAGATCGGCCAATCCCTCGGCCGCCGTCAGATCCAACCGCCCGTTGTGAAACGCCCGTTGCGCGAATTCCCCGGGCTCTGCCGGCCGGCACCCCGCGATGCAGCCAATTGCGCTCAGCACCGCACGAATGACCGCAGCGCCGCCATGAATCTGCAACTCGGCCATGTCCTCGCCGGTCTCGGTGCGCGGGCCCGGCAACCACAGTACCAGTGCTTCGTCCAAAACCTCGCCGCTGTCGGGATGCTTCACACGCCGGAACGCGGCATAGCGTGCCTTTGACCGCGGCGCCGCCATGCGATCAACGACGACGCCAGCCCGCGGCCCGGCAATGCGGATCACGGCAACGCCGGCCCGTCCGCGCCCACTCGACAGCGCGAAGATCGTCGCCAGATCCGTCCGTGACTCCGACATGCAACTCATGACTCGACTAACCGCATTGGGACCTCAGCTCCCCTGGTTCGCCCGCGCGCCGATTGGCCAGAGATCACGCTGCCAGTACAACGCGATGGCAAGCGTGCAGGCCAGCGCGCCGGTAGCATATAGCAACGCGGTCGGCTGGAACCCATACCGCTCGATCATCAGCCCGGCTACCAACAGTCCGAATGTCTGGCTGAAAATCGCCAGCATGCGCACGCCCATGACGCGCCCGCGCAGCCGCTCCTCCGACGTTTTCAGCAGCATCACCGCCATCGTCACCATCGAGAGACTTTGCAGCAAGCCGGCGGCAATCAACAGCAAGCTGCCTATGGCCGCCGTCTTGGTCACTGCAAACACCACCAACACGGCGCACCAGAGCAGAGCCGTGATCATCATCATCCGCGCCGGCTTCACCCTGGCACCAGCAACGCTGAGTGCGATCGAACCGAGCAGTGCCCCGAACGCGAAACTGGCGCTGAGATAGCCGAGCCCCGTCTGGTCGGTCCCATAGACCCCGCGCGCAACAAATGGCAGCAGCCCGCCCGACATCGGAAGAGTCGTCATGTTCATCAGGAACGCCAGCCACATCGCGGCCAACAACCTCGGCGTCGACCAGACGTAGGCCAATCCGTCGAGCAGATCGCGCCAGGGCGATGGTTGCATCGTGGCCGGGCTCGGGGCCGGCGGCACGGGCCGCACCAGCATCGTGAACAACAGACCCAGCGCATAGCACCCAGCGATCACGCAATAGGCTGGCCCCATGCCGAGCGTCGCCAGCAATCCAGCCCCCGAGAGCGCCCCGCAGATCCGAGCCATATCGGAGGTGCAGCGCGAAATGCCCAGCGCTCCGACCAGCATCGGCGTCGACACTGAAGCGGCAACGGTCGCGCTGCGCACGGCCAGATCCGACGGCCGCACGGCCCCGCTCAACGCCGCGATTCCCAGCACCAGACCGACGCTCAGGAAACCTGAGAACGCCGACAGCATCAGCATTGTCCCAAACAGCAGATACGCCGCGCGCATGCAGCAAAGCAGGTTGCGATGCCCGATCCGATCGCCGATCACGCCGAGCATCGGTGACAGAAGCGTGCCATGGAACATCAGCGCACCGAATGCCGTCAGCCATTGCACGGAGCCGGACTCGACCAGCACGTACCAGCCGAGGATCAGCGTCTCCATTTCGAAGGCCAGTGACGTCATCAGGTCGCCCGGCCATTGGAAACGGAAGTTCCGGACGCCAAACGGCGCCAAAATCGTCGATCCCCGCCAATCCCCGCTCACATTGCCACCCGCTGCTGTGCACAAGAAATGAGCATCGCAAGCATTTGCGGTCCTGTCATCGACTTCCACGCCATCGCCTGAGCAAGTGCACCATGCGGATTCATCGGATCCCGCAACACGCTTGACCGCCAATACAGCAAGCATAATCTGCGGCCTGCACGAACAACTCAACGGGAGGGTGCCTTGCAGACACGAACATCGGCGCTAAGCCGAACGATGAAATCCACGACGGCCGCATTATTGACTGCAGCAGCCACATTTGCCGCGTCATCAGTCCACGCCCAGACGCCGCCGGCCTCGATCACCTGGAAGGTTCAGTCCACGTGGCCGCAAGCAAACCTGCTGCATGAATCGCCCGTCCGGATGGCCAAGCAGATCGAGGAGATGTCTGCCGGTCGCCTCAAGATGAACGTCATGCCTGCCGGCACGCTGGTTGGCGCCTTCGAGGTCCTTGACGCCACCCATAAGCAGGTCATGGACGCCGCGCACGGCTGGCCCGGATACTGGACCGGCAAAAGCATGGCGGCCGGTCTCTTCGGTCCCCCGCCCGGTGGACCGTTCGGCATGGGCCGCGACGAGTTCCTCTCATGGCTGCATGCCGGCGGCGGTCTCGAACTCTACAACGAGCTGCTGCAGAAAGAACTCAAACTCAACGTCATCGCTTTCTCGACGACCACGCTCGCCTATTGGGAAGCGCTCGGCTGGTTCCGCAAGCCCTTCGAGAACTTGGCTGATTTGCGCAAGATGAAGTTCCGCACGTCCGGCCTCGGCCTGATCATGATGCAGAACATGGGCGTACCCGCGGTGCAGATGCCCGGCGGCGAAGTCATCCCGGCGCTGGAGCGCGGCGCTATCGACGGTGCCGAGTGGGCGATCCCGAGCCACGATATCCTGATGGGCTTCCACAACGTCACCAAGTTCTACTACATGCCGGACTATCGCCAGCCCCCCGGCATCCAGGAGTTCCTGATCAACAAGACGAAGTGGGACGAGCTGCCGCCGGACCTGAAGGCCATCGTCAAGAACGCGCTTCTGGCCGAGATCATGACGATGAACAACAATTCGATCGATCTCGACAGCAAGGCGATCAAGGAGTTGACCGAAAAGCATGGCGTCCAGGTCAGGCGCACGCCGGACGAGATCCTGAAGGCCATGCTCGTCGCCACCGACAAGCTGTTCGAGGATGAATCGAAGAAGAGTCCGTTCTTCGCCAAGGTGCTGGCCTCCCAGCGTGAGTTTGCGAGCCGCGTCGTCCCCCACGTCGCCCGCATCCAGCCGGAACTGGCCCCTATTGTGGAGCATTATTGGAAGAAGTGAAGGGGACGCTCATCAGACCCGAATCGAAGCGGCGCTGGGCACAAACCCGGCGCCGTTTTTTTTTTACGAGCATTGGACCAACCTCATGCCCGCGCAGGCGGGCACCCACGCGCGCATCCACGACCACGCGGCTGCGGTGACGCACGACAGGTTGGTGGCTCTGAGTATTGGTACGAATCGTATTCGGTGTATATCGAATCCGAAGAGTCAAGATTTTCTTGAATACGCAGCCCGCGTAATGCATAAGGGATCGGCAAAGTCGCTCCGCCAACCCGAATAGTCGCCCGTACGGGCGGCGTGCCTCCAGCCCGCATCGGGAGAGCCACCGCGCTCGATACTGGCAGGATAGGGAGCGGGGCGCACCCTTCAGAGCTGACCGACAATCTTGGATTGAACCTGTCTGAGCCATCGATCGTTTCGGATTCCATCAGGTCTGACGCCGCGGTAGATCGCGCCAACGCACATGTCGGCCAACTGCAAAAGTCGAGAACTGGTCGAATTCCTGAGTTTGACGTCGACGATGGATCCTGCCGGCAGCAGGTTCCTTAGCTCGCCACGAAGCGATAAACGAAACTGCTGGCCTCCTGATCCATCGATAAACATCGTAGCATTGCGAAGGGCGTCGGCATGACGCCTGACAAGTTGCTCTAAGTAATACATGTACAGTCGATCTCTATTGGACTTTAGGCTATTGGACCTGATCAAGCGCTTGTCAGCAACAAGTCCTCTGATTTCAAAATCGTGTTTGATCAGTTCAGTAAAAAAGGCGTCTCGGACCTCATCTCGGCATTTTGAAAACTTGAACTCTGATTTGTGCCGCAACGTCGAAGCAACCCGCTCGACCGCATCTGTCGCGGAATGGGCAGCTGAATCATCGGCGAAACATACCATTGCTAACGAAAAGATCGCCGATGACCCCTTTGTAACTTTAATCCCTGCGTCCCCGCTCTCATCGACAAAAACAAGCACGAACCGGCCCTCCCGAACCAATTGTAGTGCCTGGTCGACAAAAAAGCCCGCCCGGTTTCCCGAGCGGAATCCGTATCCAGGCGCCGGATGCGTCCTGCCGGAGGCAGGCGCAAACAGCGTGGACACCCGAGGCACCCGAAGGCGCCAACACTTAAGTATTCATACTATTGTAAAAATCCCCGTTCGTCTTC
>JANLQP010000237.1:0-1646 GCA_031367895.1 Hyphomicrobiales bacterium
CTCGAATGACGAGGCAACCGGCTTGGCGCGCTTCTGGATGTCCTTGACCACGGCCGCCACCGCGATCTCGATACCGCGCTTGAGGTCCATCGGGTTCATGCCGGCGGCAACCGATTTGGCGCCTTCCCGCACGATCGCCTGCGCCAGCACGGTGGCGGTGGTGGTGCCATCGCCCGCGGTGTCGTTGGTCTTGGAAGCGACTTCGCGCAGCATCTGCGCGCCCATATTCTCGAACTTGTCCTCAAGCTCGATCTCCTTGGCGACAGTGACGCCGTCCTTGGTGATGCGTGGCGCGCCGAAGCTCTTTTCGATGAGGACGTTGCGGCCCTTGGGCCCAAGCGTCACCTTGACGGCATTGGCGAGAATGTCGACGCCGCGCAGCATGCGATCGCGCGCGTCTCCGGAAAATTTAACGTCCTTGGCAGCCATTTGAGATTACTCCGTGGATGATTTGATACGGTCGCTCGCTGCGCTCTGTTGCCGTCATTGCCGGACTTCTCTTCCCCTCTCCCCTTGTGGGAGAGGGTGGTTGCGATGCGAAGCACCGCGGACGGGTGAGTGACTGTCTTGGTTGTCAAGGATTTTGCCATGAGGATTTGTCTCTGAGAATGGCGTTGAGGATAGTGAGCAATTTCCTCGCGACGGCAATGAGTGCCAGCATTTTCGGTTTACCGGCTGAGACGAGGCGATCGAAGAAGGCCTTCAGGATTGGATTATGACGCTTGGCAACCATCGCACCCATGAACAGCACGGTTCGAACCGCCTTGCGGCCGCCGCCGATGAAGCTACGCCCCCGCCATTGACCGGACTGTCGGGTAAATGGCGCGAGGCCTGCGAGCGAGGCGATCTGCTTGCGACCGAGCTGTCCGAGTTCGGGCAGTTCGGCGATCAGAGTGCGGGCGATGACCGGTCCGATGCCGGGCACCGAGGCGAGCAGGTCTTCCTTCTCACGCCATGCCGGCGAGCCACGGACCGCATCGTCGATATTATCATCGATCTCCGTCAGTTCCCTTTCCAGCATCTTGACGACCCGGGCGATGCTTTTCTTGAGGCGTGGCAGCGCGATCCGCTTCTCACGTTGGCGTTCGGCTCCGATCATGTCGATGATCTGCCGCCGCCTGGCTACCAGATCGGCCAGCAACCGGGTGGCCTCGTCGAGCAGAGGTCGCACCTGCGGCTTTGTGGCTTCCACAAAATGGGCAATCACCGCAGCATCGATCGGATCGGTCTTGGCGCGTTGCCCGAGGGCCTTGGCAAATGCCCGGATCTGGGCCGGATTGACGATCACCACCGGCAACCCCGCGCCTGCCAGCGCCGCCGCCGCAACGGTTTCGAAACCGCCGGTCGCCTCCAAGGCTACGATGGAGGGCGCAATCTGTCCCAGCCGCGCAACCAACTGCTCGAGTCCGGAGCCATTACGCTCCACCGCGAACGTATCTCCCGTCGGACGCACGGCGACATCCAGACGATCCTTCGAAACGTCAATTCCGACTGCGATGATATCCATAGCGACCCGCCCTTGCTTAATCGAGCTTCGCACTTTGCGGCCCAGGCGACTGTTCGGGTTCGATGGACTGACGGACGGGGCGCCACACTCACCCGCGGTCTTCACCGACCAAGGGGTCTTCGGACTCCCGCCCGTCACC
>JANLQP010000243.1:0-2876 GCA_031367895.1 Hyphomicrobiales bacterium
CGTGGACTTGAAAATAGTTCTTGGCAAGATCGACGCCGATTCTCGTATATTCCTTCATGGACGGTCTCTCCGTGGTCAGCCTTCGGCAAATCACACTCTGGCACAATGATGCCGTTGGTGAGGCCGTCCACACCATCAAGGATCAGCAGCTCGACGCGGGCGAGGCTCTTGAGCAGGCGTGCATACCGTCCGTCGCCGCGTGCCAGTGCGAGAGCCTCGAGGAGCCTCGGCACCCGCTGATAGAGCACCGAGCGATCGTCACGGCACGCCTTGTGGCCGAGCGCACACGCGAGCCAGCTCTTACCGAGACCGGTCTTGCCGGTGATGAGCAAGTCCTGCCGCCGAGCGATCCATTCGCCCGTCGCGAGCTTGGCGAACACCACCCTGTCGAGGCCGCGTGCCGCCTTCGTGTTGAGATCCTCGATCGTCGCGTTCTGGCGAAGATTGGCGAACTTCAGTCGCGTGACGAGCCGTTTGCTCTCGCGCTCGGCAGCCTCTCGATCGACCAGCAGGCCGAGCCTCTCCTCGAACGAGAGTCCCTCGACATTGCCTTGATCGCGCTGCTCTTCGAGGGCCTTCGCCATGCCGGTGAGCCCGAGGGCCACCAGCCGGTCGTGGGTGGGATGTGGAAGCATGCGTCGTTCCTCGTTTTCTTTTTCACCCGCACGTCTCGATGCACGCGGCGTCCTGTGTGCGGGTTCCAGGAGCCGCGTGTTCTTTCTGATCTTCAGAAGACGGGTGGTTTGGCGGGTGTCCCGCCAACGGGGCTGTGGGGCTGGCCCCACTCGCGAAGCGACTTTCTGACCAGGCGAGCGCGCTCAGTGGTAGTAGTCACGACCACGGATGTTGGGATGCCGGATCGGCGCGGCGTCCGGCGTGCTCGGTTTGGCGAACGCACGATCGAGCCCGTTCTGCAGGATCGACTTGATCGAGCCGTAGGTGGTGGCGCCGATATCGTTGCCGCGCTTGGCTGCCGCCTCGATGCGATCGGGGCCGTAGCTCTTCAGGAGGCTGAGGATACCGAGGCACGAGCGGAAGCCCTGCTCGGGATGCGGCTTCGCTTTCATGATCGCCTCGAACAGCGCAATCGTTGCCGGCCCGATCTTCCCGGCTTCGCGCAGCATGCGTTCTGGCGACCATTCCGCGTAACGCCGATGGCTCGACGGCATGTGCTCCGGCGTCGTCGTGTGCTTGTGCGCGACGCGCGAGCGCACATGGCTCGCAATGCGGCTTCCCTTATGGAAGACTGTCGCTCCGGTAAAGCGGGCGTCGACCGTCTCGCGTAACAAGGCAAACGGCACCGAGTAGTAATGATCGTCGACCTCGACGTGATAGTCGGGCGCGACCGTGCAGCGCTTCCATTCGGCGTATTGATAGCGCTCGCTCGGAAGCCCTTTCAGCGCCGGTTGGTCGAGACTGGCGAATAGATCGTTGCGGCTTCTCTGCAGCCGCTTCATCACCTTGGCGTTGATCTCGGTTACGCAGTTACGCACGGCATCGTTCAACTCGACCAACGAGAAGAAGCGCCGATTGCGTAGTTTGCCGAGCACGAAGCGCGAGACGATGCCGACCGCGGCCTCCACCTTAGCCTTGTCGCGCGGGCGCCGGACTCGCGCCGGCAGAACGACGAAGCCGTAATGATCGGCGAGGTTCTGGTATGTCTTGTTGACGCCCGGCTCGTAGCGCGACGGCTTGGTGATGCCGGCTTTGAGATTGTCGGGCACGGCTGCCTGCGGCACGCCACCAAGGAAGTCGAGCGCGTTGACGTGCGCGCCGATCCAATCCGGCAACGTCTCCGTCCAGCGTGCCTCGGCGTAGGTGTAGCTCGACGCGCCAAGCGCCGCGATGAAGAGATGTGCCTCGTGCACCTCGCCCGTCATGGCATCGACGATCGGCACCGTGTCGCCGGCCCAATCGACGAACAATTTGTCGCCGGCGATGTGCGTCTGCCGCATCGTCGGCGACAAACGCTTGCGCCATTGGCTGTACAGTTCGCAGAACTGCGAATAGCCGTGACCGTCGGCGCACTCGGCGCGGTGCTCCTCCCACAGAAGCTGCAACGTCACGCCGCGGCGCTTCAGTTCCTCGTGCACCTTGATCCAGTCGGGAACCGTGCGCGTCGGGCCATCGTGGAAACCGGCGGGCACGAACAGCCGCCGCTCCAGCTCGGCATCGCTGATCTCCGGCGGGATCGGCCACGTGATGCCAATGACCCTGGCGCGGCTCACGTACTCGTTGACGGCGGTCTTGCCGACGCCTGTCGCATCCTTCACCTGACGGACGCTGAGCCCCAGCTCGTGCGTCAGCCGCAGCACTTCGCGGATCTTTCTCATCGACACTCTCATCTTCGCCATCGGCCGCCCCTGTTTTTGTTGACAGGGGGACTCGATCTGCTGATTCGGATGTCGACGGGTGTGCTGTCTAAACGCTCATCAGAAACTGTCCGCAATCACCGGAACGCTGTCCGCAATGCGCCGGAATGGGTGTCCGCGATGCGCCGGAATCTGCATGTTGCCTTTGCAGCCGACCAGATCGTGCTTGCAAACAGCGAGATCGGCAACATCGTCAAGCGCACCGGCAGGCTCGAAAAGCCAATTCGGCCTTTTGGCGGCAGTTCGGCACCGGTCTCATCCTCGAGCAGCGCGGTCGTGTCTCCCCTCAACGAGGCAATATCACTTCTCGTGCTTTCAACGACCCCGAGCCTCAAATACCCGATGCTTGTCGGCTCTTATTTACCTTCCAGTTCATTCGGCATTCAAGCTACCAATTAGACCTGCTGTGCGAGGCACGCCTGAGCCCTGGCTGATGTCCAGGCCTCGGGGTGGACTTGCACGAATTGGCTGAGAGTCTGTCTGAGCTCCTCGGCATGGCGGCGA
>JANLQP010000269.1:0-7415 GCA_031367895.1 Hyphomicrobiales bacterium
AACCAGCGAGGCGTTCGGGCTCGTACGCTCGAGCGGACAGTCGCCGATCCAGCCGTCGAAGCGGCCCGAGACCTTCAGGAACTCGATGAAAAACGGCACGTGCCCGAGCGGCGTCAGCGCGCTGGCGGTCCCCCATTCGACCTTCACCGGGCCGGCGAACGTGTCGAGCGTGGTGGCGGCAGTCGGGGCCGTCGGATCAACCGGAAGTTGATCACCCGCCGGGTGAAGGGTAAGGGATGTGGATGCTTGGCTCATGCCATTGAAACAGCATGATTCTCCACCAACGCGACATCACCCCACTGCTTTTTCTAGGATCAACGAAGCAGCACAAGGCTTGCTTGGAAAAGGAAAGAATATGCCAGCCGTTCAGCAGACGATCGAGCAGGTTCGGCGGATTGACGTCGACCACTACAAGTATGGCTTCGAGACGAAGATCGAGTCGGTGAAGGCCCCCAAAGGGCTGAGCGAGGACACCGTCCGCTTCATCTCAGACAAAAAGGGCGAGCCGGCCTGGATGCTCGCGTGGCGGCTCGAGGCCTACCAGCGATGGCAGGCGATGAGCGAGCCCGAATGGGCCAACGTCTCCTATCCGAAGATCGATTTCCAGGATCTCTACTACTACGCCGCGCCCAAGAGCACGGAAGGCCCCAAGAGCCTCGATGAGATCGACCCCGAGCTGCTCCTGACCTACGCCAAGCTCGGCATCCCGCTCAAGGAGCAGGAGATTTTGGCGGGCGTCAGGAAGCAAACCGAGAAGAGCGATCTCGATGACGCAGCGGGCGGTCAGTTCCCCATCGGCAAGGTCGCGATCGACGCCGTTTTCGACTCGGTCTCGGTCGTCACCACCTTCAAGAACGAGCTGGCCAAGGCCGGCGTCATCTTCTGTGCGATCTCGGAAGCGCTGCGCGAGCACCCCGAGCTTGTCAGGAAGTACCTCGGAACGGTTGTGCCGCAGTCCGACAACTTTTACGCATCGCTCAACGCGGCGGTGTTCTCGGACGGATCGTTCGTCTACATCCCGCCCAACACCCGCTGCCCGATGGAGCTCTCCACCTACTTCCGCATCAACGAGAAGGAGACCGGCCAGTTCGAGCGCACGCTCATCATCGCCGACAAGGGTTCCTATGTCTCCTACCTCGAGGGCTGCACGGCGCCGATGCGCGACGAGAACCAGCTGCACGCCGCCGTGGTCGAGCTGATCGCGCTCGACGACGCCGAGATCAAGTATTCAACCGTGCAGAACTGGTATCCCGGCGACAAGAACGGCAAGGGTGGCATCTATAACTTCGTGACCAAGCGCGGCGACTGCCGCGGCCGCAACGCCAAGATCTCGTGGACTCAGGTCGAGACCGGCTCAGCGATCACGTGGAAGTATCCGAGCTGCATCCTGCGCGGCGACAACTCTCGCGGCGAGTTCTATTCGATCGCGATCTCGAACGGCTACCAGCAGGTCGACAGCGGCACCAAGATGATCCACCTCGGCAAGAATACGTCGAGCCGGATCATCTCCAAGGGCATCGCCGCCGGTCACTCGCAGAACACCTATCGCGGGCTCGTCTCGGCGCACCGCAAGGCCTCGAACGCGCGCAATCATACGGTCTGCGACAGCCTGCTGATCGGCAACGTCTGCGGCGCGCATACGGTGCCCTACATCGAGGCGAAGAATTCCTCGGCCCACTTCGAGCACGAGGCGACCACTTCGAAAATATCCGAAGACAAGCTGTTCTATTGCCGCCAGCGCGGCCTCTCCGAGGAGGAGGCGGTAGCGCTGATCGTCAACGGGTTCGTGCGTGACGTGCTGCAGCAGCTGCCGATGGAGTTCATGGCCGAGACGCAGAAGCTGATCGGCATCAGCTTGGAGGGCTCGGTAGGCTGATCAAGATATGCCATGCAGAACCTAGCAAGCAACTTCCGAACGGCAACCGCCGACCAGGCGCCCGAGGAGAGGCACCGATGGATACTACTCATCTTATGGACGAGAAGCCCAACGACCCGTTCGGGTTCCTGATGCCAGTGGTTGGCCCGGCCGGGGCGATCGTCGCGGTTCCTCCGGTCGCCGCCGCCGGCGGAACGCCGGTTCTGGGCTCGGCGTTGTCGGCGGAGGAGCTCGAGCAGTTGACCGCCGACATGATCGCGGCGCTCAAGACCGTCTACGACCCTGAGATCCCAGCCGACATCTACGAGCTAGGGCTGATCTACAAGATCGACGTCGACGACGATCGCAGCGTCGCCATCGAGATGACGCTGACGTCGCCCGGCTGCCCCGTTGCCGGCGAAATGCCGCAATGGGTTGAGAACGCGGTCGCAAGCGTTCCGGGCGTCGGTCAGGTGAAGGTCACGCTCACCTTCGACCCGCCGTGGGATAAGGATCGCATGTCGGACGAAGCCAAGCTGGCACTCAATATGTTCTGATCGGCGCCGACTTCCATGCAAATCTTAAAGGGCTGCCACCCGCCGGCTTGCAGCATTCGTGCTGCAATGCAACATGCCTCTGGCGAAATGCGCATCTGCAGACACGGATCGCTCGGCGCGCTCGATCGCAGCCGTGCTGGAGCCGGTCGTCGCCAAGTCCGCGGTGCTGGTCAGCGATGGCGCGCAGACCTATCGGGCGTTCGCCAACAAGGCGGGTCTCGCGCACGTCGGGTTAAACTGAGCGCGGGCGAGTGCACTTGCAGCTTCTACCGCATCCAGAATGTCAACAACTACGGCAGCAGGCTCAAGACCGCTTCAACGGCGTCGCCACCAAGTACCTCGACAGCTACCTGGGCTGGCATCGCATCAACGACCGCGAAGGCTGCACGCTCGGCGCGAAACGCATGCTCGCTGCAGCCTGGGGTTAGACAACAACATCAATCCCAAACAGCGCCAAATTGAAGGGCTCCATGGATTGGTCATTGCCGTTGTGTGGCTTCGTTGTCGGTGCGCTGGTTGGCGTTACGGGCATGGGTGGAGGATCGGTCATGACCGCCTTGCTCATCCTTGTGTTCGGCGTGCCGACTCTTACTGCAGTCGGCACCGACCTATTGTACGCTGCCGTCACGAAAGCTACGGGCGCGCGGGTGCATGCCGGCAAGGGCAATGTGGTTTGGCCAATAGTCGGGCAGTTAGCCATCGGCTCGATTCCCGCCACGGTGCTGACGATCTGGCTGTTGTCGCAATCGCCCGCGCAGAGCCCGGTATTGGCACGAAGCATCACGCTGGCACTCGGTGCCGCGCTCCTGATTGCTGCATTCGGCTTGCTGTTTCGGGAGCGCTTGCAGCGGTTTGCGATCGAGCCGGTCGACACGCAGCACCCGGCCTCTCACCGGCCGGTCCTCACGGTCGCACTCGGCCTACTGCTTGGAGTGCTTGTCTCGCTGACGTCAGTGGGCGCGGGTGCACTTGGCATCGTGATGCTGCGCTACTTGCGTCCTGACATACCTTCCGTCCGCCTCGTCGGATCCGACATTGCCCATGCGGTTCCCCTGACTCTGCTCGCCGGCACCGGGCATTGGATGTTGGGTGACATCAATTGGCATCTCCTTGGGTCACTGCTTCTTGGATCAATTCCTGGAATCGCGCTGGCGAGCCATTTCGCGCATCATCTGCCCGAGCGGATACTGCAGCCAATTCTGGGCCTCATGCTGCTGGCGATTGGACTGAAGCTGATCTGGACGTGAGCGCTGCTCTGCTTCAGAAATATTTGCTGATCAAGGATTCTTTGGCTGGCTCGGCTGCGTTCTGAGAAGTGGCTCTCGCACGAACAATTCCGCCGCAATTGCCCGTGCCAAGTATTCCGCCATGCAGACGTAGCCCGACTCGGTTGCCTCCGCCTCGCTCAATTGGACCTAGAATCCTGGCCAATGCGGCCCACGTCAAGAACGTGCCCGGCCGCAAGACCGATGTGCATGATGCGACGTGGCTCGCCGACCTGCTGGCGCACGGCCTGATCCGCGCCAGCTTCGTGCCGAATGCCCCGACTGAGGAGCAGCGTGCCTTGCTGCGGACCCGCAAGCGGCTCACCCGCGAGCGCACGAGCCATGTGCTGCGCCTGCAAAAGACGCTGAAAGAAGCCAACATCACGCTGGTTTCGGTCATCACCAACATCATCGGCTCACGGGGGGGCGAGCCATGATCGAGGCCCTGATCGCCGGCGAGCCCGATCCGGCCAAACTGGCGGTCCTGGCGGACCGGCGGATCAAGGCCTCGCCCGAGACGCTCCGGGAACCCCTGCGCGGGCGCGCGCCCAAGCACCGTTTTCTTTTGCGATTGCACCTGGCGCAGATCGATACATTCGACCGGGCAATCGCCGAGATCGATCGGGAGGTCGAGGCCAACCTCGATCCCTTTCGCGCCTTGATCCCGGTGTTGACCAACATGCCCGGCATCGGCGAGCTGGCGGCCCGCATGATGCTGGCTGAGATCGGCACCGACATGAGCCGGTTCCCGACCGCCGGTCACCTGGTCTCGTGGGCTGGCTTGTGCCCGAAGAACGACGAAAGCGCATGTAGGCTCAGCCGCTCGAACCGCATGCGCAAAGGCGCGCCCTGGCTGAAGACCACGTTGATCCAATGTGCATCATGGCGCAGCCATGCTCCGCATGGACGGCAGGTGCCCGCAAGAAAGGCAGCTACCTGCAGGCTCAGTACCACCGTATCAGCGCCCGGCGCGGCGCCATGAAGGCCGTTGGCGCAGTCGCTGCCTCGATGCAGACCGCTGCCTATCACATGATCAAGTCCGGCACGTTCTATCAGGACCTCGGCGCCGACCACTTCAAGCGCCGCACCAAGCCCGCTCAGGCAAACCGCCTCGTCGCCAGACTGCAAAGCCTCGGCTATGACGTGGGAAGTGGAGATCAAGCTGCGGACCGCATGACGCGTGGCTCGGTGCGCAGTGCGAGCAGCGCATCACGGATTTCGGACGACTGGCACACGCATTGTGGATGCGGAGCGAGGCACGGATTTGGTGCGTGGCCTGCGTCCTCGGGGAAGGATAGGGAAGTGTTGTGGCCGTTAGTTGTTGCACGCGCACTGCCAGTCGCGGGCTATAGTGGGCGCTCCAGTAGAACTGCCCCGGAGAGTTGCGCCAATGGTCTCACACGATACGCGCGAGCCAGCCCTACCGGCGGCTCATCGACATGAGTTCAGCGCCGCGGAAATTGGCGCCCTCGCCCATCTCTATCGCGGCGAGGTCTACCGCAGCACGGTCTGGCGCACACGTCTCGACAGCACGACGAACTGGGCGGTGGTCACGACCGGCATTGCCCTGTCCGTCACTTACAGCACAAAGGAAGCCTCGCCATTGCCATTGGTGCTCGTTGGCCTCCTCGTCAGCGTTTTCCTTCTGTACGAGGCGCGCCGCTACCGGTATTTCAACGTTTGGCGAGCACGCGCGCGGTTGCTTGAGACCGATTTCTACGCGCCCATGATCAGGGGCGAGGGAATCCGCGTGGACTCCGGCTGGACCGACCTGTTGGCAAAAGACTATCGCGAGCCGCGCTACCACATAAGCTTTGCGCGCGCAATCGGGCGGCGGCTGCGCCGTACCTACGCCTGGATCTTTGTGATCCAAGCCATCTCGTATTATGGCAAACTCGCGATCCACCCGGGGGCCCTGGTCACGCTCGCGGATCTTTGGGAGCGGGCTGCCATTGGCCCGATTCCCGGCGGCTGGGTCGTTCTTGCCGGGTTGCTGTTCCATGGTGGCTGGGTAATTTTCGCGTTCACAACTTGGCGCATTGAGATGGCGGCACGCAGCGAGCGACAGAGCATCATCTCGATGGGGTGAGCACGGCGACCCGACCCGCCTTGCTTTTGTTCCATCTGAACTGGCGTCCGCTGCACCGATGGCGACATCCGCTCGGGCACGTGATGCGGCAACTGACTCCCAACCACGATGCCTGGATCTACGCGAGGCTTGTGGGTCTTTTGCATGGCGGTGGTGCGCGACACGCGCGCAGGTCTCAGGATGGCCTGGTGTTGTTGGAGAGGCGGTGGGCGAAGACGACAATCGCTGATAGGCTCCGCCGCGGCCTCTACCCAGAAGGGGATCACATGGACATTTTGCGACCCTACAGCGCCCAGCTCCTGAGCGTTTTGCGCATCATATCGGGGCTCTTGCTGTTGCAGCACGGGACAACGAAATACCTGAATTTTCCGGTCGGCCCTATGAACAATGCATCACCGCTCACGATGGGAGGAGCAGCAGGCGTGCTTGAGCTGATCGGTGGTATCATGCTGATCATAGGGCTGTTCACGCGGCCGGTCGCGTTCGTGCTCTCCGGCATGACGGCGGTCGCTTACTTCTTCTCCCACGCTCCGCGAGGAGCCTTTCCAATTCTCAACGGCGGCGAGCTCGCGGTTCTGTACTGCTTTGTGTTCCTCTACTTGGCTGCAGCAGGTGGTGGTGCCTGGAGCGTTGATCGGGCGCGAAGGAGCGATTGAGTCGCGGCTCTCGTCACTCGGTGTCAGTGCAGGTAGCGGGAGAGTGCAACGCCTCACATTCCTGGAGGCCGAACGTTGGCCGGCGCCGTCCAATGGTAAAGGAAGGTCATGTATCCGAGCGCGAAATACACACTCACCGTGGTGATCCATCCGACCGCCGTTCCGACTTCCAGTAAGGACAAGCCCCACGGCATTGGAATTGAAATGGGATTGCGCAGCGCCTCAACTGAAATGGTCGGCGAGGAGAGCTTCGCCAAGGCGGCAAACAACGCAAACTGATTGCTCTGTTGTATTGTCGCCGCACCGCCTAGAAATGCGAGTCCTATGGATAGGATGGCAAACGCGAGAAGCCTCAACGCAAAAGCAGCGCGATTAAGAAAGAAGTAGAGGCCAGCGATTTAAGCGGAGACCATGGTAAGAAACTGGAAAAAATGGGCTCCCCGCTGTTTCAAGTGGGTAGATCAATCTCAACGTCAAGTTGATGTTGAGGCCGAGAGCACTTCTTCTACGTATACAATGATGGCGTGTGCCCATTCCAGTCACAGGCAGGGTTTGCTCATGGCGCTGTTTGCAGACTACCAACGACTTCGCGATAGCGGCGTGGTCCCGGAGGCGGGCAGCGCCGGGCTGCTTGCTGCCGAGCTAGGGCGACACAACTTGGGTGTACTCCCGAGTTCTATGATGCGACGCCACCCGGCGATTTCGATAGGGGAACAGGACGGCCGGTACAGGCGCACCTTGCGCAAACAGGGTCGGCCGATAACTCGCTTCATCGGCGGACCACGCCACACCGGCAATGTTCGCAAACTTGGCCATCCGCCGCGTGATATCGGGCGATACCATGACAGTCACCGATTGACCGCCTTGCGTCACCGCGTAAGCGACGTCAGTACCAAACGTCTTCAGAAAAACCGGAATGCCGTATCGCCGCCCGATGCGGCGCGCCACGCGCGATGAACTGTCGAGTACGCCGACTTGGTTCAACGTGGCGTT
>JANLQP010000288.1:0-2809 GCA_031367895.1 Hyphomicrobiales bacterium
CGGCATCGTACTCTGCATTGGACCAGCGTGTGATATTGCGGCCCTGCCATTTGTTGTCCTTCGAGGAGATCTCGGCCGTGATGAACTGGTTCATGAACAGCTCGGCGTCGGGCTGCGTCATGGTCGTCGTGTACATCTGCACGTCGGTGTAAAATTTCGTGTAGGTGTCCGGGTTGCCGACATCCGACGAGAAATACACCGACGCCGTGATCGACTTGAGCTCGAGATCGATGCCGGCCTTTTGCGCCGCCTGCTTGACGATCTGCTGCGTCTTCTGGCGCGGCGCGTTGATCGACGACTGGTAGACGAGCTTCAGCTTCTTGCCGCCTTTTTCCCGAACCCCGTCGGCGCCTTTCTTCCAACCCGCGTCTTCGAGCAGTGCTGCGGCCTTGTCGACGTTGAACTCATAGCTCGTGTTCGTCGAGCGCACCGGCGGCGGATTGTTGAGGAAGTTCGCCGTCGCGATGCCGGTGCGGCCGTAGATGTGATCCTCGACCGACTTCCGGTCGACCAGCAGCGCCAGCGCATCGCGAACCGCCTTGTCCGCGAGGATCGGGTGTTTCGTCTTGCGGTTGGCGCGCTCGCCATCGACCTCGGTCCAGGGATCCGTGAAGTTGATCTGGATGTGCTCGATGTTGCCGGTCTCGAGAATGTTGACCTTGCCCTTGCCGCCCTGCTCGAGCCGCTTCAGGATGTCGTCCTCAACCTGCAGGTTCCAGGCGTAATCGTACTCGCCGGTCTGGATGACGGCGCGGGCTGCAGATACCGCGTCGCCGCCGCCCTTCATCTCGATTGCGTCGAAATACGGCTGGTTGGCGACGTGATAGCCGGTGTTGGCCTTGCCCTTGACGAGGTCGCCCGGCTTGAACTCCTCGAACACGTAGGGCCCAGTGCCGACTGGCTTCAGGTTGGCTGGCGCCTCCCGCGACTTGCTGCCCTTGAACTCGGCGAAGTGGTGCTTCGGGATCAGCATGCCGCGCACGCCGACGAAGGCGTCGGCCCAGAACGGCGTCGGCTTCGGGAAGCTCACCCGCACCGAGTGGTCGTCGATCTTGTCAACCTTGCAGTCCTTGTAACTGCCGATCGTCACCGAGGCCGTCGCCGGGTCGCTCGCATACTCCCAATTGAAAACGAGATCGTCGGCGGAGAGCGGCTTGCCATCATGCCACTTGACGTCCTTCTTGATCTTCCAGACGACGGACTTGCCGTCGGCCGCAAGCCCGCCGTTCTCCCGGGTCGGTATCTCCGCGGCCAGCACCGGCACGAGATTGCCGTCCTGGTCCCAGGCGGCGAGCGGCTCGTAGAACAGGCGGGCGCCATCCTGATCCTTGGTGCCGACGGCGAAATGCGGATTGAGCAGCGTCGGTCCCTGCCACCACAGCAGTTTCAGTGTGCCGCCGCCGCCGCGCTTCGCGGGCTTGTAGGCGAACTTGGCACCCTGGGCGATCGCGACGCCGCTATGGGCGAGCATCTGGGCCACGATCGGTGCAGTGAGGCCGATTGCCAGCATTTTCTGCATGAAGGATCGTCGGGACAGGGTTCCTGCCTTTACGTCGGCGATCATTCCTCGAAGGTCGCACACGGTCATGACACTCTCCCGAAACGGATGCTGGCATTGTAGCCCCTTTCGGGCAGGTCAGACCAACGAATTGAATTCGGGTCAACGCAAGCCTCGACCGGCGTTAGCGCAGTGCGCTTTTCGGCCCAGAACACATGCTGATTGTAGACGGCGCGAGTGCCAGGGATGCGACGAAGGAAGCCGTTGCCGAAGCTGTGGCAGCAGAAATCGGAACCGACAACTCCGGCGATATTCAGACGGCGCTCACGCCAATTCGAGCGGTCAAGAGCCACACGACGGGCATTCCAACCCTCGTTATTGGTGGCGAGGGGCTTCACAGGGCATAGTGGCTGATGCAGGCTTATCGTCCCGAGGAGGCATGGCCTTGGCCGAAACCGAGCTGATTTCCTACGACGTGCAAGGCCGCATCGCGGTCATCACCATGCGGCGCGTGCCGGTCAACGCCGTCAACTATGCCTTCATCGACGCCATTCATGCGGCGTGGCGGCGGGCCGACAGGGACCCTGGTGTTCGCGCAATCATTCTGACCAGCGGCCTCGCCAAGGCGTTCTCGGCAGGCAAGCGCGGGGGAAAATCGATGGTGCTCGTCGCCACCGAAACAACCGACGGAAGAGTCCGCCTCGCCCACGCCGACAACAACGATGAGGCAACGCTCAAGCAGTTCGCCGATGCGCATGTGGCGCCAGCGGCCGAGGTCCGGACGGACGGGCTCGCGAGCTACAATGCAAACGCCTGGGCGCACGGGGGCACGAAGGTATCGTGCAAATCAAGGCCGAGCGGCAGGTGCAAGACACGCTGCGGGGCGTCCACTGGACGATGTCACTGTTGAAGCGCTGGCTGCTCGGCACGCACGCCGGTGCGGTTCAAGCGAAACATCTGCAGGCCTATCTCGACGAGTTCGCCTTCCGCCACAACCGCCGCAAGACCAAGGGCGTCGGACGCATCGCTGCCCGCACGCTCGCGCAATTGGTCGTGCACGTCCCAATGACTATGCGGATGCTGGTCGACGAAACGCTGCCCTGCCGGGCTTTCCGGAGTTAAGGGAATAGGTATGCTCTCAATACCTGGCTATACAGATCGCGCTCTTGGCAAGATGGTCGACCCGTAAACCCAGGGCGATTGGGTGAATCTGTTGGTGACAGTCCGAACGAATGCTGAATCTGTGGTGATCCTCTTGATTCGCGAGAAGGATCACGGCCATGGCGGGACAGCAGGCGGCGGCGAAGGCGG
>JANLQP010000297.1:0-3007 GCA_031367895.1 Hyphomicrobiales bacterium
GCAGCGCCAGCACCAAGCGATCAATGCATTCAACGGCCTGTCTTGGTCGCGGCCAAATAACCTGACGTCACCTCTCCTTTGTGTGCGGCAAACGCGCCTAGAACCTCTTTCTTCTCCTTGTCGGGCACCTTGAAGACGGCAAGCGTTCGCCCAAGTTCGGCCGCGACTTCATCGAACTCCGCGGGCGAAATCTTTAGATCGCGGTGCGCGACTTCCAGGCCAACGGGAGTACTGCCTGGTTTCGTGGCAGTATATTGGAAAGGTCCGCCCGCAACGTTGCTGACCCACAGCGTTCGCATAAATTTGAGCCCCGGAAGTCGGCCCAGATTTTTGGTGTGCCATTCCCGGAGGGCGGGGTTCTTCGATTTCTGGCCCACGACGGGGTTTTTCACGACTGCATCGCTGAAGTGGTTCACGACCGCTGCAATGGCAAACGCGCCACCGAGGCGTTCGTAAAGCGTTGCGTTCAAACCCTGCTGGGCCTGCGTAGGGCTTTGTTGCGCGTAGGCCGTCCCACCGAGGAGCAAAGCGACGACGGTGGAGATCGACAAAACGAGATACCTCATGACACGACTTCTCCTTGACGACAAAATGTATGCCATCAGGTTGCTGCTGGTTGGAGGAAACGCGAAATCCTCCTTTAAGGTCCAGCATGCGCCGCGTTGTGCCGCCTGTATAGCTGCGGAAACTACGCATTAGCAAAGCCGGCCCGGCCGCAGCAGAGCGATGATGGTGGAACTTCGGGTTAGACCCGCTCGCGACGTCGCATCGGGTCGAGATCGGAGGCTTGGATCTCTTAAACGCTGAAGCGGCACTGCCGCAGCATCTGGCGCGCGCCGACCGGACACCGCCCCTGGCCGGCTCGTCGCGTTTTCTAGCCGCCGGAATTGATCAGATCACTTCGACCCTTGACATGAAGTCTTGTCCGTGAAGCCCACTGATGCACTCCTGAGTTCGGGCTGCGACGCGCCCGTGCCACGCACGCCCCGCCTCGAGGATCACCACGAGATCATCATCACGTCGGGCACCACGGGCGAGCCCAAGGGCGTCGTGTGGAGCAACGGCGGCCTGCTGTTCAACGCGTTGCAGCAGGTCGTCGATTACCGCCTCGGCCCCGAAAACTCCAGTTATGCGGCCATCGACCTCTTCTATATCGGCGGCCGCCACGACCTGACATGGTCGATCTTCCACGTCGGCGGCACGGTGCACGTCAAGGCGTCGGGTGGCTTCGACGCCGCGTCCGTCCTTCGCTACGTCAGCGAGAAGCGCATCACCCATCAGCTCTGGGTGCCGGCGATGATCTACGACCTCCTGCGCGTGCCCGATCGCGATGCGCTCGATTTTTCCGCGCTGCATATGGTCATGTCCGGCGGTGCGGCTGTCTCGGTCGGCGTCGTGCAGGAATTGCGCCTCTGGCTGCCGCGCGCCGACTTCATCCAGGTCTATGGCTTGACTGAAGGCGGCGGTAGCGTCACCTGCATGCCGGCCGGAAAGGTCTCGGAGAAGCCAGACTCGGCGGGACGCCCCTCGGTGCATGTCACGATCCGCATTGCCGACGACGAGGGCCACGAGCTTCCCGGCGGCGCCGATGGCGAAATCTGGGTGCGTGCGCCGTCGATGACGGCCGGCTACTGGAACGACCCCGAGTTTACGGCGCAAACCCTGGCCGGGGATTGGCTGCGCACGGGTGACATCGGCCACCTCGACGCCGAAGGCTACCTCTACGTGACAGGTCGCAAGAACGACATGATCAAGAGCGGCGGCATGAACATCTTCCCCGCCGAGATCGAAGACGTCCTACGCCGCCAGCCGGCCGTGGCGGACGCCTCCGTCATCGGGGTGCCGCACGAAAAATGGGGCGAGCAGGTCTGCGCCGTAGTGGAGCTGGGGGCGGTTGGGACGGTCACGGAGGCCGAGCTCATCGCGCACTGCAATACGCATCTGGCGGGCTTCAAGAAGCCGTCGATGGTGCGTTTCGTCGACGCCCTGCCGCGCACATCGAGCGGCAAGCCGCAGAAATTCGTGCTGCGTGAGCGCTTTAGTAACCGCGCGCGCGTGACGACGTCCTGATCGTACCTCGGCATCACGTCGCGCCGGTCGTCGCCGCGCAACAGTCGCGGCCACTTGCCAACAAGCGGGCTGGCGGTTTCAGTTGGCGGCCATTCAGCCAGGATCGGAGGGCGTGGCTGAGGATACGGAACCAGCCGGCCTGGGCGTTGCCGCCCGAGCCGCGGTTGAAACGAGATCGCTCGGAGCGTTGACGAGCAGCGCTGCCGCCCCTGAAGCCGTGAGAAACTCACGTCGCGCAAATGTCATAGGTCGCCTCCGCACGCGCCCTGCTTGGCCTCGAGCACCGGCCCCAGGGCTTCGCAGTCTTGCGCGGCCAAATGCGCCTTTATCACTGCCACCGACCATCCAATTCTATTTGGCGAGATTTGCTCGTGCTCCGGAAATTTGCCGTCTTCACGCATCCGAGAAAGCGTCGGTCTAGAGATGTCGAGCGCGGCACAAATTGCGTCCACGCCGACATAGGTGGGCCGTCGGGTGCTCGCGCGAGGCTTTTTCCGACGTTTCATGGTCGCACATTCGCCGATGCGCGCGCCATCTCGAGCTCGACGCTGCGTCTGGATAATCTATTGAAATCATTGGTGCGGACGGCGGGATACGCCACTCCGCAGCTTAACAATATGATAATACTAGATATCTTCGGTCGGTGCAAAGTAAATTGTACCGAGCATTTGTACTGAGAAGAAACAACCGTCGTCGCGCTGGTCGAGAAGGAAGAGGCGACGCAAGCTCCGGTGTCTGCAGATATCGGCACCAGCGCGCCTCGTCAAGCATCGACAACGCCCCGCCTGTCAGCAAACCCAGGGCAATTCAATTCATGACCTCATGACGAGCCGGATGGCGGTCCACTTGCTTGCGGCGAAGGCTTCGCGGGCGTCGCGCGGCTTGTTGCCGGGGCGGCGCCGGATGAGGTTCAGGGTGGCGTTGCGGATGTCGGCGA
>JANLQP010000298.1:0-6468 GCA_031367895.1 Hyphomicrobiales bacterium
CAGCAGGCTATCTCGTGGCCATCCCGTTCGCGGTGGTGACGGCTTCGCCAGCGCTGGGCCGCATCTTCCAGAAGCTCGGCCTCGCCGGCATCCCCGAAGACTTCAACACCCCCGCCGAGGTGAAGCAGGTGCTGGGGTAGGGGTAGTCTCCAGGTTGGCGTCAAGCGGCGGCGGAGAGCGAAGCTCCATGTCGTGCCGGCGTGCTTCCAGCACGACGCGCGACCCAACGACTCGCACGTCACTCGCCTTTCGACCGTAGAAATGGCTAAACTGGGTCGTCGCCTCCCATCGCCGCCTTCTACGCGAGGTTACCGTGCAAGAGTTGCATTACGAACGGCCGACCGATGTCGCCGACGCGGTGGCGCTGCTGGCGCGTGACGGCGCCCGAGCGCTCGCTGGCGGCACCGACCTCATCCCGCAACTGCGTGAGGGCCGCCGCGCCGCCAACTGCATCGTCGACTTGAAGCATGTCCCCGAACTCAACGAGATCACGCGCACGTCCAATGGCGGCTGGCGTATCGGCGGCGCGGTCAGCATCGCCAAGCTTGGCGCGCACGCTGAGTTCGCGGCCGAGCATGCAGCGTTGCTCGCCTCCGCCCGCCTGATCGGCAGCCTGCAGATCCAATCGCGCGCCACGCTCGCCGGGAACCTGTGCAACGCCGCGCCCTCCGCCGACGCCGTGCCGCTGCTGATTGCGATGGGCGCGATTGTCGAGATCGCGTCCGCCGACGGCGCGTGCAGTCGCACGGGCGCTCTGAGCATCGCCAAGGGACCCGGCTGGACGTCGCTGGCGCCGGGAGACCTCGTTACCGCACTGCTGTTGCCAGCCGTGGAACCGCGCACCGCCGCCCGCTACCTCAGGTTCACGCCGCGCCGCGAGATGGACATTGCGATTGCCGGTTCAGGCGTCGTTCTGAAACTTGGCGACGATGGCGTGATCCAGAACGCCGACATCGTGCTTGCCTCCGTTGCCCCTGTACCGGTTCGGGCAAAAAATGCCGAAATGCTGTTGATCCGGCAAAAGCCCTCAGCCCAACTCTTCTCCGCAGCCGGCGCCGCCGCTGCCGCCCAGGCACGGCCCATCAGCGACACGCGCGGCTCCGCCGATTACCGCCGCGAACTCGTCGCTGTCTTGACCCGCCGAGCCCTTGCCGATTGCGCCCGGCAACTCGGAGTGTCGCTGTCATGAAAACAGTCGTCACATGCGAGGTTAATGGCGAGCCGCGCGAAGCCCTCGCCGACAGCCGTGAGACCTTGCTCGAAGTCCTGCGCGACCGGCTCGGCCTCACCGGCACGAAGGAAGGCTGCGGCAACGGCAACTGCGGCGCTTGCACCGTCCTCATGAATGGCGATCCCGTTTGCGCCTGCCTTGTGCTGGCAGGCGAGGCTGAAGGCTGCCGCATCACGACGATCGAGGGTGTCGCCACCGGCAACACATTGCATCCCGTGCAGGCCGCGCTCATCACGCACGGCGGCACACAATGCGGCTTCTGCACGCCGGGCATCGTGCTCTCCGCGGTGGCTCTCCTCGAACGCACACCGCACCCCGACGAGCACGCCATCCGCCACGCCATCGCCGGCAACATCTGCCGCTGCACCGGCTACGACAAGATCGTCGAGGCCATCGCCGCGGTTGCCGCCGGAAAGGTGACGCCATGACAACCCTCCACGACACCGGCCCGGTGCAACCGATGAAAGTCGTCGGCCAGCGTCTGCCGCGCGTCGATGCCGGCGAACGCGTCACCGGCCGCGCCATTTATCCCGCCGACCTCACGCGCCCCGGCATGGTGACGGGTCGCATCAAGCGCAGCCCGCACGCGCACGCTCGGATCGTCAATATCGACACGGCGAAGGCGCGCGCCTTGAAAGGCGTGCTCGCCGTTGTTACCGCCGCTGACTTCCCCGAAATCAAGCCCGGCACCATAATTCCATTCGGCGAAACCGGCGCCGATGCCTGGGTCTCCGCCGTCATCGTACTCGCGCGCGACCGTGTGCTCTGGCGTGGCCATCCCGTCGCCGCTGTCGCCGCAACTGACGCACACATCGCCGCCGCCGCGCTCGACCTGATCGAGGTTGTATATGAGCCGTTGCCGGCCGTGATGGACATCGCCGACGCGATGCAGCCAAACGCGCCGCTCCTCAACCCGGAGCTGAAACCGAAAGGCTTCGACGGCGGCGTTCCCATTGTGCGCAATGCCGGCACCCGCACCCTGATCGAGCGCGGCGACGTTGCGGCAGCATTGAAAGCCGCAGCCGCAGTCGGCGAAGCCCGCGTCGTCATCGACACCGCGCACCAGGGTTACATCGAGCCGCACGCCTGTGTCGCCGAGTCCGACCCGACCGGCCTCGTCACCATCTGGGCGTCGACGCAAGGCGCGTTCCAGACGGAGATCCAGACGGCCGTGCTGCTCGGCCTCTCGCAATCGAAACTGAAGGTGATACCGCTCGAGATGGGCGGCGGCTTCGGCGGCAAGATCACCGTGCACGTGGAACCGATCGCGGCCCGCCTGGCGCAACTTACGGGCCGTCCCGTCAAGATCGTGATGAGCCGCGAGGAAATGCTGACGGGCGGCTCAGGTCCTGCCGCCGCCGCCCGCATCGACGTCCGCGTCGGCGCCGACGCCAACGGCAAGATCACCGCCGTCGATGGGCATTACGTCTTCGACACCGGCGGCATTCCTGGTACGCCGACGACACTTCTCATGCAGGCTTCCGCGGCCTGCTATCAAACCCCATGTTTGCGCCTCGAAGGCATGGACATCATGACCAACAAGCCGCGCACGGAGGCCTATCGCGGGCCGGGCGGCATCCAGGCCGCGTTCGCGTTCGAACAGGCGGTGGACGAGTTGGCGTTGCAGCTCGGCATCGACCCGCTGGAGCTTCGCCGCCGCAACGCGTCCGTCACCGGCAGCATGATGCCGATCGGCACGCCGTTCCCCTCGATCGGGCTCACCACCATCCTCGAGCGCGTCGCGGCGCACCCCTGCTGGACGACGCCGCTGGCAAAAGGCTCACTCCCGCGCGGACGCGGCCTCGCACTCGGCTACTGGCGCGGCACGTCGATGACATCGGCCGCGCACGTGACGATCGCCGGCGACGGCCGGCCGATGGTGACGATGGGCGCGGTCGACATTTCAGGCACGCGCACGACGATGGCGCAGGTGGCGGCAGAGGAGTTCGGCCTCAGCCTCGGCGACGTGCACATCGCCACGGGAGACACCAAATCCGTCGGCTACTCGGACGCCGCCGCCGGCAGCCGCGTCGGGCGCACAATGGCCGCCGCCGTCTCCGAGGCATGCCGCGACGCGCTTGCGCAATTGACGCGCCGGGCTGCTGAGAAGCTGCAATGCACGACGGCCGATGTCAGCTACGCATTCGGTGTGTTCCGCTCAGCTGGTGCAGTGCCTGCCTCGATCAGTCTCCACGACCTGATGCGCGCGACGCTGACCGACGGCGCAGTCGTCGGCCGCGGCGTCTCGACGAAGCTGCCATTCGGCGTCGAGATCGGTGCACAGGTGGCCGACGTCGAGGTCGATTCCGAGACCGGCCAAGTCACGGTGTTGCGCTACACCGCGTTCCAGGATGTCGGCCGCGCACTCAATCCCGCGGCCGTCGAAGGCCAGATCGAAGGCAGCGTCGTGCAGGGTCTCGGCTGGGCGCTGACTGAAGGCTTCGACTACGCACCGGACGGACGGCTGCGCAACGCCAGCCTGCTCGACTACCGCATGCCGACCGCGCTCGATGTGCCGCCGATCGAGGTGGTACTGATCGAAACGCCGGTGCCGGGCGTGCCTTACGGCGTGCGCGGCGTCGGCGAGATGCCGATCGTGCCACCGGGGGCTGTGATCGGCAACGCCGTCCGCCGCGCCGTCGGCGTCCGCGTCAACCACATGCCGATGACGCCCGAGCGCGTGCTGGCCGCAATCAAAGGCGGGAGGATCGGAACGGCGTAAAGAGTGAGGCCCATGGGTCTGACCCTGGCCTCATTCAACCGACGATTTCGTCCAACCGGAAGTTCAGCGCGATCTCGCGCTCGGCGGCTGCAGCTGAATCCGAGCCATGCGTCGAGTTCTCGCCCTTGGTAACCGCGAACAGCTTGCGGATCGTGCCGTCCTTGGCTTCCTTCGGGTCGGTCGCACCCATCACGTCCCGGTACTTGGCGATGGCGTTGTCGCCTTCCAGCACCTGCAGCACGATCGGGCCCGACGTCATGAACGTGCACAATTCGCCGTAGAAGGGGCGCGCCTTGTGCTCCTCGTAGAACTTCTCGGCCTGGGCGCGGGTCCAGCGTACGCGCTTCTGCGCGACGATCGCGAGCCCCGCCTTCTCGATCACGGCGTTGATGGCTCCGGTCATGTTGCGGCGCGTTGCGTCGGGCTTGAGAATGGAAAAGGTGCGCTCGATGGCCATCGTGATGCTCATTTCTGGCTGGGATTAACGATGCGGCGGGTTATAGCCGCGACATCGCCGGGCTTCAAGGCTGGTGCTGGTGGCGCGGGCTACTTCCTACGCTCAACCGCTCGATCAGGATTGCGAAAATCACCGACCGGAATCGCGAACGCTCGACGTCGCTGCCGGTGAAGACCAGATCACCAATCGTTCTTGGATGACGCATGGAGTTTCCTCCACTTGCGGGATCAGGGGCGATCATCCACTTCGCCCCCGAGCAACACTTATTTTTGTCCCGCCCGGCCTCCTTCGCCGGCTCGGCGATACCACCGGCCTTGGCGACGATGCCGGTCCACGTCTCGATATCGGCCTTGCTGATCACCATCATGCGGTCGGGCCCGCGCATGTCCGCCTTCGGCAATCAGCCGGTGGCTCCGCTTGGACATGGAACCACCCGTCGGCGATGTTCATCAGCGCGCCGTCCGGGGATCATGCACAGGGTGTGGCCTGCGGTCGAATGCCTGATGGCCTGAGCACAAGGCGTATTCAAGCAAGCAGCTTCGCCGCGTCCTTCAGGATCAGCTTGTGATCGAACGCCAGATCCAGCCGCCGCCAGCTCTCCACCCACTCGACGGCGGCGGCGTCGTCACCAGCCGCAGCCACGGGCGCCTTCACGCGCGCCAGGTAGGCAACTGCAGCCGTATGCCCGCGCGGATCACGGCCGGGGTCGGAGTAGACGCCGATCAGGGTGAGTTTGCCGGCCTTGACGCCGGTTTCTTCCATCAGCTCCCGGCGGCAGGCATCCTCCACGGTTTCGCCGACATCGACGAACCCGCCGGGCAGCGCGTAGTGCCCCTGGTACGGCGGGTTGCCGCGCTTGATCAGCAGCACCCGGCCTTTGGCGTCGACAGCCACGCAGTCGACGGTCAGTAGTGGCGTCACGGGTTTGCGGTTCATGGTGCGCGCATCCTTGCCTCTCTCGTCTGTGCCATCAGGCCTTATCGGTTGCGATCAGTCCAGCTTGATTGCGGCCTTCCTGGCAATGCCGCCCCAGCGCGTGTTCTCAGCCTTCTGGAATGCCGCGAACGCTTCCGGGGAGCGCGCCTCGGCGTCGGTGCCGAGGTCGGCCAGTTTGGCCTTCATCTCCGCCGACTCCGCGATCTTCGACAACTCAGCGTTGAGGCGTTTGACGATCTCGGGCGGCGTCTTGGCCGGTGCCCAGATGCCATACCAGCTGCCGAGATCGAAGCCCGCAAATCCGGCCTCGATCATCGTCGGCACTTCGGGCAACGCCGGGCTCCGCTTCGGCGCCGAGAGCGCCAGCGCCTTCAACTGCCCGCCCTTGATCTGCGGCATGGCGGCGGGAAGCGACTCAAAGCTCATGGGCACCTCGCCCGAGATGACCGCGGCAATGGCCGGACCGCCGCCTTTGTAGGCGATGTGTTGCATGTCGAGTCCGTTGAGCTGCGCGAAGCTCTCCCCGATCAGGTGCATGGCGCCAGCGACGCTCGACGAACCGAAGTTGATGCGGCCACCCTTGGCCTTGAACCCCGCCACCAGCTCGGCAACGGTTGCCGCCGGGGTCGACGCCGGCACGATCAGCACAGCCGGCACGCTGGCCATCAAGCTGACGGCCACGAAGTCGCGTTCGACGTCGAACAGCGGGCTTGCGTAGACGTGCGGGATGATCACGACCGAGGATGGATTCGCGACCAGCGTGTGTCCGTCGGGAGCCGCGCGCGCTACCTCCTGCGTACCGATCTGACCGGAAGCGCCGGCCTTGTTGTCGATGACAACCGGCTGGCCCAGCGCGTCCGCGAGCTTCACCGCGTAGAGGCGCGCGATGACGTCCGTCGGGCCACCCGGCGGGAACGGCACGACCATGCGGATCGGTTTTGTGGGATAGCTTTGGGCCGATGCCGCCAGCCCGGTAGGCATCAGGCCGAGCAAACACAGAACCAGACGAGCGACAGCGCACATTGTTGGAGCTCCAATTTCATAGCGTAAGCAACTGCACACGGCTCTTCGTCGCCCGCATCAATTCAAGCGCTGCACGCCATCCAGCCGCATGATGCCGTC
>JANLQP010000041.1:0-15159 GCA_031367895.1 Hyphomicrobiales bacterium
GCGCCAGCAGCACAACGAGCAGCGCGCGATCGATGGTGAACCACCATTCGGCAAGGCGGCTGTTGTCGGCGCGCGAGAGTTTCATGGCTTGGCGGCGTCTTTTGCCGTCACGTCCGGCATGGCGAGCACCAGATTGCGGAACGCGTCGCCACGGTGCTCGAAGCTTTTGAACTGGTCGTAGCTGGCACAGGCGGGCGACAGCAGCACGACGGGTTCCGGACCGGTCGAGCCGGCAGCATCGGCGGAAGCTTTGCCAACGGCGACGTCGAGGGTACCGCAGCGCTCGTAAGCGACCTTGCCCGCGTCGAGCGTCTTCGCGAAGTCATCGCTTGCCTGCCCGATCAGATAGGCCTTGGCGACGCGCGGGAAGTACGGTGCGAGAGGGGTAATTCCGCCCTCCTTCGGTTTGCCGCCGACGATCCAGAAGATGTCGCGATCCCATGACGCCAATGCTTTGTCGGTGGAGTCGGCGTTGGTGGCCTTGCTGTCGTTGATGAAGATCACTTTGCCGGAGCGCCCGACTTCCTCCATGCGGTGGGGGAGGCCAGGGTAGGTGCGCAGTCCACGTTCGATCGCGTCCTCGTTTACGCCGAGGCTTCGCGTGACACCGCAGGCGAATGCTGCGTTCTGCGTGTTGTGCGCACCACGCAGCGTTCCGATTCCATCGATCGCGGCAATGCGACCGTCCTCCATAAAGCCTTTCCGCATGCGCAGCCAAACAACCCCATCACAGGCCTCGACGCCGGGACGCCAGTCGAGGGGTCGCGTCGAGACTGGAAGCACTTCCGCGCTGGGACCTTTGGCGATGTTCCGCGCGATACGCTCGGAGTATTCATCGTCAATGCCGATGTAAGCGATCATCGACTTGGCAACCAAGCGCGTCTTGATTGCCGCGTAGTTCTGCATCGCCTGCTCGGAATCGTCCGCCGGACCGTGGCGATCGAGATGATCCGGTGTGATGTTGAGCAGCACGCCGATGGTTGGGTTGAGGCTCGGGCAAAGGTCGATCTGGAACGACGACATCTCGATGACGTAGAAGCGGCGGTCTCGCACCGGTTGCGTGTGGGCATCCGAAGGCGCAAGCAAAAACGGCTCGAGCGTCAGGATCGCGCGGCCGATGTTGCCGCCCATCTGCACGTCGAGGCCGGCTCGCCGCAGAATGTGCGCGATCAGCGCCGTCGTCGTCGATTTGCCATTGGTGCCGGTGATGGCGATGAACGGCGCGTCCGGGCACACCTTGGCCCGCTCACGGCAGAACAGCTCGATATCGCCGATCACCTCGATGCCTGCCGCCTTCGCGCGCAACACCGTCCAATGCGGTTCGGGATGCGTCAGCGGTACGCCCGGCGCCAGCACGAGGGCTGCAAACCGCGACCAGTCTGCCGTTTTGAGATCGGCGATCGGCACACCCGCCTTGGCCGCAGCCTCCCGCGAGCCCGCGCCATCGTCCCAGGCCGCTACCTCTGCCCCGCCCGCCAGCAGCGCCAGCGCCGTTGCATTGCCGGAGGCCCCGAGGCCGAACACGGCAACCGTTTGTCCAGCGAATGTGGTGACCCGAATCATCCGCGCCACAATACAACAAAGTTACTTGTTTGCAGCAGCTTACATACAAATGACGAATTCGGCCGAACGATGGCCGGGTTGCAGGGGCCAAGCGTGGGCTATCGCCTCGCGTTATCTCGCCTCAGGCCACCGCCTCGGCCGCGACGCGCAGGATGTCGACGCTCGGCGCGCTCAACAGCAGCGTGCCGATGTTGCCGCCGGCGCCCGCCGCTTTCCAGTCTTTGAGACGGCCTTTGATGCGGTCCGGTGGGCCGACCAGTGCGATCTCGTCGATCATTTTGTCGGGAATGGCGGCCATGGCATCGTCGCGGCGGCCGGCCAGGAACGCGTCCTGGATCTTCACGGCTGCATCCGCATAGCCGAGCCGCTTGGCGTAATCGTTGTAGAAGTTCTTCGACCGCGCGCCCATGCCGCCGACGTACAGCGCCAGTTCGGGCCGGATCGCGTCGCGGCACTTCTGCAGGTCCGGCCCCATCGAGACGCGGACAAACGGCGTGATGTCGAAATTCTCGAGCGACTTCGGCCGGCCGGCTGCCGCCATGCCCTCGAAGACCGGCCCGGTGATAAGGTCCGTCTGCTCCGGGCTCATGAAGATAGGCTGCACGCCGTCAGCTACTTCGCCGGCAGTCTTCAGGCCATTCGGAGCGATCGCGGCGGTATAGATCTTGATGCCGCGGTCGGGCTTCAGGATCGATTTCAGCGGCTTGCCGAGGCCCGTGGCGCCAGCCCCTGCATAAGGGATGTTGTAGTGCTCGCTGGTGTGCGTCAGCGCGTTCTCGCGCGCGAAAATCTTGCGCACCACCTCGATGTAGTCCTTGGTCCGCTGCAGCGGCTTGCCATAAGCGACACCGTGCCAGCCCTCGATCACCTGCGGACCCGACGGGCCGAGACCCATCAGGAAGCGGCCGTTCGACATGGCGTTCATAGTCATCGCGGTCATCGCCGCGCAGGCGGGCGTGCGGGCCGGGATCTGCATGATGCCGGTGCCGCATTTGATCCTGGTCGTTCGCGCCAACGCCCAGGCGATCGGTGAAACGCTGTCGATGCCGTACGATTCGCCCTGCCAGACTTGCTCAAAGCCGAGATTCTCGGCCTCCAGCACGAGGTCCATGTTGGGGCCGCCGGTCTCGCCGTGATAGCGCAGCAGCAATCCGAGCTTCATGTGGGGCTCCTCGATGCAGGATGAATGGTGGTCGTCTGGCGCTATTCGTGCACGGTTCAGGACGTCCGGCAAGGGCGCTTCATACTGGTGCGGACGGGGCCCAGAACGCGAACGGCGGCCACAAGGGCCGCCGCAGCAAATCAAGTCATACCAATATCGAGCCTGATGACGCCGTTAGGGCGTCAGACGACGATGTCGATCTCCGACGACGCGTAGGCTGTGATCTCGAGGCCAACGTCCTTCGAGCAGATTTCGGGCTTGCGCCAGACCTTCTTCATGTGCCGATCTCCTTTTTCAGTTTCTGGATTCCTAGTACGTTATAGCCAACCGAATCTGGTGCCCGCCGCGGCAAGTGTCAAGCGCGATACCGAACCGGCAACGCGTTGATCACGGCCTATTGACCACCGCATGGGAAAACGGCAAGCACACGCCGCTGACTGACGTACGCGCGCTCTCCGGTGCTCCTGCACCCAAGGAACTCTGGGAGATCTCGGACGCCGGGCATTATGACTTCGAGCGGCACGCCCCGGAGGCCTACCGAGCCCGCGTTCGGCGGTCCTGGACAAGCACCTCGGTGCGGACCGATGATTTCCCGGAGCAATCGCGGTCAGCCCTTACCGCCCTTATTAGCGTCGGGATCGAGCAGGCGGTGCATGTGCACGATGTAGTAGCGCATCTGGGCGTTATCAACGGTGCGCTGCGCGGCGCCCTTCCAGGCCCGGTGCGCCTCGGCGTAGTTCAGGAAGATGCCGATGATGTCGAGTTTCGTCAGGTCCAAGAACTCGGTTTCACTGAGCGATTTCAGTTCGCCACCGAAAACAAGATGCAGAAGCTGCTTCGATGGTTTCTCCGTGGGGTTCCGGCCATGGCGCTGATCCCGTTCAGGCTATCGTCGATGCGCACTCAACGCATCGATTCGCAGTCCTTAAGTAAGATCGACGAAAGACCGGATCGCGCATCTGCATAACGCCTCGAATGCAGTGAGCGTGTCTGCTCCTGCAATTCCCCCCATTGACTTATCCACAGGCCGTCGGTATCACGCGGACGGTCGTTAGCACTCGATCTGATTGACTGCTAACAGTGACCTTCCACATCCCGTGCCTGAGCATCATTGATCCTCAGGCCCCATGCATCCGGAGCACGTTCTGCAATGAAGTTCCGTCCTCTCCATGACCGCGTCGTTGTTCGCCGCTCGGACGCCGAGACGAAGTCCGCTGGTGGCATCATCATCCCTGACACCGCCGGTGAGAAGCCGAGCCAGGGCGAAGTGATCGCCGTTGGCCCGGGCGCCCGCGACGAGGCAGGCAAGCTCGTTCCGATCGACCTCAAGAAGGGCGACCGGGTGCTGTTTGGCAAGTGGTCCGGCACCGAGGTCAAGATCGACGGCAATGAGCTGTTGATCATGAAGGAAAGCGACATCATGGGCGTGTTGGAGAAGTAAGGCGCCGCGCGCCAGGGAATAGGGCGTTGGGAATAGGCAGTAGGGTCCAATCGGCACCACTGCATTCCCTCACCTACTCCCAACTCCCTGTTCCCAACTCCCCCATCACACGTTTCCCCCAACCAGGATTCCATAAATGTCAGCTAAAGAAGTAAAATTCGCGTCCGAGGCTCGTGACCGCATGATGCGCGGCGTCGATATCCTCGCCAACGCCGTCAAGGTCACGCTCGGCCCGAAAGGCCGCAACGTCATCATCGAGAAGAGCTTCGGCGCGCCGCGCACGACCAAGGACGGCGTCACCGTCGCCAAGGAAATCGAGCTCGAGGACAAGTTCGAGAACATGGGCGCGCAGATGGTGCGCGAAGTTGCCCAGAAGACCAACGACGTCGCCGGTGACGGCACCACGACGGCAACGGTTCTGGCCCAGGCGATCGTCCGCGAAGGCCTGAAGTCGGTTGCAGCCGGCATGAACCCGATGGACCTGAAGCGCGGCATCGACAAGGCCGTCATCCAGGTCATCGAGGAAATCAAGAAGAAGTCGAAGAAAGTCAAGAACTCCGAGGAAATCTCGCAGGTCGGCACCATCTCGGCCAATGGCGAGAAGGCCATCGGCGAAATGATCGCCAAGGCCATGCAGAAGGTCGGCAACGAGGGTGTCATCACCGTCGAAGAGGCCAAGAGCCTCGAGACCGAGCTGAACGTCGTCGAAGGCATGCAGTTCGACCGCGGCTACCTCTCGCCGTACTTCATCACAAACGCCGAGAAGATGATCGCCGAGCTCGAGGATCCCTACATCCTCATCCACGAGAAGAAGTTGTCGGGCCTGCAGCCGATGCTGCCGCTGCTCGAAGCCGTCGTCCAGACCGGCAAGCCGTTGCTGATCATCGCTGAAGAAGTCGAGGGCGAGGCGCTTGCCACGCTCGTCGTCAACAAGCTGCGCGGCGGCCTCAAGGTTGCTGCCGTCAAGGCTCCGGGCTTCGGCGATCGCCGCAAGGCCATGCTCGAAGACATCGCGGTTCTGACGAACGGCGAAGTGATTTCCGAGGATCTCGGCATCAAGCTCGAGAACGTCACGATCGACATGCTCGGCCGCGCCAAGCGCGTCATGATCGAGAAGGAAAACACCACTGTCATCGACGGCGCCGGCAAGAAGAAGGACCTCGAAGCCCGCGTCAACCAGATCAAGGCGCAGATCGAGGAAACGACCTCGGACTACGATCGCGAGAAGCTGCAGGAGCGTTTGGCCAAGCTCGCCGGTGGCGTTGCCGTGATCAAGGTCGGTGGCGCAACCGAAGTCGAAGTGAAGGAGCGCAAGGACCGCGTCGATGACGCACTCAATGCGACCCGCGCGGCGGTCGAAGAAGGCATCGTTCCGGGCGGCGGCGTCATGCTGCTGAAGGCAACGGCTGCTATCACCGTCAAGGGTGACAACGAGGACCAGGACGCCGGCATCCAGATCGTGCGGCGCGCATTGCAGGCTCCGATCCGCCAGATCGCCGAGAACGCAGGCGTCGAAGGCTCGATCGTCGTCGGCAAGGTGCTCGAGGCACGCGGCGCGTCGTTCGGCTACGACGCCCAGAACGACGAGTACGGCGATATGATCGAGAAGGGCATCATCGACCCGGCCAAGGTCGTGCGCACGGCGCTGCAAGACGCGGCTTCGATCGCTGGCCTGCTGATCACGACGGAGGCCGGCGTTGCCGAGGCTCCGAAGAAGAAGGATGCGCATGCCGGCCACGACCATGGCGGCGGCGGCATGGGTGGCATGGGCGGCATGATGTAAGAGCCTTGGCTGGGCTGGGCTATCGGCCTGACCGGCTGCCGAAGGCGCGCCGGATGCGAATTGGGCATTCGAAGGCGCAATAAAGAAGAGGCCGCTCCGGACATCCGGGGCGGCCTTTTTGCATGCCGTAGCAACCGCCTATCGCATCGCCTGGGGCAGGTTGTCGAGGCTGCCGATGTACCACTTCTCGGCCTCGACGATCGCCGGGTTCTCGCCGTTGGCGTAGATCCAGCTGTCGACCGCCCAGCGCTGGCTGCTGACGTTGTCACGGATGATCGCGGTCCAGTGCGGCCAACCGGCGACGCCGCGCAGCAGGTTCTCTTTCGCGAACGGCGTGCCGACCGTGTGGTGGCGCAGGAACTGGTTGTGCTGCAGCATCAACAGATAGCTCGTCGTATTGGTCGCTTCGTCGACGCAATCCTGCTGCGTCGGATCGCCGGACGCCGTGAAATCCATGCCCGGCCGGTCGGCGCTGGTGCCGATCACGTCGCCGGTGCGCTTCTCCATCCAGGCTATCGCGTAGGCAATGGCACGCCGTTCTTCGGCGGCGGTGTCCGACTTGCGCGTTTTCTCCATCAGATTGCCAAGCGTGGCGACATCTTCGTCGGTGAAGCGGAACCGCGTCTGCATCTTGCAGCCGTAGGCATGGCAGACGTGCACGGTATTGCCATTGGGCTCGCGTGCGGCAAAATCCACGAAATGGCCGCTCACGGGGCCGAGCCGCTCGTGCGTGCAGCCGCTGAGCAACGCCGCGAGCGCCGCCAATGCAATCAATGCGCGCATTGCTCCCCCTGGCACCGCCTCTCATGTCGCCAGTAGCAATGATGCGATTCGCTCCAAAGTTTAATTCCCCCGCCGGATGGTCGCCATCGCGCGAAAGCTGAGGAAAACGAGGCCACCGTTCCATCAAGCGCCGCCATTTGAGAGCGCGCAGGATTTCGACTACTGTCGCGGTCATGTCCAACATCGCACCCATTCACGTCATCGGCGGCGGCCTTGCCGGCTCCGAAGCCGCCTGGCAAACCGCCGAATCAGGCGTTCCCGTCATCCTCCACGAAATGCGGCCGCACCGGGCCACCGAAGCGCATTCGACGGACGGACTTGCCGAGCTCGTCTGCTCGAACTCATTCCGCTCCGACGATTGGGCGGGCAACGCCGTTGGCCTGCTGCACGAGGAGATGCGCCGTGCGGGCTCGCTCATCCTGGCGGCGGGCGATCTGCACAAACTGCCGGCCGGCGGCGCACTGGCCGTCGATCGCGATCATTTCTCGGCCGAGGTGACGCAGCGGCTCGCAGCGCATCCCCTGGTGTCGATCGCGCGGGGCGAGGTGGCTGGGCTGCCACCCGCGGACTGGGACAGCGTGATCGTGGCGACCGGACCGTTGACGTCGCCGGATCTCAGTCGCGCAATCCAGGGACTGACCGGCGAGGGCGAACTGGCGTTCTTCGACGCGATTGCGCCGATCGTGCACTTCGAGTCGATCGAATTGGGCGTTGCCTGGCGCCAGTCGCGTTACGACAAGGCCGGGCCGGGAGGTACGGGGGCGGATTATCTCAACTGTCCGATGAACCGCGAGCAATACGAGGCGTTCGTCGACGCGTTGCTGTCAGGCGCCAAGACCGAGTTCAAGGAGTGGGAAGGCACGCCTTACTTCGACGGCTGCCTGCCGATCGAGGTGATGGCGGAGCGCGGCCGTGAAACGCTGCGTTATGGCCCGATGAAGCCCGTCGGCCTCACCAATCCGAACAGCACCGAGCGGCCCTGGGCGGTCGTGCAGCTGCGCCAGGACAACGCGCTCGCCACGCTTTGGAACATGGTCGGCTTCCAGACGAAACTGAAACATGGCGAGCAGACGCGCGTGTTCCGGATGATCCCCGGGCTGGCCAACGCCGAGTTCGCGCGGCTCGGCGGGCTGCATCGCAATACGTTCCTGAACAGCCCACGCGTGCTCGATGCGGGCCTCCGCTTGAAGGCGATGCCGCGGCTCCGCTTCGCGGGCCAGATCACGGGCGTCGAAGGCTATATCGAGAGCGCGGCGATCGGGTTGATCGCCGGCCGGTTCGCGGCGGCGGAGCGGCAAGGCCGTCCGATCGTTGCGCCACCACCGACGACGGCGCTGGGCGCCCTCGTCAACCACATCACCGGCGGCCACATCGAGACGCTGGATGCGGGTCCGCGCTCGTTCCAGCCGATGAACGTGAACTTCGGCCTGTTCCCGCCGCTCGACGCGCCGGAACGCGACGCCGCAGGCAAGCGCATCAAAGGCAAGGAACGCGGCTTTGCCAAAAAGCGCCTGATCGCGGAGCGGGCGTTGACTGATCTGGCCGGATGGCTTGGGGCGCCGTCGCGGGCGGCAGCCGAGTAGGGCTGGTTTGAGCGAAGTCGCTCAGCGTTCCAACAAAAGCCAGAACTCGAGGTAGCTGACATCGACAATGCCGCTTTCGGTTTGGCTGCCGGACGAACCGAGCAGCAAAATTGCAACCGGCAATTCGCCGGCGGTTCTGGCGATTCGCCGTGGCGTGCGTTTGTCGAGGGCACCAGGCTTCGTCGAGAACGGCCCATCGTCGGCGCTGAAGCTGGCGAGATCGAACGTCGCCGTTCGCCCTGCCGCGTTGCTGATCGTGACCACATTGTTCTCGAGAGTAAGCACGTACTCGCCGGCCGACGTCGGTGCCTTCAGCGTGGTGCGCCTTGTAGTCGTCGACGTGTTCAGGTTCAACGGCCCGACGATCTCGGCTGCTCCCGACAGCGGGATCGGAGCAGGCTGCGACGCGTGATAGCTGACGTTTCGTCGACCACCGTCCGGCAAATTCCGGCCAAGTCCGAGCCGCTCGCGCACTTTGCCCGCCAAGGCCGTATCATAGCGTCGCCGTGTGCCAGGCATGACGCCCTCGAACGGGTCGCTTGCCTCGCCGTCGAACAGCGGTCGCAAGGCATCGAGGCGGCCTTGGCGCATCAGGTAGTCGATCGCGCCGTGCATGTGCTGCCGGTCGCTTTGCAGCAATGTTGTCGTTGGGCGGGCATCGGCGGGAACGCGGCCATTCTTCAACATGCCAGCCGCATCGAGGCGCGCCGAAAGCTCACGGACCTGGCTTCGGTTCGACCAACCGGTCGCGCCCCAGGGACCGAACGACGCGATAGCGAGGAATGCCGCCAAAGCGCCCGGGATCAGGCGGAGATCGCGCCGGTTTTCGCCGGCAAAGCCCTGCGTTGCGACGAGCGAGGCCAGCCAGATCCCGGCAAGCACGACGAAGTACCGGGACTCGGTCAGCCCGTATTGCTTGACGCGCGAGCCGACCGCCAGAAACAACAGGCCAACCGGTACGACCAGCAACCACGGCCAGAACCGCCAGAACAGTTGGACGACTCGGCCGCCGGACTGCCGCGTCGGATAGGTGAGCAATGCGGTTGCCGCCAGCACGGCGCCGAAACTGAGCACCATCCAGCCAAGCCGGCCCTTCGGCAACGACCCGTCGATGCCGATCTTCAACGCGTATGCATGCAGGATAGCGGTATACGTCAGAAGCAGCGGTACGAGGATAAATTTGCTCAAGACCGCGATCAGCCGGCTCACCACTTCCTTTGGTTCGCCTTCGGCGACCGGCTGGCTGAAATCCGCTGGGGTCTGGCGGAGCCAATAGAGCGGCGCGATCAGAAAGCTGGCGATGATCCAAACTTTCTCATGCAACCAATAGGGGATCGTCAGCCCAAACAAGTAGCGGAGCGACTCGAAGATGATCGAGACACCGCCGGCAAAGAGTGCGAGCGCGATCACCGACGCCAACCAGCCGAACCAGAAATCGTGATTGAACTGCCAGAATGCGCTGTTGCGCTTCGCCGGAACGAGATATGCGGCGCACGCGAGTGCCACGGACGCTGCCGCAACCAGCACTCCAGGGCTGAGACCGATCGCATCACCCAACACCCACATCAGCGCGATGACGAGCCAGCCGGCAGCGGTCAGCGCGTATGTGGTTCGCGCCTCCCGGGCGTGGGCTTCTCCGTAGAGCGCCACACCAAAGGCCCAGATGAACGCCGCGATAAGCCCGGTCGGGACACGGACGCCGGCGACCTCGGTCGGCCAACGCGATGTCGCATGTAAGCCGAGAAGATAGTAAACGGCCAGCACGACCGTTGCGGCGACGGCCATCGGAAAACGCCGCCCGACCTCTGCCAGCTCGGGTAGACGGAATGTGAAATGCCTCAAGATAGGCGATGTCATCGACCAAGACTCTCAAATCCGGCCGGTTGCGCTCACTTCTGCTTGCGCCGGCCCTCGTACTTCGCAAGCACTTTGCGGGCCTCCACGACGACTGCGTCGGCCATGGCAGCCTGCCCCTCTGCGGTCGGATGGAAGGCGCCCGAGTAGAGGCTCGCCAGAATAACCTGGAACCAGGACAACGTGTTAACGGGCAATGCATTCTGCATTACTGATCTGGAAACGTGGAAATTGCCCGTCATGTAGGCGTCGTTGGGCGTGCGGAACCAGCGCTGCCGCGAGGCGTAGGGCCGCCAGTCGGCCGGATTGAAGGGCGCCCACTTCTCGCCGTCCCAACGTGGAATGCGCAGATCGTCCACGGACGAGAATGCGTTGTCACTCCAACCCGCGCAGATGCTCCGCCCGAGAAAGGCGTTGCGGTGCTCGTGCACGAATGTCCAGCCATGTGCCCTGCTCGCGTCGCGCATGATGTGATCGAGGCGGTCGGCGGCAACCATCGAGTCGCGCGCTTTGGTTTCCGAAAGCTCGAAGTCGGAGACCACGGTCATGCCGGCGCGGCCGTCGGGGCAGCTCGCCTTGCCGTCTTCCAGCAACGTGAGAGCGGGATAGGCCACAGTGACGACGCGGTCCGATTCCGCCCACGGCACATGCAGGATGTTGTGCACTGCGCGATTGAGTGCCTTGAAACGGTCGTTCAACTCGTCGAGCAGCGTGTTCGCCTCGGCGAAGCCGTGCACGTGACCAAACCAGCCACCGACCCGCCGCAACACCGATTGATCGGCCAGCACCGCGTTGGCGACGAGGCGCGAGAAGCCGACGTCATTGCCGCCGATCGAGACTAGCACAAGATCGATCTGCCGCGCGCTTTGTGGGTCGCATTTGCGTAGCACCAAGCCGCCCTGCAACGAGGGCACCTTACCGTTGATGTGATAGGCCTCCGGCAGATCGTAGTCTTTGGCCGGGGTATTGCCGCATTGCGCCTGCGCGAGCGCCGAGATCTGTGACAGATCGGGCGGACTCGGCACCCATTCGTGGCCCTTGTAGCGCAGGAAAAGCCCGTTGATGATTTCCGCGCCCGAGCAGGCATAGCTGACGAATGTCACGGCGCGGGCCGGATCCTCGATCGAGAGCTGCAGTGCCGCGCGGAACTGATGCGAATAGAGCGAGCGGTGGCAAGCCTGGTCGAGCCACTTCGGGTTCGCATCGACGAAAGCCTGATCGCCGATATCGCGCCAGTCGCCGACGCGGGCGGGGAAGCCGGATATCTCGGCGACACGCTTACCATCCTTGCCGACTTTGCCGTAATCGACGGCACGCGTGCGCGACAGGCGTACGGGCACGTCCGGGTTGCCTTCGCCCGAGCCGAAGCTATCGCCCATGCCGACGATGAAGAGATCGTGCACCTGAACCGACGTTTCCGCGACGGGCCGGCCGGCGACTTCGACCGAAACCTTGGCACCGGACGGATACGGCACATCGAGAATGACCGGCGTATCGCAAGGTGCGGTGAGTGCAATGCCACGCGCTCGCCCGCCACGTGGTGCCGTCAACCACGTGCAGGCAGCGACGCTGCCCTCTTCGAGTTCTTTCAATTCGACGACGACGCGATGCGATTTCGGGTTGATGTAATCGGTGTAGAGTTGGCAGCTGTGCCGGTTCCTGGCCGGGTCCCAGCAGGTCTTGTCAAGTACCGTGCCCGCCCAGCCTTCCCCGTTGTGGCGGTCCGCCAGCGCCCGCTCAGCCGCGAGCACCGGATGGCGCCGCTCCTCTTCGCTGAGCGCCAGATAGGTCGCGCGATGCATCTCGCTATGCTCGGGCGAAGTGAAGAATCGGAATGGGTTTTCGACGCGCCACTGGATGTGCGGCAGCGCACTCGAAGGCTCGGCATGCACAGCGACCGCCGTCGCCAGCCAGATGGCGGCGCCCAGAGCAACAGTGCGAAAGGGTCTCGTCATGACTCGTCCTTCGTCGTTAAGTCACTCGCGACAGATTACGTGCCAAATTCGCCGGCCAATCCCAACTCCCCCGAAACTACGCGCCGAGCGGCTATAGTCGACCGTTCCACCTTGCCTGCCCCAGTCGCCAGAACCGGACGATCGGCAAAACCTCGGCCATGTGCTCGAGGCGGCGAAACCCCTGTCGTCTCTGAGCGCGCAAATAGGGCTCGACCATGACCAAGGGCGAGAGCGCTGCGATCTGTGCAGGGCTCAAATCCGGCAGCCGCGCGCGGATATTGGCCAGCGCAGTGCGCGCCCGCTGCTCCAGAGACGTTACGGCATCGTCGACCCCGGAGACCGTCCGCGCGGCGAATGGCCGCTCCGCCAGCATGCTGGGCGTCACGCCATGCGTCGCCAAAAGCGAATGCGGCAATGGGAAGCCGCCATTGTGCAGCCGTTCGGGCAATCGTCCGAGCGACCTGGCAAGCCCGTAGGCATGGCCGGCATCGGCGGCAAGGTCCGCAGGTAACGCCTGGTTCGCCAGAATTTGCGACGCCAGCGAAAACGCGATCCCTTCGCTGTCAGTCAGCCCCGAAGCCAAAGCGACCTCATCAACGTAGAGTTCGCCGGTCAGGTCGAACCCGCGCGCGTCGATCAGCCGATGCAGCATAGCGAGATCGAGGCCATGCTGGCGGATCGCCGTCCCGAAGGCGTCGGCAACCGGATGCCCGCAGACCTCACCTTTCGCAACCGCCGCGATCGTATCGCGCCACCACTGGAGCCGGATCTCCCCGATCATGGGATCGCTGACGGTCGCCGGAATCCGCGTGATTTCAGCCAGAAACGCCGTCACCGCCAGGAGGCCGGGCTGTGCCTCGACCGGCGCAAGCAGAGCTGCCAGATAGCGATCCGGCTCGATCGACCGCGCCTGTTCGCTGAGCGCCCCGATGGTTGTTGCCGGGCTCTGATCGCGCTCGCGCACGTCAATAGAGATGGGCGGCCGCAACCATGACGAACGTCACGGGGATCGCCAGCACGAGGTTGATCCGAGCATACGTGCGCACCCGGTTGCGCGCGGCTGCACGCGTTGTTTCGTCCGCGGTCACCTCACCCGTCAGAATGCGCAGGGCGGGCCAGATCACCATATGCACCAGCACCCACATCACGATTGCCGCGCCGACCCCGAGCCAAAGCAGGGCCATCTTGTGCGGCGGGATGTAAACCGTCGACTGAAACACCCATCGATCCAACAGATAACCCGTTGCCACCAGCAACACGAGGCCTGACGCCAATGTCACATGCGAGGCGATCCGGAAGGTGGCGGCGACCTGCGGCACAACCAGCTTCAGCAGCATGGCACGCCCGGCCGCGTCGGCTTCCTGCACCGCCGCGAGCTGGATGAAGTTGACGAACCAGATCATGCCGACCCAGACGATTCCGGCGAGAATGTGCACGAACCGCGCGAGAAACGAGACGAGGCCCAGCGGATCGACGCTGGATCCCGTGAGCCAAATTCCGAGGATCGCCGCACAGAGGGCAATGCCCCAAAACAAGGCCGTGCGGGCAGTGGTAACAAACATTGCCATCAGGCAAGCTCCTTAGTCGACGGCGATGAGGGCGGCGGCAACAGGCCGCCCTTCGCCCAAAAGAATATTGTAGGTGCGGCACGCAGCACCGGTGTCCATCGTATCGAGGCCGATCTTGGCCTCCGAGAAGGCGCGTCGAACGTCGGGCGAAGGGAATGCGTGCGAACGGCCACTTCCGAGCAACACGAACCCGATCGCCGCGTGTTCGGCGAAGATGCCGGCGAAACTGGCGGGCGTCAGTGACGCCACATCATCGGCATCCCAGGCGACGATTGCAGCGGGCAGGCACAGCAGCGAGCCACGGTGGCTCATGCCGGCGAACCGGAAGCCGCCGTTGCCATATGCTTCAATGGCTGCGCGGCCCGCAAACACGCCGGACCGTGGTGGCTGTTCAGCCATGCATCGCTGCTCCCCTGGTCATGACCACATCCGCCTCTCTCCCGAGACGTCGGACGCGACCCAAATCCGTCTCACGCTTTGGAGCGCGCCGCCCCCTTCTCAGTGCCGATGATGGTCTCGCGCCGGATGCCGAGATAACCGAGGATCGGCGCCGCGATGAAGATCGACGAATAGGTGCCGACGATCACGCCGAACAGCATGGCGAAGTTGAAGTTGCGGATCACCTCGCCGCCGAAGATGTAGAGCGCCAGCAGCACCACTATGGCCGTGCAGCCCGTCAGGATCGTGCGCGACAGCGTCTCGTTGATCGACAGGTCGAGGAGTTGGCTTAGGTCCATGCGCTTGTACTTGCGCAGGTTCTCGCGGATGCGATCCGAGACGACGACGGTGTCGTTGACCGAGTAGCCGAGAATGGTCAGCAGCGCCGCAATGATCGACAGATCGAATTCGAACTGGAACAGCGAGAAAATGCCGACCGTCAACAGCACATCGTGCAGCAACGCAACGATGGCGCCGACCGCGAACTGCCACTCGAACCGGAACCAGACGTAGGCGACAATCGCCAGCAGCGAGGCCAGCACCGCGATCAGGCCCGTGCGGCGCAGCTCGCTCGATACGGCTGGCCCGACGACCTCGACGCGGCGCTGCGTGAATCCCGGCCCCAGCGCATCGGTCGCCTTCTTCAGGGCTTCCTGCTGTTCCTTGTCGCCACCCGGTTGCTGCTCGATGCGGATCAGCACATCGGTCGGTGCGCCGAACTGCTGGATCTGCACGCCGCCGAGGCCGAGCTTGTTTAGCTTCTCGCGCATCCCCGTGATATCGGCCGGGCCGTCCTTCGACTGCACCTCGATCATCGATCCGCCCTTGAAGTCGACGCCGTAGTTGAGTCCGCGCGTCAGGAACAATCCGAGCGACAGCAGCATGGCGACGATCGACATGCCGACCGCGAGATCGCGATAGCGCATGAAGGGCAGCCGCAGATCGTGCGGGAAGAAATCGAAGCCCTTGAAGTTCGGCATCAGTCTCATGTGATCGGAAACCTCGCTCATCGCGCTTCGGTTGCCCACT
>JANLQP010000341.1:0-27657 GCA_031367895.1 Hyphomicrobiales bacterium
TTCCGCCACGAAATCGAACGGCATCTCGATTTCGATGCCCTATTGGGACGAGCGCTTCGCGGCGATCGCCAAGGAATACCCGAAAGCGAAAACCAACCAGTATCACATCGATATTCTGACCGCGCATCTGGTGCGCAATCCGCAGTGGTTCGACGTCATCGTCGGCTCGAACCTGTTTGGCGACATTCTCTCCGACCTCGGCCCCGCCACCACGGGCACGATCGCCATCGCGCCCGGCGCCAACATCAACCCGGAGAAGGATTTCCCCTCGATGTTCGAGCCGGTGCATGGCTCGGCGCCCGATATCGCGGGGAAGGGCATCTCGAACCCGATCGGCCAGATCTGGTCGGGCGCCATGATGCTCGAGCATCTCGGCCACAAGGATGCGGCCGATGCGATCGTGCACGCGATCGAGAAGCTCTTGAAGGACACCGACGTGCGCACCCGCGACATGGGCGGCAAGGCGATGTGCACGGAACTCGGCGACGCGATCGTGCAACTGTTGAAGTGAGGACGTAGGGTGCAATAGCCGCTTCTTCAGCGGCCTATTGCACAGTAACGGAGCGCCATCGGTGCAATACGGCGCCAAGTGCAATGCGCCTATTGCACCCTACGCGGCTGCGCGAGTTGCAGCGTCTCCGTATCCACGCGCCGGTTGGCACTGGGCAACCGAAGGCGCAAGCAAAACGCGCCAAATTCAACGCTTCGACAGCCACTCGCGGGCGCGCTTCTGGGCAACGCCGACCTGTGCTTTGCTCAGTTCGCGCGCCACGTCCTGGCGGTACTGCTTGGCGGCCTCATTGCCGCGCAGTGCCGCCAGGTTGAACCACTTGTGCGCCTCGACCATGTCGAGGTCGACGTCGCGGCCGGCGCAGTACATCAAGCCAAGCTCGAACAGTGCGTCGGGCACCCCGCCTTGCGCCGCCAGCTCGATCATATCGCGGCTATCTGCCTCGAAACGGGCCATCGTCAGTCTCCGGATCTCTACACCCCAAACTCGCTCGACCGCGGGCTGATGAAGCTCGTCTGCGGGCGAGGTTGGTTCCCCGCTCCGGCCGTCGTCAGGCATCGCCGTCTCGAACACGTTCGCAGGGACTGGATGACAACTCGTAAATTTGGCTGATCCTCCGTCGTGCACCTTTCCGAAGGCGAGGTTTCGGCCTGCTCCGCGCTGACGCAAAACCTGCCGATTTGACCCGAAAGTCATCGGCGATCAACGGGTTGTTCTTGGTCTTGGAGAGACATTCCCAACCACGTTCTGGGAATGCCACGGCTTCGCCTCAATCAAGGACTAAATACGGCCCATCAAAGGCGGCGAAAACGCGTGGACATCTCGCGGGTGCCGTTGGGCAGGGGTTGCCGAGAGAGAGCAACCCGCCTATATCGGAGTTACTGGTCCGGGGGACATCGGACACGTGGGACGCGCGTCGGCTTCGACCGGTATCGGTCTTGACTGGTGCGCCGGGTAGTATGGGGGGCGACGTGCTTATTCGCGCCGTAGTTGTTTTAGGTTTGGCGCTCGCGCTCAGCGCTTGCGCCAATGAGTCAGCCACATCCCAGTTCCTGCCGACGTCGGCCTTGGCCGCGTCCGCCGTTGAAGCGCCGCCAGCCGACCTGCCGAAGAAAACTATGTCGGATCGTGTGCTTGCCGCCATCGCGCTCGAGCGCGTCACCGGCCTGAAGCCGGATCCATCGCGCCTCGGCGCTCCACAGTAACCCATTGCAGGTCTGTAGGTCGGGGAGCCGCGCGCCCGAACGCGAACGGCTCTGCACGACCGCCAAACCGCGCAAGAGCCGACGCACCGGAATTGTCGGGTCTCGCGTCATTGCGGGCTTCGCTCCACAATAAGCCACCCGATCTACGACCGGAGTCGCGTGCGCCGCTTGAGCATGCGATAGATCCAATAGGCGCCCCCGGCTGCCGCCAGATGCTTCAGCGTGTGCCCGCTGACCAGCCCTAGCAATGCGCGATACATGGGACCATCCATTTCCTCGAACAGCTTCGCGGCCGCGTAGAACCCGACGCCGGTCAGAAAATCGTGGCCGAGGCTGTAGCGCGCGGGATAGGCCCACAAGATCAGCGGCATCGTCAGTACCGGCAGAAACTGTGCGATCAGGTACGGCCTGAGATCATCGTAGACGTGCCAATAGAGCACCGTCGCTGCGCCGTAGACGGCGAGCGGCCATAGTAACATCGTCGCGGCCTTTGGGCTGACCCGCTCGGCCAGGACTGCCACGTACAGCGCCATGAACGATACCGCGATCGGCAACCGGTCCCAGACCAGCGTGCCGCTATCGGGCCACCAGTGGTACCAAGCCGAGCCGAGCGCGGTCGCCGCAAGCCCGGCGAATACGACGATGTAGGGCATCACCAGTTCTGACCCGAGGTTTGCCGGACGCGACAACGTCCAGCGCACGCCCAGCGCGCCGACGATCAGGAACGGCAGGTTCGAGACGACGTTGAGGAAGTTCGGGATACCGATGAACGCGCGCGCGTCCTTGAAGTCGTGATACTCGGGCGGCTGCGCGATCGGCTTGATGAAGGCCATCACCAGGACGACCGTGAGCGCGAGAGCGATCAGCAGCAACGTGCGCTGCCGCCAGGCGGCATCCGATAATGGAACTACACCGCGGCCGTCCGCCATCGGTCCCTCCCTGGATCAGCTCGCGAGAGAGGTAACAGATTCTTCCGGCTGTTGGTGTCAGGCGTTCAGCCTGGCACCGGAACAGCCCGCCCTCGGCGTCAGAACCGCGCCAAAAGCGACCCGTAGCCATAGACCTTGTCCGTAATGCCAGCCGTGCGCAGCGCGTGCCAGTAGGTCGTTGCGTTGACCTGCAAAACCGGCTTGTTGAGCCAACGTTCGGCTTCATCGGCGAGTTTCGCGAACGGTAAATTGGCACCGAAGGCAACCAATGCCTCGACATCGTCGCCGTCGATCGAGCGCACGGCGTCGATCATGTCCTTGGCCGTCAGAACCGAGTACGACGCCGGGCTTTTTCCGCGCATGTGACAAAACCTGACGATCTCATAACCATGCGCGCCGAGCACGCCTTTGAGGCGCGGCTCGATGCACGGGTAGTACGGCTCCATGACGGCGATCTTTTTCTTGATGCCGTGCGCTTTCAGACCCGCGACCACCGCATCGGACGAGATCGTGACGGGAATATCCCAGCCGGCGACCTTGCGCACCCGGCGCTTCAAATCTTCGCCCCACGCGACTGTTCCGCCCCAAACGGACAAAGCGGAGATGCCGAGAATGAACGCATTCGGCTTCGCGTCCATCACACGTGCGACCGCCGCCTCGAGCGCACCGTTGATATCCTCGAGCTGCTTTTCGAAATCGGCGTCCGAAGTGACGGGATTATCGGCGATCACCATGCGCGCGATGTGATTGGTGACACCTGCGGGGCGCATGTCGTCGTATTCCGGTTGCACCACGGTATTTGTCGAGGGTGTCGTAACGCCGAATGCCAGTCGCCACGCCAGATAATCGCGCATGTTTACCCCTCTGATTTTCGATCCTCACACTTCATCCCTGGCGGCACGTCATCCTCCGCGCCGCGCTGCCCTTCCCGAGCGCACCCCTAAAACGCGTACTCCTTGAATACGCGGTCGATGTTGCGGCTCCACTGCTTCTCGTAGGCTTCGAGCAGGTCGTCGGCGACGGTGCGGCCGCTTTCGACGATCTGCTGCACGGGATCGAGGTACATCCGCTCGTCCATGCCCTTGGTGTTGAGACGTGCTCGCGCCTTCAATCCGGCCACGCTCATGGCAGTCACCTCCTTGGCGATGTCCTGCAACTGGAACCGGCGGAACCGTGTGCGCAACGCATGGCGCGGCACGTCGTTGCGCACGCCCTGCCGCTCGTCCGCCGACCAGCCTTTGACGAGATCCCAGGCGGCGTCGAGCGACGACTGATCGTAGAGGAGACCGACCCAGAACGCTGGCAACGCACAGATCCGACGCCAGCGCCCGCCGTCAGCGCCGCGCATTTCCAGGAAACGCTTCATGCGCACCTCCGGGAAGATCGTGGTGATGTGATCGGACCAGTCGTCGATCGTCGGCTCCAACTTGGCCAACTCCGGACGGTTGAGCTTTTGCGCCAAGCGGCCAGCCATGTAATCGCGGAACGAAGCGCCGGCGACGTCGATGTAGTCGCCACCGCGGTAGATGAAATACATCGGCACATCGAGCGCGTACTCGACGTAGCGGTCGAAACTCATGCCGCTCTCGAACACGAACGGCAGCATGCCCGTGCGTCGTTGATCGGTGTCGCGCCAGACCTCGCTGCGCAGCGATTGGAAGCCGTTGGGCTTACTCTCTGTGAACGGTGACGCGGCGAAAATTGCGGTCGCCAAAGGTTGTAGCGCCAGCGACACGCGCAGCTTCTTGACCATGTCGGCTTCGCTGGCGAAGTCGAGATTCACCTGGATCGTCGCCGTCCGGTACATCATCTCGAGGCCGCCCTTGCCGACTTGCGGCATGTAGCGGGTCATCACGGCATAGCGCCGCTTCGGCATCTGCGGGGTTTCCGCCAGCGTCCATTTCGGCGAGAAACCGAGGCCGAGGAATCCGATCTTCAGATCCTCGCCGATCGCGCGCACCTGATCGAGGTGCTGCTGCGTTTCGTCGCCGACCTGATGCATGGTTTCGAGCGGCGCGCCGGAAAGTTCGAACTGGCCGCCCGGCTCCAGCGATACGGTCGCCATCGGCTCGCCGTCCGGCCGTTTGAGCGCAATGATGTTCTCGCCCTCGTGGATCGGCAACCAGCCGTAACGGCTGATCAGCTCCTCCATGATGGCGCGGATCCCGCGTGGCCCCGTGTATGGCACCGGCCGCAAATCGTCGGTCTGAAAAACGATCTTTTCGTGTTCGGTCCCGATGCGCCATTCGCTCGCCGGCTTGCAGCCAACAGCAAACCACTGCACGAGATCATCGCGCGAGCTGATGGGCGGAGAGGGCGCGCCTTCCTGGCGTGTCGACATGCAGATGTCCTCGACGAACGAGAGTGCCAGGCCCGACGTGGAGGCAAACCCTCAGGTGTTCAGTTATGGCTGTCGGCGCGGCCGGACACAAGCCCTGCGGCGTTGACGGTCACGGTGCGAACGGCGGCGCGGGGGCGAGAAGTTTTCTGTCGCCGCGAATGAGAAAAGCTCAAGCCGTCCCGTTCCCACGCCAGATGTAGGTCGGAGCGAGCCGGCTGAGACCATGACGATGAGCCGGTGCAGCTTCCCCGCGAGGTCCGACGTGGCGCCCGAACCGGCCATTGGCGTCGGACTTCGCAGGGTCGGCCACCGGTCGGCCACCGGTCGGCCACCCCGTGCAATACGAATGCGTTGGCCCGCTCACTCCGACAAACGACCGAATGCAGGGTCTGCTTCACCCACGCCAATCGCCGAGCACGGCGTTGACGAGGGCGAGGGCCGCAACTGCGGCAGTATCCGCGCGCATGATGCGCGGTCCGAGCGAAAGCTGCGTGACACCGGGGAGTTGCACGAGGGCCGACCGCTCGTCGTCGGAAAAGCCCCCCTCGGGCCCGATCAACACGGCGAGCGGACCCGCAGGCACGGCGCGCAAAACCGCAACCGGATCCTGGATCGGTGCGCCCTCGTCGCAGAAGATCAGGCGCCGTGATGCGTCCCAGCCCGCCAGCAGCTTGTCGAGTTGCATCGGCCCGGCGACTTCGGGAATGCGCAACACGCCGCATTGCTCTGCCGCCTCGATGACGTTGGCGCGCATGCGTTCGTGCTTCACGCGTTCCGCGATCGTGTAGCGCGTCAACACGGGCTGCAGCCGCGCCACGCCCATCTCGACGACCTTCTGCACCATGTAGTCGAGCCGCGAACGTTTCAGCGGCGCGAAGAGGTAGTGGACGTCCGGCCCGCCAATTTGGGTGCGCAACTGGCGCGTCACGTCCAACGCGGTCTCGCGCCGCCCCAGGATAGCCGTTACCGCCATCCACTCGCCGTCCCGGCCGTTGAAAACGCGGATTGGCCCGTCAGGGCCGAGACGGAGCACGTTGAGGAGATAATTGCCCTGCTCGCGCGACAGCGGAACACGCGCGCCCGCAAAGAGCTCGGGCTCAACGAACAGGCGCTGGGCGCGGAAGTCGTGGCCGTCGTCCGTCATCTGCCAGCCTCCCAATACCCCGCATGCGACTGGAAACCGAATTGGCCGCTCGGTCGCGCCGCCGTATCCTAGTCCTATGCCACACTCACCCGAGCAATCCACCCCGATCGTTCCCGATGCGCCGCCCGGCAACTGGGTCGACCGGCTCGCGCCGTCAAAAGCGCGGCCCTATCTGCGCCTCGCCCGCTTCGACCGGCCGATCGGCGCGTGGCTGCTGCTGTTCCCGTGTTGGTGGTCGCAGGCTCTCGCCCACGACGCAGGCATTCGCGAGAGCGGCCACTTCAGCCTCGACCTCGGGCTCGCTGTCCTGTTCTTCGTCGGCGCCTTCGTCATGCGCGGCGCCGGCTGCACCTATAACGATATCGTCGACCGCGATTACGATGCCGGCGTTGCCCGCACGCGCGCTCGGCCGATCCCGTCCGGTCAGGTGACGGTCGGCCAGGCCAAGCTGTTCATGGTCGCGCTTCTGCTCGGCGGGTTGCTGGTCTTGCTACAGATGAATTGGCTGACCGTCCTGCTCGGCATCGCCTCGCTGGGACTGATTGCGATCTACCCCTTCATGAAGCGGTTCACGTACTGGCCGCAAGTGGTGCTGGGGCTCACCTTCAAATGGGGCGCGCTGGTCGGTTGGACGGCAGTCCGAGGCCGGATCGAATGGCCGGCGATCCTGCTCTACGCGGGATGCGTGCTCTGGACGATCGGCTACGACACGATCTATGCGCACCAGGACAAGGAGGACGATCTGGCCATGGGGCTGAAATCAACCGCGATCCGGTTCGGCGAGCGGACGAAGCGGTGGGTTGCGAGCTTCTATGCAGGTGCATTGGTGATCTGGACCGCGGCATTTTTGATGGCAGGCGTGATACCAGGACTCATTCCAATCCTCGGGATGTCGCTGACAGCGGGCCTGCTCGCGTGGCAAGTCGCGACGCTCGATACCAGCAATCCCGCGAACTGCCTGAAGCGCTTCAAGTCGAACCGGGAAGTCGGATGGATCGTGCTGGCGACGATTGTCGCTGATATCGTGTGGCGGACGGCGTGAGGTCAAACGCAACGATACGGTGTCGGGCTGAAGCCAAACACCCAACGCTTGCCGTATCCACGGCCCGGTTGGCACTGGGCAACCGAAGGGCCAAGAAAAACGGAAGACGCCCGATGCGCGTGCTCCCTGCGGAACCTCGACACATCGGGCGCAACATTCTTCCCGTTAACTCTTGAGCGCCCGTCTTCCGCGATCGCCTTGATGCCAATATGCCCCAGAAGTCTTCCGGCGACGTAAAGGAACGCAGACAATTTTGCATCTGCAAGCGGCCGGTTTCGGCACAGCGCAGGGACCTGGATCATCCGTACGTGCGCTCGTCGGCGATCACCTTGCCGTCGTTCGGCAGCGAACCCGCGGGCACCAACTGCACCTCGCACTTGAGCTTGGTCACGGCTTGAACCGTCTGCGCGAGCTTTTCGGCCAAGCTCGCATCGCCACCCGCCGCCTGCTCCGCCTTGAGCGTCATCGTGTCCTGCTCACCCGCACGCCCGACCACCAGCCGCAGGCGGCCAAGCCCTGGATGGCGCTTGCCGACTTCCGCCATCTGTTCGGGGTGCACGAACATGCCCTTCACCTTCGTCGTCTGGTCGGCGCGGCCGAGCCAGCCCTTGAGGCGCATGTTGGTGCGTCCGCACGGGCTCGGCGTTGCCAGTACTGCCGACATGTCGCCGGTCGCAAAACGGATCATGGGATAATCGCGGTTGAACGCGGTGACCACGACCTCGCCGACGTCGCCAGCCGGTACGGGATCGCCTGTCCCCGGCCGCACGATCTCGACGATGACACCTTCGTCGACCATCATACCCTCGACCGAACCGTCCGGCCCCGGACTCTCGTAGGCGATGATGCCGAGATCAGCGGTGCCGTAGAACTGGAACGTCGTGATGCCGCGGCTCTTGTACTCGGCGCGGAGCGAGGGAAAGAGTGCGCCGCCGCCGACCAGCGCCTTCTTGATCGAGGATGTGTCGCGCTTCGCCTCGGCGGCCTTGTCGAGCAGGATCTTCAGGTAGTCGGGAACGCCCGCGTAGACCGTCGGCTTCAACGCCTCGATCACGTCGAGCTGCTGTTCCGTGTTGCCGGGACCGGCTGCGATCACCGCACATCCGAGTGCGCGCGCGCCGCTGTCGACGATCCAGCCGCCGGGCGTCAGATGATAGGCGAACGTGTTGTGCACGATATCGCCCGGGCGAATGCCGGCCGCGAAGAAACCGCGCGCCATGCGCCACCAGTCGTCGGCCTGACCTTCCGGCTCGAAGATCGGGCCGGGCGAGACGAAGAGCCGTTTCATCGCCTTGGCGTCCGAGGTCGAGAAGCCACCGAGCGGCGGACGCGCGGTCTGGCGCTCCTTCAAGGTGCCCTTGCGCAGAATCGGGAGCTTCGCCAGCGCTTCGCGTGACGTCACCGCGCCCGCATCGACGCCCTTCAACTGCTCGGCCCAACCCGGCGCCGTCGCCATGGCCATGCGGATGACATCGGGCAACAGACCGAACTGCGAGGCTTCACGCGCCGCGGGATCGCGGGTCTCGAGCTGATCGAAGTGAGAAGATGTCATGGGATAAGGCTCCAACCGGTGCGATGTCATCCTCGGGCTCGTCCCGAGGACCCATGGTGCAGCATACGCCCAACGCGCGGAAGGCAATTAGCTATGCCGCACTTCAGGGACCATGCGCTGCTTTAGAGACTGTCGAGAAATGGATTCTCGGGACGAGCCCGAGAATGACAATGCCTTTTGTCGCGCCGAGATGGCTCACGCCAGCCAGCGCTTGCGCCGCTTGTAGCTCTTGAAGTCGCGGAACGACTTCCTCTCGCCGCCGGCCATGCCGAGGTAGAATTCCTTGACGTCGGCGTTCTCGCGCAGCGCCTTGGCCTCGCCGTCGAGCACGATGCGGCCGTTCTCCAGAATGTAGCCGTAGGTGGCGTATTTCAGCGCCATGTTGGTGTTCTGTTCGGCGAGCAGGAACGACACGCGCTCCTTGGCGTTGATGTCGCGCACGATCTCGAAGATCTGCTCGACGATCTGCGGCGCGAGGCCCATCGAGGGTTCATCGAGCAGCACCATCTTCGGGCCCGCCATCAGCGCGCGGCCAATGGCGCACATCTGCTGCTCGCCGCCCGATGTGTAGCCCGCGAGCGAGGCGCGGCGCTCCTTCAGGCGCGGAAAGTAAGCGTAGACCTTTTCGAGTTCGCGCTGCGTGCCGGCGCGCCCGTCGCGCCGCGTGAATGCGCCCGTCAGCAGGTTCTCCTCGATGGTCAAATGGCCGAAGCAATGCCGGCCTTCCATCACCTGAATGCAGCCGCGCTTGACGAGATCGTTCGGCGTCAGCCGGTCGATGCGCTCGCCCTTGAACTGGATCTGCCCCTTCGTCACCTCGCCGCGCTCGCCCTTCAGCAGGTTCGAGATCGACTTGAGCGTGGTCGACTTGCCGGCGCCGTTGGCGCCCAGGATCGCGACGATGCCGCCTTCCGGCACGACAAGCGAGACGCCCTTCAGCACCAGGATGACGTGATCGTAGATCACCTCGATGTTCTTGACGTCGAGGATGGGCGTTGCCACCTGCTGAACCGTTGGTGCCGACATCGACGTTGGTGCTCGCTGCCAGGGAATGGGAATAGGGAGTAGGGAATAGGGAATTGGGAGTAGAAAGTGCGTTGGGGCTCGGATGAGGCATAGCCCCCCCTACTCCCTATTCGCTACTCCCTACTCCCTCTTTTCTTCAGTTCACTTTCGAGCAGTCACGTGGCTCGATCTTCTTCTCGGCGGCGTACTTGGTCGAGAACTCGGTGACCATCGGGTCGAGGATCGAGCGATCGGCCGTGTACATGTCGGAGATGATCTTCCAGGCCTTGCCGTCCCATTGATGCACGCGTGCCTGATCGGCACCCTGGTGATCGGCGCAGGAGAACTTGACCGGTGCGATCATGCCTTCGAAGCCGAGCTCCTTGATGCGATCCGCCGTGATGTCGAGGTTTTCGAAGCCCCAGCGCACTTCCTCGCCGGTGAGTGGCTTGTTGCCGAACTTCTTCTGCGCGGTGCGGATCGCTTCGGTGCCGATCAGCGAGTTGACGAGACCGCGGTTGTAGAGCACCTGTCCTTCCTTCGCCTGTGCCGCGTCCTCGGGCTTTGCTGCACCCTTGTTCTTGGCGAGCACATGCTTTTCGATATCGGCATGCACCTTGAAGACGCCAGCGGGATGCTGCAGCAGCAGCGCCTTGTAGCCCGCAGCCTTCTCGCCGGCCGGAATGACATCGGGCTCGGCCCCCGACCACCAGACGCCGATCATCTTGTCACGCGGGAAGTTGACTGATGCGGCCTCGCTGATGGAGGTCGAGTTCATCACGCCCCAACCCCAGAGCAGCACGTAGTCCGGCTTGTCCTGGCGAATCGCCAGCCACTGCGACTTCTGCTCGACGCCCGGATGCGTCACGGGCACCAGCTTCAGCTCGAAACCGTCGCGTTTGGCGAGTGCCTCGAGTGCCGGTATCGGCTCCTTCCCATAGGGGCTGTCGTGATAGACGAGGCTGATCTTTTTGCCCTTAAGCTTGTCTCGGCCACCGAGTTCCTTCGCTGCATGCTGCATCGCGATGTCGGCTGCGGTCCAGTAAGAACCGAGCGCGATGAAATTCCAACTGAATACGGCACCATTCCGGCTCTCCGAGCGGCCGTAGCCGGTCGTCAGCAGCGGGATCTTGTCACCGGGTGCCTTTTCGGTCAGCGCAAATGTGATCCCGGTCGAGAGGGGCGAGAAATAACCGGCGCCGGTCGCGCCCTTGCTCTTCAGGCGCTCGTAGCATTCGACGCCTTTGTCGGTCGCATAGCCCGTCTCACATTCCTCGAACACGATCTTGACGCCGATGATGCCGCCAACACGCTCGTTCAGGAGCGTCCAGTAGTCGATGACGCCATTGGCAAAGGGCACGCCGTTTGGCGCATAGGCACCGGTGCGATAAACGAGCGCGGGCAAGAACTGCTCAGCGCCCTGGGCAAAGGCTGGAACCGTGGCGGCCAAAGCCCCCACGGCAACGGTCGCCGTCGCGAGTGACTTTAGAAACATGACTGTCCTCCTCTTGATGTCCGCCTTGGTCAGCGGGATTGGTTTCGAACGCATTACTTAGTACTTAGTACTTCGTTCTTAGAACCCCCAGGCATCGGTGCAACGCTCAACTTGCTAAGCACTAAGTACTACGCACTAAGCACTCTCCTTCTCAGTGCGGGAACGGCCAGAGTCTGAGTTTCTCCTTGGTCAGCCCCCAGAGCCGTGCAAAGCCGTGCGGCTCGACGATGATCAAGTAGCAGATCAGGGCGCCGGTGATGATGAACACGAGATGCGAAACAGTTTCGACCGATACCGGCAACCCGATCGCATGTGGCACCTGGTCGAGGAAGATCGGCAGCAGCAGGATGAAGGCCGCGCCGAGGAAGGAGCCGAGGATCGAGCCCAAGCCGCCGATGATCACCATGAACAGCAGTTGCAGCGACCGGTCGATCGAGAACGCCAGCGGTTCCCACGACCCGAGATAGACGAAAGCCCAGAGAGCCCCGGACACGCCGATGATGAAGGACGAAACCGCGAACGCCGAGAGTTTCGCGTAGAACGGGCGAATGCCCATCAGCTCGGCCGCGATATCCATGTCGCGGATCGCCATCCATTGCCGCCCGATCGAGCCGCGCACGAGGTTCTTGGCGATCAGTGCGAACACGCTGACGAAGGCCAGGGCCAGCAGGTATTTCTCGATCGGTGTGCTCACGACATAACCGAAGAACTTCAGTTCCGGCGAGCTGGCGGAGCCGGACGGCGCGTAGTTCGTGAACCATTTCACGCGCAGAAACAGCCAGTCGAAGAAAAACTGCGCGGCGAGTGTCGCGACCGACAAATAGAGCCCCTTGATGCGCAACGACGGAATACCGAACAGGATCCCGACCACCGCGGACATCGAACCGCCAAGCAGGATCGAGGCCAGCATCGGCAGCGCGGGAATGCCGATCTCGGGCATGCCCGTTGCGAACTTGAACGCGGAGTAGGCACCGATCGCCATGAAGGCACCGGAGCCGAGCGAGATCTGCCCGCAATAGCCGATCAGGATGTTAACCCCGATCGCCGCCAATGACAGGATCAGGAACGGCAGCAGAATGGCGCGCAACATGTACTCGCTGCCGAACGGCCAGACGTGCAGCGTGGCCAGCACCGGCACGCCGATGAAGGCGAACGCCAACAATAGGCCCAACGCGATCCGGTCCTGGCGGATCGGAAAGATCGCCATGTCACGCGCGTAGGACGTCTTGAACTGGCCGGTTTCGCGGTAAAGCATCTTCGATCCCGTCTCTCAAATCCGCTCGATCAGTTTCTCGCCGAACAGCCCTTGCGGACGCACCAGCAGAACGACGAGCGCCAGCACGTAGGCGAACCAGTATTCGATGCCGCCGCCGATCATGGCGCCGAGATAGATCTCGGCCAGTTTCTCGCCGGCACCGACGATGAGGCCACCGATAATAGCGCCCGGCACCGACGTAAACCCGCCGATGATCAGAACCGGAAGGGCCTTCAAAGCCAAAAACGTGATCGAGAACTGCACGCCGAGCTTGGTCCCCCACACGGTCGAGGCGACAAGCGCAACGAGACCCGCAACGAGCCAGACGACGAACCAGATCCAGCCGATGGGAATACCGACCGATTGCGCCGCGGCGTGATCGTCCGCGACGGCGCGCAGCGCTCGGCCGGTCTTCGTCACCTGGAAGAAGATCGCGAGGCCCGCCACCAGCGCACCGGCGATGAGACCGCCCCAGACATCGAGTTTGTTGACCAGGATGCCGCCCGGAAAAATGCTCTCGCCGAGGAACCAGGCATCGGTCGGGAAGAGGCGCAGCGGATAAACGTCCGAGCCGAACACCATTTGCGCCACGCCTTCGAGAATGAAGGTGGCACCGATCGTCGACATGAAGAGCGTCAGCCCGTCCTGGTTGATCAGCGGCCCCAGGATGAAGCGCTGGATGATCGCTGCTGAAATCGCCATGATGACGGTTGCAAACAGCAGCCCGCAGACAACGGCCGCCCAGTACGGCATGCCCTTGGCGACGAAGAAATCAAGGCTGCGCACGAGTGCCAACCCCGCCAGCAGAACCATGGCGCCCTGGGCAAAGTTGAACACGCCCGACGCCTTGAAGATCAGCACGAAGCCGAGCGCTACGAGCGAATAGAGTACGCCAGCGAGCAACCCGCCGATCAGGATTTCGAGAAACGGTCCGAGCGAGGCCATCCGGCGCTCCTGCTGCGTCAACTAGTGGGAAACGCCGAGATAGGCGTCGATGACTTTCTGGTTGGCCTTGACCTCGTCCGGCGTGCCGTCCGCGATCTTGCGGCCGTACTCCAGCACGACCACGCGGTCCGCGAGGTCCATAACGACGCCCATGTCGTGCTCGATCAGCGTGATCGTGGTGCCGAACTGGTCGTTGACGGTGACGATGAAGCGGCACATGTCCTCTTTCTCTTCGAGGTTCATGCCGGCCATGGGTTCGTCGAGCAACAGCAGTTCCGGCTCCATGGCGAGCGCACGGCCAAGCTCCACGCGCTTCTGCAGGCCATACGGCAGCTTACCGACCGGCGTCTTGCGGATATGCTGGATCTCGAGGAAATCGATGATCTGCTCGACCTGCTCGCGATGCCGGATTTCCTCGCGCTCGGCCGGACCCCAATGCAGCGCCTGCCAGAAGATGCCGCGCTTCATCTTCAGCGTGCGCCCGGCCATGATGTTGTCGAGCGTGGTCATGCCCTTGAACAACGCCACGTTCTGGAACGTGCGCGAGATGCCCTGGCTCGACGCCACGTACGGACGCATCTCCCGGCGCTTCTGGCCCTTGAAGGTAATCGTGCCCTTCTGCGGGTGATAGAAGCCGTTGATGACGTTGAGCATCGACGTCTTGCCGGCGCCGTTCGGGCCGATGATGGCGCGGATCTCGCCCTTGCGGACGTCGAAGGAAACGTCACTGATCGCCTTGACGCCGCCGAACGACAAGGACACGTCCTCGACGTTGAGCATCACCTCGCCGATCGCCTTTTGCGGGCCTGCGGCCGTAGCTGCAGCGCTGGCTGCTGCGGGATCCACGTGCACGTTCATTCGGCCGCCTCCTCGAGCGGGGCCTTGGCGGCCGGAAATGTCCTGGCGTCCTGGATCACGACACTACCCTCGAGCATGCCCTTGCGGCCATCCTCGAACGTCACCTCGGTCGAGATACTGGCCTGGTGCGAGCCGTCGTAAAGCGCCTTGACGAACGGGCCATAACGATCGGCGATGAAAGCGCGGCGCACTTTTTGCGTCCGTGTCAGCTCGCCATCGTCGGCGTCGAGTTCCTTGTGCAGCACCAGGAAGCGCTTGATCTGCGCGCCGGCCATCACCGGATCGGTCGCGAGCGAGGCGTTGAGTTCGGCCACGCGCTCGGCGATGGTCTTTGCCACGTCCGGATGACCCGCCAATTCCTGGTAGCTCCCATAGATCACGTTATTGCGCTCGGCCCAGTTGCTAACGCTGACGAGATCGATATTGATGAAGGCTGTCGCGTAGTCGCGACCGTGCCCGAACGTCACGACTTCCTTGATCTCGGGATAGAATTTCAAGCGGTTCTCGAGGTACTTCGGCGAAAACAGCGTGCCGTCGTTGAGGCGGCCGACATCCTTGGCGCGGTCGATGATGCGCAGATGGCCGCGCCCGTCGAAATAGCCGGCGTCGCCCGTGCGCACCCAGCCGTCCGCCGTTTTCGTGGCCGCGGTCGCGACGTCGTTCTTGTAGTACTTGAGAAACGTGCCCGGACTGCGGAACAGCACCTCACCCGAGGGCTGCTCGATCTTGATCTCGACGTCAGGACCAGCTTTGCCGACCGTTTCCGGAAACACTTCGCCATCGGGCTGCAGCGTGATGAAGACGCTGGCCTCGGTTTGCCCGTAGAGTTGCTTCAAGTTGATGCCGAGGCCGCGGAAAAAAGAGAACAACTCAGGCCCGATGGCATCGCCGGCTGTGTAGGCGACGCGCAGGTTTGAGAACCCCATCTGGTTGCGCAGTGGCGCGTAAACCAAAAGATTGCCCATCGCATACAGCAACCGGTCTTTTGCACCTGCGGAACGGCCATCGAGCACCTTCTCGCCGGCGCGGCGAGCAACGCCGAGGAAATACTTGAACATCCGCCGCTTCAGCGAACCGGCGTCCTCCATGCGGACCATGACTTGGGTGAGCGTCGTCTCGAACACACGCGGCGGCGCGAAAAAATAGGTCGGACCGATCTCGCGGCGATCCTCCATCGCGGTCTCACTGCTTTCCGGGCAGCACACGCACAGCGCACCCGCGAACGCTTGGCCGTACGAGAAGATGTGATCGCCGACCCAGGCCATCGGCAGATAGGCGATCATCGTGTCATCGGGCGTGAAATGGTCGAACTTGTTGGCGTTGGCGCCTGACACGACGACGTTGCGATGCGTCAGCATCACGCCCTTCGGTTGTCCCGTGGTGCCGGACGTGTAGAGCATCACGCTCACGTCCTCGGCCTTGCCGGCGGCGATCTCGGCGAGCCACGCCGCGGCCACATTCGGGTCCGACTTCAGCGCCTTCCGGCCAAGCTCCTGCACGGCGGAAATGGCATGCAGATGCGTCGTGTCGTACTTTTGCAGGCCGCGCACCTCGTCGTAGATGACCGTGCGCATCTGCGGGATCTTGTCAGCGATCGACAGCAGCTTGTCGACCTGCTCCTGATCCTCGACAACGGCAAACTTAGCCTCGGCGTGCTCGAGCACATAGGCCATCTCGGCGGCAACGGAGTCGTGATAAACCGGCACCGGAATAGCGCCCAACGCCTGCGCGGCCGTGAACGCCCAATAGAGACGCGGCCGGTTGGACCCGACGATGGCGACCTTATCACCACGCGTCACGCCGAGTTGCTGCATGCCCAACGAAAACGCCCGCACTTCGTCGAGGACCTGCGCCCACGTCCAGGACTGCCAGATGCCGAGCGACTTTTCACGGAACGCCGACCGCGCACCGTATTGTTTCGCGTTGCGCAACAGCAGCTTAGGCACTGTATCGAGTTCGTTTGGCGAAGGATTGGAATGGCTGGCGGAAGGCGCAACGCCGCCAGCGCCACGGATCTCCGGGGGCGCGTTTTGAACGGTCACTAACTTTCACTCCCGACGCCTGGCCGCTTCGCGCGGCTCAATTCTTTGATTGTCGCGTCTGTCTATTCTACCTGTCCCTGGGTTTCAAGTCAGGCTTAGGCGATCGCGCCACCGCGCCTTGCGACTTTGGTCGCTTGGAGCAAGCGCGGCGCGGACGTCCCTTTACCCCTGCTTGCGCGGATCCGCCACATCCTCGATCATCAGCTCGATGCGCTCGCGGCCGCCCCAGCTGTCCCGGCGCAGGTTGCCCGCAACGTGCAGCGGCATGCCGCCAGCTGCAAGCAACATCTCACCGTGCGGTTGGCCGACGGCGCGGAACGCGATGCCATCGAGCCGAGAGCCGTCGCCGGCTTCGAGCGTGCAGCGCACGTGCGCTTCGCCCATGATCTTCGAAAACTTTACGCGGTGCGCTGGAAACGCAAAGCGCGGCTGCGGATTGCCCTGGCCGTAGGGACCGGCTTTGGCGAGCAGATCCAGCAATTCGTCGCCGGCACCCGCCGGTGTGAGCGCACCGTCGATCTCCAGCGACGGCGTCTGCCGCGCGGCACTGGTACGATCCGACAGCAGCGCCGCGAGCCGTGCCGTCACGGCGTCGATCTTCTCGCGCCGCGTCGTGAGGCCGGCCGCCATGGCGTGGCCACCGCCCTTGATCAGGAGGCCTTCGCCGACCAGCTGACGCACGGCGCCGCCGATATCGACGCCCATGATCGAGCGCAGCGACCCCGTGCCCTCACGCTGGCCTTCCCACGCAATTGCACACGCCGGCCGCCCGAAGCGCTCGACCAGACGGCTGGCAACCAGACCGACGACGCCCTTGTGCCACGTCTCCGATCCGACCACGACGATCGGCAATTCGGGGTTGGCGTCGAGCGTGCGATCCGCTTCCGCGATCGCTTCCTCGAGCATCTGCGTCTCGATCGCCTTGCGCTCGTGGTTCAGTTTGTCGAGGATGTCGGCGATGCGCGCCGCTTCCATCTCGTCGTCGATCGAGAGCAGCTTGGCGCCGAGCGCCGCATCGCCGATCCGCCCGCCGGCATTGATGCGCGGGCCCAGGATAAATCCCAGGTGATAGGGCGTCGGCGCCTGGTTCAGGCCCGCCTTGTCGAACAGCGCCCGGAGCCCGACGTTCTGGCGCGCGCGCATGATCTGGAGCCCGCGCGTGACGAAGGCGCGGTTCAGCGTCAGGAGTGGCACCACGTCGGCGACGGTCGCCAGTGCCACGAGGTCGAGCATCGACATCAGATCCGGCGGCGTCGACGTCGCGTAGTGCCCGCGCCGGCGTAACTCGCGCAAGGTTGCGACCAGCGTCATGAACACCACGCCCGCCGCGCAGAGATGCCCGAGCCCCGAGAGGTCGTCCTGGCGGTTCGGATTGACGACCGCGTGCACATCCGGGAGCCGCACGTCGGCCTGGTGGTGATCGAGCACGATCACGTCGCTGCCGAGTTTCGTCGCGACCGCCAGCGGCTCGAAGCTGGTCACGCCGCAGTCGACCGTGATGATCAGCTTCGCGCCTTCCTTCACCAGCGTCTCGATCGCCTGCGGATTCGGGCCGTAGCCCTCAAAAATGCGGTCCGGGATGTAGATGCGCGCGTCGCGGCCGTGCTCCAGGAAGAACCGCTTCATCAGCGCCGACGAGCAGGCGCCATCGACGTCATAGTCGCCGAAGATCGCGACTTTCTCGCCTTTCTGGATGGCATCGGCGATCCGTGCCGCCGCCGTGTCCATGGCAACGAGCGTCGAAGGATCGGGCATCAGCGCCTTGATCGTCGGCTCCAGCGTCACCGGCACGTCGTCGGGCGCAATGCCGCGCGCTGCCAGTATGCGGCCGAGCAGTTCGGGCAAGCCGTGCCGCTGGCTGATCGCGGTCGCGGAGTTGGCCTGCGCCGGCGTCAGCCGCTCGCGCCATTCAAACCCGCGCGCCGACTTGGTGACGCCGAGAAAGGCACGGCTCGAAGGCTCAAACGCCTGCTTCTTGCGGACAGCCGCCATTTCCTTGCCCCCGACACTAAAGACGTCGAGTTGTAGGGCGATTCATTCCTCAAGTCAGGGCTGGCGGGGCGGCTGTCCCCAGTTCGCAACAGAGGAGGCAGGAGCGGGCAAGAGCATTCGAGACTCCCACCGCACCCTCACATCCCCTTCACGCCGATGTTGCGGCTCGTCGTCTTGATACGACGCACCGTGCCGGTCTTCGAGCGCATGACCACGGTCTCGGTTTCGGCGAAATCGCCGCGGAAATGCACACCGTCGAGCAGCGAGCCGGCGGTCACGCCCGTTGCCGAGAAAATGACGTCGTCACAGGCCATCTCTTCCATCGAGTACTTCTTGCGGATGTCCTTGATGCCCATCTTGGCGGCGCGCGCGATCAACGCCGGACGCTCTTTCTCCGAATGTCGTTCGGGCGAAAGCCGGCCCTGCATCTGGCCGCCGATGCAGCGCAATGCGGCCGCCGCCAGCACGCCTTCCGGTGCGCCACCGGAGCCGAGATAAATGTCGACGCCGGTTTGCTGCGGGTCCGTCGTCCAGATCACGCCGGCGATATCGCCGTCCGGGATCAGGCGCACGCCGCCGCCAGCCTCGCGCACGTCCCTGATGAGTTGTGCATGCCGCTCACGATCCAGGATGCACGCGGTGATTTCACGTACCGGGCATTTTTTGTGCTTGGCCAGTTCGCGCAGGATGTCGCCGACCGGGCGATCGAGATCGATGATCCCCGCGGGATAGCCGGGACCGATGGCGATCTTGTCCATGTACATGTCGGGAGCGTTGAGCAGGCCGCCCTGTTCCGAAATCGCGATCACGGCCAGCGCGTTCGGCATGTCCTTGGCGCAGATCGTGGTACCTTCCAGCGGGTCGACGGCGATATCGACGTGCGGACCGTCGCCGGTGCCGACCTCCTCTCCGATGTACAGCATCGGCGCCTCGTCCATCTCGCCTTCGCCGATCACCACCTTGCCGCGGATGTGCAGGCGGCCGAGTTCGCGGCGCATGGCGTCGACGGCGGCCTTGTCGGCATCCTTGTTCTTGCCCTGGCCGCGCCATCGTGCAGCGGCGATGGCCGCGACCTCGGTGACCCGCGCCACCTCGAGCACCAGAATGCGGTCGAGTCCGCCCTTGGCCTTGTCACCCGCCATCGCTTCCTCCTGTTGGTTCTCCCCCCTCTCCCCGTTGCTGCCCGTAACGGGGGGAGGGGGTTCTTTTTTCTACAGTTTCTCAATCCTGATCATCTGCGGCTTCTCGGCAACCTTACCGTCCGCCTCGATGGCGTCGAGCGCCTTGCGGATCGCCTCCTCGGTCGTCTCGTGCGTGATGATCACGACCGACGTCGGCGCACCCGGTGCCGGTCGCGCATCGATCCCCGGCAGCGCCTTCTTCGGCCGCCGCTGCACGACGCTTTCGAGCGAAACATCACGGTCGGCCATACGCTTGGCGATCGAGGCCATCACACCCGGCCGGTCGTGCACGATCAGGCGCACGTAGTAGGCGCCCTGATGCTGGCCGAGCTTGGCGCGCTTGTAGGCCTTCAGCTTGGCCACCGGCACCGAGAATGGCGGCAGCACGATGCCCCGCGCGATGTCGACGACGTCGCTGGCGACCGACGACGCGGTGGCATTGGCGCCGGCGCCCGGCCCGACCAGCAGCAGGTTGCCGACGAAATCGCCATCGATCGCCACCGCATTGGTGACGTTCGACACCTGCGCGATCCCCGACTGCTTCGGCACCATGGAGGGGTGAACGCGCTGCTCGATGCCGCTTTCGGTCACCATGGCGACGCCGAGCAATTTGATGCGATAGCCGAGCTCGTCGGCCGCCTCGATGTCGGCCTGCGTAATGCCCTGGATGCCCTCGATGTGGATCTGATCCAGTGCCACGCGGGTGCCGAAGGCGAGGCTGGTTAGCAAGGTCAGCTTGTGCGCGGTATCGAAGCCGCCGATGTCGAAGGTCGGATCGGCCTCGGCATAGCCCTTGGCCTGCGCTTCCTTCAGCACGTCAGAGAAGGCGCGGTCCTCTTCCTGCATCTTGGTCAGGATGTAGTTGCAGGTGCCATTCAGTATGCCATAGACGCGGGACACAGCGTTGGCGGCGAGCGACTCGCGCAATGTTTTGATCACCGGGATACCACCGGCCACCGCGGCCTCGAAATTCAGCGCGACGCCATTCTTCTCCGCCAACCGCGCCAGCTCGATGCCGTGCCGGGCGAGCAGCGCCTTGTTCGCGGTAACGACATGCTTCTTGGCCCCGAGTGCGGTTTCGACGGCCTTCTTCGCGATGCCCTCGTCGCCGCCGATCAGCTCGACCAGCACATCGATCGAGGGGTCGGCGGCCATCTTCGCGGCGTCGTCGAACCACTTGTAGGCGCCGATATCCAGCCCGCGGCCTTTCGAGCGGCTGCGCGCCGAAACCGCGGTGATCTTTATCTCACGCCCGAGGCTCTCGGCGAGCCGGGCTCCGTGCGCCTCAATGAGGTGCAACAGGCCGCCGCCGACAGTGCCGAGGCCCGCGATGCCAAGTCTGAGGGGTTCGCTCATCATTTCAGGTCTTTGCTGTCTCAGCGATTCACATATCGCCCGTTTCCTAGCACGGCCCGCAGCGCGGGTACACGGGCGGTGGTCAGACTTTGTAGGGTGCCATAGCCCCTCCTTCAGGGGCGTATTGCACCGTTCCTGGGTCACAGCGGTTCAATACGGCGGCAAGCGCAGTCCCGCCTATTGCACCCTACGATTCGATCGCGATTCCCCATAGCAAGCCGTCTCCACGCGCCGCTTTTCCCGTTGGGAAACCAAAGGCGCAAGCAAGGGAGTATGGAGCGGTTCGGCCTCGCTCTTTGGCATTGGATTGGATGCGGCCTCGCCGCTCCACACACGCATGACGGGGGTGGTCCCGTTTTTTCTTGGCCCTTCGGTTGCCCACTGCGCAACCGGGCCGTGGATACTGAGACGCCACAGACACAAACCTCGCCGTCTCCACGCGCCGGATGCGCCATGCCGGAGGCGTGTCTCCAACACGACGGGCATCCGAAGGCGCAAACAGAAAAGTTGCGTTTTTCCGCCCCCTCAAAGCGTCCCAGCTCGAGCAAGAGCCCCTGGTGGAGCGGATGGCCGAGACAATACGCGAGCCCGGCAAAAGGGGGATAACTTTGGCTGCAAGGGGTGGCAACTTGCTCGAAGCCAGCGCGAGCATTGACGCGCCGCCGTCTCCCCACCACCACCGTCATGGCCGCGCCGAGACACCGCGAAGCGGTGACCGAGGGAATTCGGCGGCCACCCACGACGAGCCGCAACGGGCGCACGGTCAATGGCCGGGCCGTGTCCGATCAGCGGGCCCATCCAAAATTCCGCCGTTGCGTTCGTCGAAGAGATCGAGCCACTCGGGGTTCATCTCGTGGATCAGGCGGACCTTCCACGCGCGCTTCCATTTCTTGAGGCGCGTTTCGCGTGCAATCGCCTGCTGCATCGTGTCGTGCATCTCGTAGTAGACGAGCAAATGAACACCGTACTTCTTCGTAAAACCCTCGACGAGGTCCTGTTTGTGCACCGCGACCCGAGTGAAGAGATCGCTGGTGACGCCAATGTAGATCACGCCATCGCGCTTGCTCGCCATGATGTAGACACAGGGAACTTTCGCCCAACGCTCGAACATCGGCTGCCTCCCGGTCACGCGCTGCACCGGCTGCCGTTGATCAGCCGCGCAGTATCCGCGGAAATTCGTCGTGGGTGGCCGCCGAATTCCCTCGGCCAGGGCTTCGCCCTGTCTCGGCGCGGCCATGACGTTGAAGGGTGGGTTGAGCGCACGTCGGACAACCAACTTCCCTCCATAGGGCGCCGCATCCACGCGCCGGATGCGCCAGTGGGCATCCGAAGGCGCCAAGCCCCTCACGCCTTCTTACTAATCGGGATCACGTTGTGCATGTGCTCCGGTCCCTGCGCCAGGAACTTCTTGATCGCGCGGGCCGCCTGCCGGATGCGCTGCTCGTTTTCGACGAGAGCGATGCGCACGAAGCCTTCGCCGTACTCGCCAAACCCTAAGCCCGGCGAGACTGCCACGTCGGCCTTCTCGATCAGCAGCTTGGCAAATTCCACCGAGCCCAGCGCCCGGAACGGCTCCGGGATCGGCGCCCAGGCGAACATCGAGGCCGGCGGCGTCGGCACCGGGAACCCGGCGCGGGCAAAACTGTCGACCAGCACGTCGCGGCGCCGCTTGTAGGTGGCGCGGATCTCGTCGACGCAATCCTGCGGGCCATTCAGCGCTGCAGCTGCCGCCACCTGGATCGGCGTGAAGGCGCCGTAGTCGAGATACGATTTGACCCGCGCCAGCGCGCCGATCAGCCGCTCGTTGCCGACCGCGAAGCCCATGCGCCAGCCGGGCATATTGTAGGTCTTCGACAGCGACGTGAACTCCACCGTCACATCCATGGCGCCCGGCACCTGCAGCACGGACGGCGGCGGCACGCCGTCGAAATAGATTTCGGCGTAGGCGATATCGGACAGAATGATCAGGTCGAGTCGCTTCGCTAGCTGCACCGCCTCCCGGTAGAAATCGAGGTCGGCGATCATCGCGGTCGGGTTGGAAGGGTAGGACAGCACCATCGCCAGCGGCCGCGGGATCGAATGCTTCGCCGCCCGCTCGACGCCGCGCAGGAACTCCGGTCCGTTCGAGGCCGGCACATGCCGGATCGCCGCGCCCGAGATGATGAAGCCGAACTCGTGGATCGGATAGGTCGGGTTCGGCACCAGAATGACGTCGCCCGGCGCCGTGATGGCCTGCGCCATGTTGGCGAAGCCCTCCTTAGAGCCGAGCGTGGCGACGACCTGCGTTTCAGGGTTGAGCTTCACGCCGAAACGGCGGTCATAGTACGCAGCCTGCGCCCGGCGCAGTCCCGGTATGCCCTTTGACGCAGAATAGCGGTGCGTCCTTGGCTTGTTGACCGTCTCTGTCATCTTGTCGACGATGTGCTGCGGCGTCGGCAGATCGGGGTTGCCCATGCCGAGATCGATGATGTCGGCGCCCCGCGCGCGCGCCGCATCTTTCAGCCGGTTGACCTCGGCAAAGACGTAGGGGGGCAGGCGCTTGATGCGGTGGAATTCTTCGATCACGGCGGGCTCGCTGGAATTTGCTTCGAGGGCCAAGTGTTTACGCCCCAAACGCTGCGTCGGCAACATTGATCACCGGTCGGTCCGGTCGATGGCGCGCATTCGTTCACGGTAATCGAGCAATGTCTGAGCGCAGTGTTCGTGCCAATGCCACCGCGTCCGGATCGGAGCGTCCTAACGGCCCTTCTCGATCTGCCGTTCTGCGGCGCTGACCGCCTGCTCCTTGCCCTGGCCGAGGTCTGCAATCGCGCGCTTCTGCTCATCCTTAGTCAGTGTCTTCTGAGGGTCTTTGACGAGATCGGGCAACGGCGTGCTCTTCGCGCATCCGGCGATGCCCAAGAATATGATCACGAGCGCCAAAGCGGCGATGTTCCGTCCGGCCACAGACATCGAAACCCGCAATTTGCCGTGCAGTGTCTCAAGCATCGTGCAATCCATGCATCATCGTCTCGGGGTATGCAGGGCCGATATCCGATTCCGAAGTCGCCGCGCAAATTATATGGCCGGGTTACCCACTGGCCGATACATTTGCCGACAGTCATGCTACATACTTGTATCATCCCTGCACCAGGAATAAGGCGCGACCGTGGGCCGCGACCCATGATCGCGACCGGCATTTCGCCATTTGCAGCGACCAGGATCAACGATGCAGAAGCCGGCACCGCCCACCTCCACCACCACCTCCACCTCCAGTTCGGCCAGCACCGCCAGCCCGACCGAAAGCGACTGGCAATCCTACCGGGTGTCCAATCCGGAGGAATTCATCCGCAACATGACGCGCGTGATGGAAGGCGGCGGTCGCGCATTCGCGGGACTGATGCAGCGGCAGGACGGCAAGAACAGCGGCTCATATAGCCAAGCCAGCGAGATGACGGCTGCGAGCCAGGTGCTCGGCGAGGTGGCGCGTCTATGGGTGGCTGATCCGGCCAAGGCAATGGAATCCCAGACGGCGCTGGTGTCCAGCTACGTGGATCTGTGGACCGGCGCCTGGGCCCGCGCGATGGGCCAGCCAGCCGATCCGGTCGCAGAGCCGGGCCCAGGCGATGCCCGCTTCCGGCATCCGGAATGGTCGGCGAACCCTTACTTCGACTTCCTGAAGCAGAGTTATCTCGTCACCACGACCTGGGCCGAGCGCATCATTGCCGACACCAAGGGCCTCGACGACCGAACGAAGCAACGCGCCAACTACTACCTGACGCAGATTTCGAGCGCGCTTTCGCCTTCGAACTTCCCGATGACAAATCCGGAAGTCCTGAAGGAAACGTTGCAGTCGAACGGCGCCAACCTCGTCAAGGGCATGGAGCAGCTGCTCGCGGACATGGCCAAGTCCAAGGACCTGCTGAAGATCAGCCAGACCGACACCACCGCCTTCGAGGTCGGCCGCAACCTCGCGGTAACGCCGGGCAAGGTCATCTTCCAGAACGAGATCCTGCAGCTGTTCCAGTACACGCCGAGCACCGAGAAGGTGCACAGCGTGCCGCTGCTGATCGTGCCGCCCTGGATCAACAAGTTTTACATTCTCGATCTGACGGCGCAGAAGTCGTTCATCAAGTGGGTGGTGGCGCAGGGCTTCACGGTGTTCGTGGTCTCCTGGGTCAACCCGGACGAAAAGCTCGCGCACAAGACCTTCGAATCCTACATGCAGGAGGGGGTTCTGGCAGCGGCCGATGCCGTGCAGCGAGAGACCGGCGCCAAGCAGTCGAACGTCATCGGCTACTGCGTCGGTGGTACGCTGCTCGCGACGACACTCGCGCAGTGCGCGGCCAAGGCTAAGGAACCATTTGCCTCGGCCACGTTCTTCGCCGCCCAGGTCGACTTCACCAAGGCGGGCGATCTGCAGCTGTTCATCGACGATGCCCAGTTGAAGGCGCTCGAGGAGATGATGGCCGAGAAGGGCTATCTCGACGGCTCGCGCATGGCGACGGTATTCAACATGCTGCGCCCGCGCGACCTAGTCTGGCCTTACATCGTCAACAACTACCTGCTTGGCAAGAAGCCGTTTCCCTTCGACCTGCTGTTTTGGAACCAGGATTCGACGCGGATGCCGGCCGCCAACCACAATTACTACCTGCGCGAGTTCTATCTCGAAAACAAGCTCGCCAAGGGCGAGATGACGATCGGTGGCAAAAAGCTCGACCTGAAGAAGGTCAAGATCCCCATCTACGAGCTTGCCGCACGCGAGGACCATATTGCGCCAGCCAACTCTGTCTATTCCGGCTCGCAGCTGTTCGGCGGCCCCGTCGAATACGTGCTCTCCGGCTCCGGCCATATTGCCGGGGTGATCAATCCGCCGCCGGAAGAGGGCAAGAAGGACAAGTACCAGTACTGGACGAACAAGGACCGCGCCGAGACACTCCCCGAATGGATGGAGGGCGCAAAAGAAACGCCCGGATCCTGGTGGCCACACTGGGCAAAGTGGCTCGCAAAGCATTCCGGGCCCAAGGTCGCGGCGCGCAAACCGGGTGCCAAGCTCGGGGTCATCGAGGACGCGCCGGGCAGCTACGTCCGCACCAAGGCGTGAGAGCTGGGTGTCAGCCCTTGCTCCGGGGTGTGGCATCTCCATCACTTTCTGCCAGGGTCTGACACCCGATCCAGAGCGAGGCATAGAGTGGCAACTCTGCATCAGGCCCTTGCGAAAGGACCGCGTCATCACCACAATCTCATCAGGTTAACGTCGCATTTACTGTGTTTGGTCCATGACTGCGGCAACTAGGGACACATTTTCGTTCGCAGCGTAGTGCAAACCGGCCCGGGTCCATGACACGCCAAAAACACTTCCTCGTTCTGATCGGCCTCGCTGGCCTGCTTTTCGCCAGCGTTGGATGTTCCAGCAATCAGAGCTATACGTCGCGCAGCGATCAGGTGCGGCTGACCGGCAGTATCGACCGGCGCCAGACACGCGAGGATGACGAGGAGCCGGCGCGTCCGGTGCCACCCGATCCCTATAAAAATGTGAAATACAAGGGTGGACGCGACCCTGTGACTGGCGCTGCCCCTTCACTCGATGGACAGATGCCAGCGGCGCTTGCGCCGGCAGTGGGTGCGCCGCGCAGGACGGGAACGGTGCAAGCTGCAGCGCCCGCCGGAATCGGCGGCAGCATACAGGTTCAGCCCGGCGACACCCTGTTCGGCCTCGCCCGCAAGCACGGTGTGACCGTTGCGTCCCTGAAGCAGGTGAACGGCCTTCAATCCGACACATTGGTGACGGGGCAGACGTTGACGCTGCCGTCCAGATAGCCGGTTCCCAAAGGGCGGAGCCCTTTGGCGCCATGTCGGAGACATGCACGAGTATGCATGCAGGTGCATCGGCGGCTCGGAACCCTCACGCAGTGAAGATGCCCTCTTTCCGCAGCCACGCCAGCGTCTTGTCTAGAGCCTTGCCCAGCGCATCGAACATCTCGTCGATGCCGGCCGCGTCGATGATCAGCGGTGGGCAGACGGCAATCGAGTCGCCGGCAACGGCACGGCAGATCAGGCCTTCCTCCTGCGCGAAGGCGACCGTCTTGGCGCCGACGCCCTGGCGGTAATCGAACGATGCCTTCGAGGCCTTGTCCTTCACGATTTCGACCGCGCCGATCAGGCCGCGCCCGCGAGTTTCGCCGACAAGTGGGTGGTCGTTGAATGCCTGCAAGCGGCGCTCGAACACGGGCGCCACGCGCTGCACGTGGCCGACGATATTCATGCGGTCGTAGATTTCGAGAGTCTTCAGGGCGACTGCGCAGGCAACCGGGTGGCCGGAATACGTGAAGCCGTGCGCGAACACGCCGAGCTTCTTGCTCTCGTCGACCAGCGCTGCATAGACCGGCTCGGACACCGTGATGGCGCCGAGCGGCATATAAGCCGAGGTGATCGCCTTCGCCATCGTGATCGTGTCGGGTTTGATGTTCAGCGTCTCGGAACCCCAATAGTTGCCGGTACGCCCGAAGCCGCAGATCACCTCGTCGGCAATCATCAAGATGTCGTGCTTCGACAGCACCGCCTGCATCTTCTCGAAGTAGCCTTTCGGCGGCACGATGACGCCACCGGCGCCCATGATCGGCTCGGCGATGAAGGCCGCGATCGTCTCCGGCCCCTCCCGCTCGATCATCGCCGCGAGATCGGCGGCGAGCCGGGTTGCAAATTCCTCCTCGCTCTCGCCGGGCAGACCATTGCGATAGTGATGCGGCGTCGAGGTGTGCAGGATGCGCGCGATCGGCAGGTCGAAATCGGCATGGAATACCGGCAAGCCGGTCAGGCTTGCGG
>JANLQP010000345.1:0-27434 GCA_031367895.1 Hyphomicrobiales bacterium
GATGCCGTCGGCGATCTGCTCCTTGCCTCCAACGATGTCAGCCCCGAAACGGAACGGCGCCAGTCCCCGACCTAGGAGCCTGTCCATTTAGTCAGTTGTAGAGCGGAGTCGTGGAATGGAATTCCTGCCGACAACCACCGCCTGCCCAAGTCGAGGTGCAAATCCGCTCTCGAACACCTTGAGCAGCGCTGAAAGTGGTGGTGCTGGCAGCGATCCACCCGACTTGTCGGTTGCGTGTGGAATCCCATTCCACACGTTGGCTCTCGCGTTGGCTATCTGGACGGGCTCCCTAGGGGACGTCATCGAGGCGCGCAAAACGCCGCCCACGATACCATCACAGGGCGGCGTGCATCCAACAAATCACTTCGGCGGTAAGCGCCTTCAATTTTGCCGAGCGTGTGCGCCAGCGATGCTTCCGCAAGCTCGCGCGCGATTCCGTTGTCGGCCGCCCAATCCCGGAAGCTTGATCGGAATCCATGCGTCGTCTTTCGACCGCCAAGCCGTCGGACGCACGATAGCAGTGCCATGTTCGATAGAGGCTCGCCGAGTTTCATGCCGGGGAAAATCAGCGTCGAGTCCGGCCAAAGGCGCTGGGTAGCACGCAAGATCGCAAGAGCTGGAACGCTCAGCGGAACCCGATGCGCGACCCGCGCCTTCATCCTTTTCTCCGGGATCGTCCAAACTGCCGCGTCCAGGTCGATCTCCGACCATTCGGCCTCGATCGTTTCCGCCGTTCGCCCTGCCGTCAGGATGCAGAATTCAAGCGCCAGGCGGACGGACGGACCGGCCGACGAAAGGCGTAGCGACTCGACGAATTTGGGAACGTCTCGCCACTCAACTGCAGCGTGGTGCCGGTCCCGCTTCGCCTGTTTCGGCAAACCAGGGCCGACTGCAGTCGCCGCGTTGGCCGTGTCCGCCCCCCGGTGGCCAGAAACAACGGCCCAGTCCAAAACAACCTTGATCCGCTGACGAACCCGACGCGCAGTCTCCCCTTTAGATAACCAGATTGGGGAGAGAACCCGGAGAACATCTGCCGACGACACGAGCGCCACCGGCAGTTCGCCGATGACCGGATAGGCATAGGTCACAAGCGTGGAGCGCCACTGCTTCTTGTGAACATCATTCGATAATCCTGGTAGACGAAGTGCCATCACTTCCTCAGCGGCCGTACGGAAGGACATCGGGCCGGCAAGGACAGCCTTCGGTGGCGCTGGGTCGATGCCCGCCGCCACCTTCTCCCGCACCTCGTGGCTCTTCCTTCGGGCTTCCGCAAGCGACACGGCGTCCCTGCTGCCCAAACCGATGTCCCGGCGCCGGCCGTTCAACGACACGCGTATGAACCAGCGCGCAGCGTCGCCATCAATCCTTAGAGCCAATCCTCCACCGTCCTGGTGGATGCCCTTGCACGCGTTCTTGACCCCCATCGCGGTCAAGCGGTTTAATGCCCTCGCCATTTGTGTCCGTCCCACAATTTAGTTGCAACACCAAACGCCCGTCCCACAGCTTCGTCCCACAATCACGGGGACGGAACGACCCCGCTGGACATGGGCGTTGTAGACGTTTTGCCACCGCAGACAGCAAAAAACCACCGTGTTTTCCGGTGGTTGTGGGTATTCCTGGGGATGAAGGGGAGGGCTCGAAAAAGGGGTAATGGCGGAGAGGGAGGGATTCGAACCCCCGAGACCAGTCACCCAGCCTGCCGCATTTCGAGTGCGGTGCATTCGACCACTCTGCCACCTCTCCTGCCGTGCTTTGCGGCGCGTCTGCCGAGCGGACAATAGATGCCCGACACTGCGCAGAGTTGCGAAAAAGCACACGCAACGGCGCCAGCCAAGTGATCAGCTCGCAGTTGCGGGGTCGGTGGCGTTCTAAGGTGACTTCGACGGCGATGCAAGTGATATGAGCAGGGCTGCGGCGGCTGGGAGCCAGCCCGACGAGGCAGATCAAGGTGTTCCGGCGCGCCGTGCGGCGCACGAACAGGCGCGCGCAGGGACGCAGAACGCGAGGGGTAATGCGGCACGATCAGCGTCTGACAGAGGGATTGACGCGCTGGATAGCCTTGGCGTTCGCCGTGCTGTTGGCAACCGGTCCCGCCGCAGCCCAGACTGGCCCGCCGAAACCGAGGGTCCCGTTCGGGCGCGATCCCGGCGGCATCGCCGTCGCCGTCATGGGCGCCGGCATCGATTATCGCCGCCCCGAGATTGCTGCCCGCCTCGCCCGCGACGGCGAAGGCGAGATCATCGCCTGGGACGTCATCGACGACGACGCGCGGCCACTCGAGGCAGCCCCGCTGGCCGGCCGCCGCGTCCCGCCGCAAGCTGGCACGGCCATGACCGAGCGCTGGCTCGCACAAACTGCTGGCGTCCGGCTGATCCCCGTGCGGGTTCCCGATGCCAATCCGCTGGCGCTCGGTGGCGCTCTCGCGTTTGTGGGGCAGACCCCGGCGCAGATCGCGGTTCTGCTGGTCGGCGGTGCGCCCGATCCGAAACTCCAGTCGTGGCAGTTGTTCCAGGACATGGGCGCCCGGGCACGTCAGTTGCTGCTGATCGTTCCGGCAGGTCACGTTGGCCGCGACATCGATGGCCTCGAATTGCGGCCGGCCAGCCTCCGACTTCCGAATCTCGTCGTTGTGACGGCGGCAAGCGCGGACGGCTTGGTGGCGCACGGCGCCTCCTGGGGCGCGGCATCGGTCGATGTGGCCGTGGCCGGCAACCTCGACCAACTGATCGCAACGGAAGCTGACGACCGCAGCGCCGCGCTCGAAAACGCTGCGGCCTTGCGGCTGGCGGCGCTTGCAGCCGGGGTCGCGGCGAAGACACCGAACATCGACGGCGCGACATTGAAAGCGCGCTTGTTGTCGCTCGCGCAACCGATGCCGGCCAGCTCGCTCAAGGGGACGCGCGCAGGCTGGATCAAACCGTAAGTCGTGTCGACCCAAGCACGTTGACATCGCCGTCGAAAACGCCGTTGTGTCCTGGATTTTTAGGGAACTTCGGTTTGGCCTGGCCCCAAACCTATGCCTGCGATGTGATTCCAAGCGTGAGCCAATCACGGCAGGCATAGCAGTTGGGAGACAGGATCGAAAAATGCAGGCTGTTGTCCGGCCCGCGGCCACACGGGAGCGCGAGCGCACGCCTGAACAAATCCGCACCTGGGGCCTGCACTTCCGCGTTGCCCGCGCCGAGGCGGCCGGCGCCACGTACCGGGAAAACATGCTGGAGCTGCGCGACACCGGCCGGCATCTGCAGGCCGGGGATACGCAGCGGCGGGACCGCGATGCAACGGACACGTCGGACTAGCCTTGGCCTGCACGCCCAGCTTCAACGCCGAAACTACGTCCCGCAATGGATTTCAACGGTCGCGCCGGCGATCGCGAGCGCAAATGGGATCTCGGTAAGCGGCCGCTGACCAAGCAGCTCCCGAGCGACAATGGCGAAGTCCTGCCAGTCCGTGCCCGACGCCGCATGCTTTGCCGCCAGTGCCGTCCAAGCGAGCATGTCGGCCCACGCCGACCGGCGTTCCAGCGTCGGTCCGGCAAGCAATGCCGCTTGGTGCTTCGTCTTGGTGCCGCGCTTGGCCAGCAATCGACGGACAGCCTCACTGTCCTCGAACCATGTTTCGAGCATTGGATGCCGGTCGAACCAAGATGCGCTGGCAGCCAGCACCGCCTCAACCCCACCGGCCGCGAGTCGCTCGGGGGGCACGTCCCGAAGCAGATCTTCGACCATGCGTGCGGCCGGCAACGCGACGGGATTGAGATCGTCGAGGCCGACGGTCTCCGCAACCACCAGCAGCCCGAACGGCGGCATTGTCTCCAAGGCGACATTCATGGCGATCATCGCACGCACGGCAATGCCGGCATACGCCAACGATGTCGGCCGCAGGAAGGCATCCGTCGCGAAGCGCTCCTCCACCTCCTTCAGGTCCTTCTTCGACATGTCCCGGCAGACCCAGGCATCGCGGACCCCGGAACCGATCTTGCCGAGCATGGCGGCGAAGGCGTACTTGCGGCCATCAGGCAGAATGAAATTCACGCTGTGAGCGCCGGAACCGTCGATGCCGGTGGCCAGCACGCGACCTGCCGCAGCTTTTGGCCAACTGGCGCAGGCGACGCCATGCTGGCGGCAAGCCTTGATCGCCCGATCCAGCGCCGGACGCTCGTTCGCCGGCAACCAGTTGCGCACGGCAATCATGCGCCGCAGCATGGTCGGACTGACGGCTCCCTCCGACGCCGACTGTTCGATCATTCCGGCCAACCCGACCCGGACCGCCGGCGACGCGCAGCACAAGAAGCCGACCGCAGCTTCGCGGACTGCAGCATCGTCTGCCGCGTACATCGCCGTCACGAACCCGGGGCGCATCTCTTCGGGCATCGCCGTGATGGTTTCGTCGAGGAAGGCATAAAGCGCGAATGCGTCGCCATTGAATTCAACGACCATCTCCGCCAAGTGACGATCCCAATCGCCCGCTTCGATCTGGTCCCGGGCTTCGGAATCGCCCTCCATCATGCTCTGCAACAGCGCGCGCAAATCATCGCCCATCTCGAGCTTCGCCGACGCGAACAAATGCAGGACGAGCAACATGACAGGCGGGCTGATCCGTCCACCGGCGCCAGCGGCCAACAGCCTGCTCCGCAGTAACTCGGCCAGTGCCTCCCCGTCAGGACTCTCGCGATCGACGGCATAGCGAACCTGCTCAAGCGCATGCCCGAGCAGGTAGCTGCAAGCAGACAAAACGCCATCATTCGGCCGTTTCTTGGCGCCCTCGTCGATCATGACTGAGAGGAGTTCGGTTGCCAGCTCCGGAGTCCGTCCGATCGATTCCAACGCCAGCTGCGACGAGTCGCCGGGGCGCCCGCGGGACAGTTCGGAAACCACTTTCCTGACCAGTTGCGTTACAGCAGATCGCGTTGCCATCGAAGCCTCCACGAAAGATTGTCCCAAGATATGGCGACTCGCGCAGGCATTGTCGCCGATGCCGACAAGGACACACAATTCGCGGACCGCAGCCAGCGCGCACCGCATGTTTTCCACGACCGTGGTCACGCACAGCCCGCTATGCATGCCGGATGGTCGTCCAGGAGATTGCCGATCTTTGCCTCAGAGCATGACTTGGCCCAGTGCTGGCCCAGTGCTTGTCTTGCTCCCAGCCACCGGCTAGGGTCCGGCCACCCCCCGATCGACAACGCCAACAACGGAGAACAACCGTGGCCTTTACACTTCCCGCGCTGCCCTATGCTTACGACTCGCTCGTGCCCTACATGTCGAAGGAGACACTCGAGTTCCACCACGACAAGCATCACAACGCCTATGTCACGACCGGAAACACGCTCGCAGGCGACGGCACCAAGTATGCCGGCAAGTCGATCGAGGCGATCTGCGTCGAGGCGTTCGGCACCAAGGATCAGCCCGTCGTCAACCAGATCGGCCAGCACTACAATCACATCCACTTCTGGAACTGGATGAAAAAGGGCGGCGGCGGCAAGAAGCTACCCGGCTCGGTCGAGGCGCTGGTCACCGCATACGGCGGCTACGACAAAATGCGCACGGACTTCATCCAAGCCGGCGTGACGCAGTTCGGTTCGGGCTGGTGCTGGCTCGCCGTCAAAGGCGGCAAGCTCGAAGTCATGAAGACGCCGAACGGCGAGAACCCGCTGATGCACGGCGCGCAGCCGATCCTTGGTTGCGACGTCTGGGAGCACAGCTACTACATCGACTATCGCAACATGCGGCCGAAATATCTCGAGGCGTTCGTCGACAACCTCGTAAACTGGGACTACGTGGCCGAGATGGCCGCGAAGGCGAAGTGAACTGAATGTGGGGTCACACCCATGGGATGTGGCGTCAAACCCATGAGTCTGACCCCGTGAGCTACCGTGCTTGGGAGTGAACGCGAACCATGCCGGACTGGCTCTACGGCGCATCTTCCGTCTGGGCGTTCGTCATCGTGACGCTGCTCCTCGGCGGCGCAGCGGCGTTTGTCTCAGGACGCGCCATTGCCGATACGTGGCGTTCGGTCTGGCAGCTGGCGCCCTACATGCTGCTGCTGGCCTGCGCTGTGCGGTTCGTGCAGTTCGCGGTCTTTGGCAGCACACTGTTGTCGCTGCGCAGTTTTATAGTCGACCTCGTGGTTCTGGGCGGTGTCGGTGCAGCCGGCTACGTCCTGACGCGCCGGGCACAGATGGCACGGCAGTATCCGTGGATGGGACAGTGATGGGTGTCAGGCTTCAAGCCTGACACCGTGCGACCCGCGGGGGGGCCGGGCTGAAGCCCGGCACCCGCCTCACCCACCAACCGGCGGCGCGCGATGCGAGAACGCCGTCTCGGCGCTGGTGATGAACTCGATCAGCGCGGCCTTGCCCTCCTCCGTCGCCTTGCGCGCGCGCTTGAAGGAATCCGCAATTTTGGCGGGATCGTCGACCCGCTCGCTCCAGCCGCCAAGCTCGCGTGCCAGCGCCGCGTAGTTGCCGCCGAGATCGCGCGCTTTGTGCTTCTCGTGGCTGAGCTTCATGTGCGGGATCTCGATCGCCATGGTGGAATTGTTCAGCACCACCGTGCAGATCGGAATGCCAGCGCGCACCGCTGTCTCGAAGTCCAGTCCGGTCATGCCGAACGCAGCGTCGCCCATGAAGTTGACGCAGAATTTGTCGGGTGCCGCGACTTTGGCGCCGATCGTCAGGCCGAGACCGGTGCCCAACTGATGCGACTTGCCCCACCCCATGTAGGAACGCGGCCGAGTTGCCTTGTAGAACGGCAGGATCTGATCGCGCGGGCTACCTGAATCGTGCGTCACGATCGCGTCTTTCGGATCGACCACGCGCATGAATTCGTGGATCACGCGGTAGGGGTTGATCGGCCGTTCGTTCGAGGTGAGCTTGGCGTTCCATTGCGCCAGCCACTCCTCCGACAGCCGCGCGATCTCCTGCGCCACCTGGGCCGGCCGCTTCTTCTTCCCCAAGCGTTCCTTCACCGCCTCGATCAGTTGCGCCAGAACGAGCTTGGCGTCGCCGAGAATGCCGATCTCGCAGTTGTAGGTCTTGTAGAGATCGCGCGCATCGTTGGTGGCGTGGATGATGCGCTGCGTCGGCGCCATTGCAGGGCTGGTGATGCGATGTGGCGTGAAGCTGCAGCCGATGCCGAGCACGACGTCGGCCTCTTTGAGGAAATGATGGCCGTGGCCGGTGTAGACAATCCCGCCGGTGCCGAGCGCCAGAGGATGGTCTTCGGGGAAGGCGCTCTTGCCGTCGACCGAGGTCATGACCGGGGTCTGCAGCAGGTTGGCGAGCGCGACAAGTTCATCGCTGGCTTCGGCGTAGAGCACGCCTTGGCCAGCGTAGATCAGGGGCGCCTTGGCGTCGAGCAGCAGCTTCGCGGCGCGGTCGATATCGCCGGGATCACCGGCTGAGCGCACCTGTCGCACGACCTCGTAGGGTGGCATGCCGTCGAGCTTCGCCTTCACCACGTCCATCGGAACCTCGACCATGCAGGGGCCAAGGCGGCCGTTCTTCAGGCCGTTGAAAGCGCGCCGCATGACGCCGCCGACCTGTGTCGGCAGTGTGATCGGCTCGACGGACTTAGTGACCGAGGCGTAGGTGCGCGTCGAGTTGAACATCGGGAAGAGATGCGCGTGCTCGCGCGGGTGGCCAAGCGGCAGCAGCAACAACGGGGCTGAATCCGAGAACGCCGTCGCGATGCCGGGAAATGCATTCTCGGCGCCCGGGCCGTACTGCATGGCGAACACGGCGGGTGGGCGGCCATTGGCGGTGCGCGCGTAGCCGTTCGCCATGTCGACGCCAACGCGCTCCTGCCGGCAGATCACCGGTGTCAGGCCTGCCGCGACAGCCGCCTCGATGATCGGCGTCGTCGGGAAGCAGAACATCGTCTTCAGGCCTTCGCGCTTCAGGATCTCGGCAATCGCGTCCATCACCAGCATGGCGGCATCCTCAAGTGGGCTCTCGGGTTTCGGAGATCAGGTTTCCGTTCGGAGATTTGCAGAAACGCCGCCCCCTGACGAGAGGCGACGATGGGGCCCAGGCATGCGCCAGGACGAGGCAGCCGGTAACCATGACCGGCGATCCGGCGCGCCGCACTCGGACCCTGGCACGAGGGCTGCTCTGCCGATGTTACGTCGCGTTCCATCCGTTCCCGAGTGGTTTTCAAGGGCACGCATCGGACCGCACGCCGGTAACCATAAGGTGCGCGTCATGCCCGATTTGTCGCTTCACGATATCATCACCGTAGCCCTGTTTCTCACAATGCTGCTGTTGCTTGCGATTGCCTCGTTCATCAATGGCGGCAACGCGCGGCGCTGTTTTGCAGTGCTCGCTCTCGCAACCGGGGCAGCCGCCAGTATCGGCATCGTCACCCGGCCGGTCGACAGCTATTCCTGGGCGGATTCTATTCCGCCGCGCGTCGCCCGTAGCAGCTCGAGCGGCGGCGGCGCGGTCGCGCAAGCGTGCCGGGTCTGCAGTCCGGCACCGCTCAGCGATTGAGAACGGCGACCAGCGCTTTGACGTTGCCGCCGTTTTCCGCCACGTATTTCTCGAAGATCTGGCGCAGGAACGGCGTCATCCAGAAACCATAGACCATGGCATCGCGCACGCGGTAGGTGGTGCCGTATTTGGCCAGCAGCCAGCGCACGTCGTAGGCGGAGCCGTCGCGCATCGTGATGCGGCTGTCGACCATCAGGCCGGAGCCACCCTGCATGCTCGACAGGATCTCGTATTTGGCGACCGGGTACTTCGGTGCTTGCTGCGCCGAATAGCGGCCGATGAATTTGGTCATGCCGGCGGTGTAGGCGGGCTTGTCTGCAGGCTGGAGCTGGCTCCGGTAGCTGCCGAGTGAGTAGGGGCCGATATAAGCCACATCGGCGTAGCGCTGAACGACACTGGCGATCAGTTCCGGCGATTTGGAGCGCGAAGCCGCCAGCAACTCGCGGGCGACCTTATCCATGAAAGCGACCGCCGGATCCGCCGCCCGCGCCGGGTGCGCGGCAGCCGCATGGCCGAGCATGGCCGCCACCAACAGGAGAACCGCGAGGATTGCCCTCGGGACATTCGCGGCACTCGCACCCGTGACGGCTGTCATCGTTCCCCCTTGCATCGACCGGGCACCCACAACCGGCACCACGCACATCCAACATACTGAAGCGTTATGCCCCAACAGGCCGCAATGGATCACAGGAGTTGGCTCCCGTCAAAAATAACGACACACGGACACGGCCACACACAGCCTCGTACCGTGTCGCGGCAGAACGTGTCGAATTTGCGGAATAGCCCGTGTTTCCGTCGCGTCGCGCCGTTTTGGTGCCTTGCGAACCAGGGCCATACGAGGCACTGTCAGCGTCGGTGATTCCGGCAAAGCGTGGCCAAACCGACGCACAGAGTGACCCTGGAGACACAGTCACTCATAACGCTGTGTCCTGGACCGCACATTAGGGGCCTGACCGCACTTTGGGAGAACGCATGTCGGGCAGTGACGAGCCAAAGAAGGCCCTTGCCTTCACGTTCGGCCTGGAACGGTTGGGCTCAGTCGCCCTCAAAGTACCGCTGGCCGTCGCACTCGCCGTCCTCGCTATCACTGCGGCCGCCGTGCTCGGGTATTTCCGGCTTGGAGTCGACGATTCGTTGTCCGAGCTGTTCCGCACCAACACGCCGGAATTCCGCCAGTACGAGCAGATCGATCGTCGCTTCCCGTCGAGCGAGTATGACATCCTGGTCGTCATCGAAGGCCCGAACCTGCTCGAGAAGGCTGGCCTCGAAGCCCTGACCAAGACCATCACCGAGTTGCAGCTGACCGACGGGGTCAACGGCCTCGTCTCGATGCTGTCCGCCCGCGGCAAACCGGACGCCAAGGGCTACGCTGCTCCGGTCGTTCCGGACGAGTTGCCGGATGGGCCAGCGCTCGATGCCATCGTGGCACGCCTGAAGGCCAACGAGATCGTCGCGGGCAAATTCCTGTCTCCTGATGGCACGCTAGCGTTGGCCGTCATCAGCCTCGACCGCAAGCTGGTCGAAGAACGTGGCGCAAAGACCGTCATCGGCGGCATCAAAGAGACGGCAGAAAAGGGCCTCGAAGGATCCGGCCTCAAGGTGCAGCTGACCGGCGCGCCGGTGATGCAGCTGGAGATCCGAAATGCTGTCGAGCGCGATCAGCTCGTCTACAATGGCCTCGGGCTGCTGTTCGGCGCCGCGATCGCGCTCGCGTTCTTCCGCCGGTTGTCGCTGATGATGGTGGCTGCCGTTCCACCTGTCATTGCGGTCGTATGGTCGCTCGGCCTGCTCGGCTGGCTCGGGTTCAAGATGAACCTGTTCCTCAACGTCATGACGCCGCTGATCATGGTGATGGGTTTCGCCGACAGCATGCAAGTCACCTGCGCCATCCGCGACCGCTTGCGCCACGGCGATAGCAAGGAACAAGCGCTGGCCTTCGCCGTGCGGGTTGTCGGCCCCGCTTGTGTGCTCGCACACGCAACGGCGCTGATCTCATTCATCGCGCTGTTGTTCTCGGAATCCGCGCTGATCCGCAACTTCGGCCTCGCCGGCTCACTGTCGACGCTGGTGTCGTTCGTGGCCGTCATTGGCGTGCTGCCGCTGATTGCCAAGCTGCTGGTGCCCGACGACGGCTCGCTCAGCCTCGAACGGTTGCCCTCCGATCGCGCCATGGATTGGCTGGGCGAGATCGTCGGCCGCGTTGTCGATGCCGTCGTCCGCCGCCCGGTGCTGGTCTCGCTGATCGGCCTCGGGCTCTTCGCCGCGTTCGCAACAGCGCACGCGCATCTGCAACCGCGCTACCGCCTCGCCGATCAAGTGCCGGACCGTGAGCAGGCGTTGAAAGCAACCGGCCGCCTTGACCAGAAGCTGACCGGCGCCAACCCCGTGCACGTCATGATCAGCTGGGACGGCAAACAGGACCTCTACGACGCCAAAACCTTTGACGTGATCGGCAAGGCGCATACGATTCTGGAAAAACAGGCGGGTCTCGGCAACGTCTGGTCGGTCGAGAGCCTGCGCCGTTGGCTGGCCGACGCCGGCGACGCACGGATCGAGACGGTGAAGAGCTACGTTGATATCCTGCCCGAGCATCTGGTGCAGCGCTTCGTCGAGAAGGACAAGAAAGCCGTGCTGGTCACCGGCCGCCTGCCCGATATTGACTCGAGCCAGATCCTGCCCGTCGTCGATCGCATCGACAAGGCGCTCGAAGGTCTGCGCAAGGAAGCGCCTGGCTATACGATCGCGGTGACCGGATTACCGGCCATAGCCGCGCGCTCGTCATCGCGCATGATCAACCAGCTGAACGAGAGCCTGCCGATCGCGGTGATTGCCGTCGCGGCGTTGATCGGCCTCGCGTTCCGCTCGTTCTCCAGCGCGGTCATCAGCCTGTTGCCGAGCCTGTTCCCAGTGGTCGCGACTGGCGCCATGCTGTGGGCGTTCGGGCAGGGCGTGGAGTTCGCCAGCGTCGTCGCGCTGCTGATCATCTTTGGCCTCGGCGTCGATGCGCTGCTGCATTTCCTCAACCGCCTGACGCGCGAGGAGAAGGCCGGCGAGGACCCAGCCATTGCAATCCGCCGCGCCCGCGTGCTGGTCGGCCCGGCGATCATCCTGACCACGGTCGTGCTGGCGTTCGGGCTTGGCGTCACCGTGTTCTCGGATCTGCCGTCGCTGCGCCTGTTCGGCGCCGTTTGCGGTATCTCGCTGCTCGCCTCGCTGATCGGCGATCTCGTCTTCCTGCCGGCGCTGGTGGCGCTGTTCCGCCGGTTCTGGCCGGTGAAGTAGGGCGTGACGTAGCGACGTAGCTAGGGTCAAGTGGCGTTCTCGGAGCAAGCCATGTTGGGTCGCGCGCCATTGCGTGGCTTTGCTCCACAATGACGCTTGAGACCAACCTACGAGAGTATCGCCCGCCTCTGGAAAAATGCCGCAGCACTTATCGGATCGGCGTGATCATTCAGTTGCCGGCTAAGGCGATCCGCAACGACACGTGAATTGCGATCGCAATCAAAAGTCATGGCGGTTCCCCGGACGTCAGCCGGCAGACGGCCGGCGTCGGCGATCCGGGGGCTTTTCCGATGACGTTGGGCTCGGAGCGTCCCCTGACCGGGATCGACCCCGGGTCGCACCTCGCCGACGTGCCGTCGGCTGGCGCCCGGGGAAACGACGCGATTATCGTTGCTGGTCTCCCAAAGAGAGGATTCCTCGAAAGAAGGAGATCGCTTTATGAATGTCGTCTCGGGTGTCGCCGTCCCATTCCTCGACGGCTTGAAGTTCGGCTTGCAGTTTTGCGATACGCTCGCGAATCTCCGCCAGTTCCGCAGTGCCGCACGATGACGCAATTCGCGCCCATCGGCTTTGCGGTATTTGCTCCCAAGGCGAGAGGCCTGCTTTTGCGGCAATAAGAATGTTCTGCAAGTCACTCATTGCTGTACATCCGGCAATCGCTCCCGACCCACGTGCCTGCACCTGAGCGTAATCCCGCATTGGGCATCGGTGTCAACTGTTGGCGTGGCCGCGAAAGCCTGCTTAGTTGGCGGCTCTCTCTACCGGAGCCCCTGATGCAGCACTTCGCTTCCGACAACAACGCCGGCGTCTGCCCCGAGGCGATGGCCGCCCTTGCCCGTGCCAATACGACGGGGCATGAGCTCTCGTACGGCGATGACCGTTGGACGCTCGAGGTCTGCGACCGTTTGCGCGAACTGTTCGAGACAGACTGTGACGTGTTCTTCGTCTTCAACGGCACCGCTGCCAACTCACTGGCGCTGGCCTCGCTGTGCCAGTCCTACCACTCCGTCATCTGCCACGAGATCGCGCACGTCGAGACGGACGAATGCGGTGCGCCGGAGTTCTTTTCCAACGGCTCGAAGCTGCTGACCGCCGAAGGCGCCAATGGCAAGCTGACGCCCGATGCGGTCGAGCATCTCGCGACCAAGCGTTCGGACATGCATTTCCCGAAGCCGAAGGCCGTCTCGGTCACGCAATCGACCGAGGTCGGTACCATCTACACGGTCGAGGAACTGCGCGCGATCGCAGCAATTGCAAAACGTCGCGGCCTCAAGGTGCACATGGACGGCGCACGCTTCGCCAACGCCGTCGCGACGCTCGGCTGCCATCCGTCGGAAATCACGTGGCGCGCGGGCATCGACGTGCTCTGCTTCGGCGGCACCAAGAACGGGCTCTCGGTCGGCGAGGCGGTCATCTTTTTCAATCGCCAGTTGGCCGACGACTTCGCCTGGCGCGTCAAGCAGGCGGGGCAACTCGCCTCCAAGATGCGCTTTGTGTCCGCGCCCTGGCTCGGCCTGCTCGATGGCGACGTCTGGCTGAAGAACGCGCGGCACGCCAACGCCATGGCGACGCGGTTGCACGAGAAGATCCGCGGGCTCAACGGCATCCACATCATGTTCCCGGTGCAGGCCAATGCGGTGTTCGCGGAAATCCCGGCCAAGGCGCAGGCGGCGCTGCGTGCCAAGGGCTGGCGCTTCTACACCTTCATCGGTGCCGGCGGCTGCCGTCTGATGTGCGCCTGGGACACCGCGCCCGAGACCGTCGACCGCTTTGCCGCCGATCTCGCCGAGGCGACGCGCGCTTGAGTGTTGCCGGCCTTCGGCAGTGATGACATGTTGGTCCCGAATAATCAGCGCGGCCAGGGGTTGGCGCTCAACACACACATCAGGAGTTGCACGCATGAACCTCGGCAAGCTCGGCGTCTGGCAAGGTCTCGATAGCCTCACGGCAAACGAGGCGCTGGAATTCGCGCGGCGCACGGAGCGGCGCGGGTACCAGGTGCTGTGGACGCCGGAAAGCCGCGGCCGCAACGTGCTCGTCAACGCCGCGTGGCTGCTCGCTGGCACCACGACGCTCACCATCGCCACCGGCATCGCCAACATCTACGGCCGCGACGCGCTCGCCATGGCCAACGCACAAAAAGGTTTGTGCGAGCAGTCCGGCAACCGCTTCATCCTCGGGCTCGGCGTCTCGCACAAGCCGATCGTGTCGGGCATTCGCGGCCACGACTACGGCAAGCCGGTCGCGACCATGAAAGCGTATCTCGAGGCCATGGCCGCCGCGCCCTATCAGGCGCCGATGCCGAGTGAGCGTCCGCGCACCGTACTGGCAGCATTGGGTCCGAAGATGCTGGAGCTCGCGCGCGACAAGACCGACGGCGCGCATCCCTATTGCGTGACGCCAGAGCATACGGCGGAGGCACGGCGGATACTCGGCAAGGACAAGTGGCTCGCACCGGAGGTGATGGTGCTGCTCGAACCCGATCCGGCGAAGGCGCGGGCCGCTGCGCGCACCGCGCTCTCGTTCTACGTGGCGCTCGACAACTACGCCAACAACTGGCGCCGCCTCGGCTTCACGGAGGCCGATCTTGGCAACGGCGGCTCGGATCGCTTCGTCGATGCCAACGTCGCCTGGGGTGATGCCGGAGCAATCAAGGCGAAGCTGCAGAAGTACTGGGACGCCGGCGCCGACCACGTCTGCATCCAGGCGATCCACCCGAGCGGCCAGCGCACCACCATCGACGAACGCATCTACGACGCACTGGCGCCGGCTAGGGTTTGAACCGTTCGACAGGCGCCTGGCTGCCGCCCGGAGCCGAGCCATCAACGCTGCGGTGTCAGGCTGAAAGCCAGGCACCAACGGCTGCTGTTGTCCCCACCCGCGTGTTAATTATCGAGCATGAGCAACAACCTCTTCACGTCACCATTATCCTGGAGGCTGCCGAGGAAGCCGGGTTCGTCGTCACGTGCCCGCGCTCCCCGAAGTCGGCACGCAAGGCGATACCTACGACGAGGCCATGACGAACGAGCGCGAAGCGATCGAGTTCGTGATCGAGGATCGGCTGGCGCGCGGCGAGGTAATTCCCGAGGACGTCAGGCCTCAGCGCGAGCGCATTACGATTGCGGCATGAGCGAATGGCTGCCCATCATCAAAGCCGTATCAAACGCAGTCTTCTTCGCAAGATCATCAGCGATGCTGGCCTGACGGTCGACGCGTTCAAGGCATTGCGGTAGCCCGTCCCATCTGTAGCCGTCCCATAATGACACGCACCAAACAATGGGGTTAAGCTCGCCCCACCCTCGCACCCTCGGGAGCCACCCTGATGATCAAGAGCTTCGTCACCGTCTATCCCGGTCATATCGACCTGCCCGACTACGGCCAGAACGCGACGCCAGCCAACGAGCGGCGCTTCACCAACGCGCAACTCGCCACCGTCTTCGACAAGACCGAGGCGGTCGCGAAATGCCTCGACGACTGCGGCTTCGAGACGTTCTGGCTGGCCGAGCACCATTTCCAGCACGAGGGCTACGAGGTGCTGCCCAACCTGCTGATGATGGCGGTGCACCTCGCGCACGTGACGAAGAAACTGAAGATAGGCTGCGGCTTCAACGTCGCCCCGATGTGGCACCCGTTGCGCATGGCCGAGGACTACGCCACCGCCGACATCCTCACCAAGGGCCGCACCGTGTTCGGCGTCGCGCGCGGCTATCACACGCGTGAGGTGGAAACGTTTGGCGCACCGCTGACCGATCAGGAGGGCAACCGCGAGTTGTTCGAGGAGCAGGTCGAGGTGATCATGAAGGCGTTCCATAACGAGCGCTTCTCGCACCGCGGCAAGCACTACACGCTGCCGCCCGAGGTGGCCTATCGCGGCTACACGCTGAAGGATCTGACCTTGGTGCCGCGACCGGTCCACTCGTTCGAGACGTGGCAGCCGGTGGTATCGGCGAAGCCGCAGGCGTTGGACTTCATGATCCGGCACAACATCAAGGGGATGGTCGGCGGCGGTGCGGCAACCATGAACGAAGGGCCGATCAAGGCGTTCCAGGAAGCCGCGCACCGGGCGGGCAAGAACTGGAAGCTCGGTGAGAACCTTGGCATCGGCATCTTCTTCTTCATTGCCAACAGCCGCGAGGAAGCAGTTAAACAGCTAACGCCCTACTACGAGGAGCACGTGAAGATGTTCGCGCCGCTCGGGTTCGTACCGGGCATCACGCCGGCGCAGGTAGAGGCCGTGGGCAAACGCGGCGGCTGGGACAAGGCGGGCGTTCCGACGCTCGAACACTACATGAAGCTCGGCTCATGGTTCGCCGGAACCTCGCCGCAACTCGTCGAGCATCTCAAGGGCATGGAAGCACGCTTCCCCGGGCTCGAGACGATCAACCTCTCGACTGCGCTGACAACGCCGCAAGCCGTCATGTGCGAGCAGTTCCAGCGCGTGAAGGATGAGGTGATGCCGGCGTTCCGGAACCGTTAGGGGCGTCCCGGCATCCCCATCCAGCGAGCGATCTGATAGAAGAGCACATCGACATCGAGGCGCACCTCCTCGACGAGGATCCGGAAGACACTCGGATGCTGCGCCAGCTCGGCACGGGCCTGCGCATGTGTCGCGAGCATGTCGTCCCACGTCCGCTGCCATTGCCTATGCTTAGAGGCGTGGTCCGACACATCCCGGCGGATTGTTACTATTTTTGCGGCCAGGGCGTCGAGATCAGTGTGACGACCGGCAATCTCGTGTGTCTCAATCACGGTGGCACCCTACTTTATGTCGCCGCCCAGGTCAGTTGGCACTAGCACCGCCCCGACCATGGGGGGCAGATCTCTGCGCATCCCGCGCAGCCGGACCCCGTGTCGCAGATATAGGAGGCCCGGTGGCCAAATTCGAGGGGGTGCCGGCATGCAGCGCTTTGGGAGCGGTTTATCATTTTCCGAATGGCGTCACCACAGACCGCGGACCGCGGTCAAGTTCTCGGCGAACGACGGCCACTGGCCTTGCCACTCCAATGTCGGGTAGACTGCATCGATAACGACAGCACGAGCGAGGAGTGCAGAAATGAAAACCGTGCAACAGATGATCGACGAGGCGAACACCGCGATTCCGCGGATCAGCGTGGACGACGCGAAGAAGCTGGTCGGCAAGTCCGACGTGCTGTTCCTCGACGTCCGCGAGCCGAACGAGGTGCTCGCCGCAGGTAAGGTGCCGGGCGCGGTTGCCATTCCGCGTGGGCTTGTGGAGTTCCGCGCCTGCCCCGGCTCGCAGGCGCACGATAAGAACTTCGACAAAGCCAAGACCGTGATCGCCTACTGCGCCTCGGGCGGCCGCTCGGCCATGGTCGGCAAGACGCTCAAGGACATGGGCTACACCAAGGTAATGAACCTCGGCGGCTTCAAGGGCTGGGTCGACGGCGGCGGGCCAGTCGAGAAGGCGTGAGTGCGTTGTTCGCCATTTAGGTTGGTGTCAAGCGGCGAGCGGAGCGCTCCGGTGGCCGCGCGACCCATCAACTACGAAAGGCCATGACATCGATTTCACCGGCCGTCGTGCCGATGCGGATCGAGATGACGTCGCCCTCGCTGGCATCCTGGATGACGCCGTACCGGGCAAGCGCGTCGGGGCCATCGCATTCCATCACTCCTACGACGCCCAAATTAATATACGCGTTCAGCGGACAATAATCAACGCGCCACGACGCACCGTCACCGCCCCTTCACCCCCCCGCTATGCCTGCCCGCGGGAATGGGCTACCGTTCAGCCATGACCGTGCTCGCTTTTGATACATGCTTCGGCCGGCTCTCGGTGGCGGTGCGCCATCCGGGTGACGACGGCACTTGGGCGATCACCAGCGCCGGCGAGTCGCTTGCAACCGGCCACGCTGAACGCCTGCTGCCGATGGTCCAAAGCGTGATGCGCGAGGCACGCGTTACGTTCACCGACCTCCAGCGGATCGCCGTCAGCATCGGTCCCGGCACCTTCACCGGCGTGCGCACCGGCATTGCCGCCGCCCGCGCCATCGCGCTCGCAACGGGGAAGCCGGTGTGCGGTATCACGAGCCTTGGCCTAATGCGCGCGACCGCCGCCGGCACCAACGAGGCGCTGCTCGCCGGCCGGCCGCTCGCCGTCACGGTCGATGCACGGCGCGGCGAGGTTTACATCCAACTGTTCTCAGGCGACGGTACGCCGCTGGCCGAGCCCCAGATTTTGCCCGTCGACGCCGCATTGGCGCTGCTGCCGGAAGCCGGCGTCACGCTGATCGGCTCGGGTGGTCCGGTCCTCCAAGCTGCCGCCGCGCTGTCGGGCTGGCCATTCGAAACACTGCTGCCCAACCTCGAGCCCGATGCGCGGGCCCTCGCCGCGGTCGCGCACACACTGCCGATAACCGAAACTGTGAAACCGCTGTACCTGCGCGCGCCCGATGCCAAGCCGCAGACAGCCAAAAGCTTGCCGAGAGCCTGACCCATGATCGAGAAAACCACGCCTGCCGATCTGCGTTACCTGAGCCTGCTCTGGGCCGTGCAGGAGCAAGCCGGCGACATCGCCAAGCTACACGCCGAGCTTTTTCCGGAAGGCTGGAATGAGGCCTCTGTGATGGCGACGCTGTCGCATCCGGGCTCCGTGGCGCTGGTCGCGGCGGCCGGCGCACCCCGTCAGATCGGGGCCTTTGCGTTGGCCCAGGTCGCCGCTGACGAAGCCGAGATCTTGAGCATTGGCGTACTGCCCGGTTGGCAGAGGCAAGGCGTCGGCTTGAAGCTGGTCCAAGGCGTCCAACGCGCTGCCGTGCGCTCCGGGGCCTTGCGCATGTTTCTCGATGTCGCGGCGTCGAACAAGGCGGCGCTGGCGCTCTACGCCAAGGCAGGCTTCAAGGAGACCGGCCGGCGCAAGAGCTACTATGCCAGGGTCGGCGCCCCGGCCGAGGACGCGATCCAGCTGACGTGCATCATGGCGAAGTAGAGCTGGGCGAGGAAGCACTACTAGCGTGGCGGTTCGGACGTTCGCGTCCACTTTTCTGCAGGCTCAAGGTTCAGCAGTGCGTTGAACGCAGGCTCGGCCAGCGCGTCGAGGCCGGGCAGAACACGTTGGCTCTGCCCGGATACTTCAGATGTCGACTTTCTCGGCGATCTCGAGGGCGTCGTCGTCAGCGCATGCGGCGGATGACCCCGACCGGAGAACAGGAAATCGCCCTGTCGCTTGCCCGTCAAGTTGAGATCGGCGTCGATAAGCCGGGCTGCTCGGTGATCTCGAAGCGCATGCGAGCGCAGCAGATTGTCGGGCGTCGCCATGATTGCGATCGGCATTGCACTGCTGGCTGGGTGGTTATGACCGGCTCGAGACGACTGCGACTGGAAGCGTCATCAATGCCTCGAGTCCTCGTGGTGTCCGGTTCGACAGACTGACGTCGCCGCCGTGCGCGCGCGCGATCGTGCGCGCGACCGTCAGACCGAGTCCATGCCCTCCCGTGCTGCGTCCCCGCGAGGGTTCCATGCGAAAGAATGGCTCGAAAACGGTTTCGAGGTTTTCGGTCGCGATGCCCGGGCCTTCGTCGCGCACCACAATCTGCACGCTGGCGCCGATCACGGCGCCGGATACGGCTGCCGATCCGCCGTACTTCACCGCGTTCTGCACGACATTGGTCAAGGCGCGCTTCAGTGCGAGGTGCCGGCCGACGATCACAAGGCTGCGGGGCGTATCCACCTCCACCGTGTGCCCGGCGTCGGCCGCGTCCGTTGCGATTGTGTGAAGGATCGCGGCGACGTCGACCTGCTCCACCCTTTCGGTCGACATGTCATCGCGCAGGAACGCGAGCGTGGCGTCGATCATCTGCTCCATCTCGTCGAGGTCGGCCTCGATGCAGCGTCGCACCTCGTCATCTGGCACGCTGTCGGCCCGCAGGCGTAGCCGCGTCAAAGGCGTGCGCAGGTCATGGCTGACGGCCGCCAGCATCTGCGTGCGCTCGCTGACCAGACGGGCGATGCGCTGTTGCAAGTCATTGATGGCGACGGCCAGCGTGCGCACCTCGCGCGTGCCCGCCTCCGGCAGCGGTGCATGCACATTCGCGGACGAGACGAACAATTGGCCGGCGCCAGTCGCCAGCCTGTCGAGAGGCCGGGTCAACCAGCGCCCCATCAGGACGGACATGAGCAGAATTCCCAGTGTGCCGAGTATGGCCGACAGGATCAGGCTTGGTGATGTCACACGCGCGGACTGCACCCGGGCGAGTGTGGCGTTTGCCCAGCTGCCATCATCGAGACGCAGCGATAACAACGTGGTGTGATCATGATCGGGGGGCTTCTGCGCCGCGTGTCCTGCATCCTCGCCCCGACTGCTGCCGACGATCAGCCCAGAGCCATACAATTCCTGTGAGCGAGCCAGGATCGTATCGCGCAGGCGTACGGTCGTCGCGTCCAAAGCGCCGCCGGCGGTGGCCAGCGGCTCGCGGCTCCAGTGGAACTCGAGTGGTCCGCCCGACAGGCGATGCGCGGCTTTGTCCCGCTCGTCGGGCGCAAGCGTTGCGATCGAGTGCTTGAAAACCAGGAGCCGTTCGGCGAGGCGATCCGCATTGCTGGCGGCGAGCTCGCGCTCCATTCCGGTCTGATAGAGATATTGCGCCAAGGCCAGGCTGGAACCCAGGCCGAGCACCAGCACTACCACGGTTCGCCCGGCAATCGTATCGGTCAGCCAGCTCATGTTGCCCCACTCATGCTCGCTTTACCTTCGGCACGAACATGTAGCCAGCCCCGCGTACCGTCTTGATCAGGCTTTCGCCGTCCTCGCTCGCGTCGATCTTGCGGCGCAGACGACTGACCTGCACGTCGATGCTGCGATCGAACCCATTCGGGGCGCGGTTCCTGGAGATGTCGAGCAGATGCTCGCGCGTCAGGATACGTTGCGGTGCTTCGAGAAAGGCCAGGAGGAGATCGAACTCGCCGGTCGACAGATCGATGATGACGCCGGCCGGATTGCGCAACTCGCGGCGGGAAGCGTCCAGCGTCCATCCCTCGAACTCTAAGACACCACCGGCGCCCGTTGTGGCTCCAGATCCAGCCATCCTGGAGCGGCGAAGCATAGCGCGCACCCGTGCGAGCAATTCGCGCGGACCGAACGGTTTGCTCATGTAGTCGTCGGCGCCCATCTCCAGGCCGACGATGCGATCGGTTTCGTCACCTTTGGCCGTGAGCATGAGGATCGGGATCATCGATCCCGCCCGCAGGTCGCGGCAAATCTCCAGACCGCTCGTTCCCGGCAACATGATATCGAGGATGACAAGATCGACAGGCGCCGACTGCATCTGACGGGCGACGTCGCGTCCATCGCCAACGGTCGTCACGCGATAACCATGCGAGCGCAGAAACGACGCCAGCAGGCGCCGCAGCTCGGCGTCGTCGTCGCAAATCAATACGTGCCCTTCGGGCGGCACTGTGTGGATGCCGCCCTCGGACTTGTCACTCTCGACGATCGAGGCGTCTCGCTTGGGCATCGTTCCTCAGCGTGATCACTGCAGCGGTGTCAGGCGGGCCTGGAAGCTTTCGCCACCAATCTTATTGGTTTTGACGATGACGCGCATGCCTTTCGCAGCCGTGAATTGGCCCGTGCCGTTCAAAACGTTGCTACCTACCGGCGTCAAAGCGACCGTAAAATTCCTGCCGCCCAGCAGCACCTGGGCCTCGGCTGCCCCGCTGGAAACGTCCAATGGCTTTTCGTCTTTGTCCAAAACGAACAATGTCAGTTCACCGCCGGCCGCGACCAGTTCCCAATGTTGTTTACCGCCGCCGGCATCGACGAGATGACCGCCGTTCGGGCCTTTGGTGAATTTGCTGTCCGAATGGGCCAGCGCCGGTCCGGTGAAGGCAAGGCTCGCGGCGAGTACAAGATACTTGAGCATGTGTCGTCTCCTTTGTTGAAGGTCTTGGCGTGATCAGCCAAATCCTGATCAATAGGTCTGCGCGGCAGCACGTCCGAGATCGATCTCGTCGCGGGACTCTCGCAGTCGTTCGATGGATGCACGTCCATACCTCAGGAATAAGACCGGGGTGAGGATCGTATCGAGCAGCGTCGAGCTGATGAGGCCGCCGAAAATCGTGACGGCGACCGGATTGAGAATCTCTTTGCCGGGTGCGTCGGCACCGATCATGAGCGGCACGAGTGCAAGACCGGCCGAAAGCGCCGTCATCAGCACGGGCGTCAGCCGTTCCAGGCTACCGCGCACGATCATCGCCCGATCGAGGCGCTCGCCTTCCAGCAGCATGAGATTGACGTAGTGGCTGATCTTGAGAATGCCATTGCGCGCGCTGATCCCGGCAACCGTGATGAAACCGACCATGGTGGCGACCGAGAGTGGCTGCCCGGCGAGCCACAGTGCCACCACACTGCCAATCAGCGCGAGCGGGACGTTGCCCATGATGATCAGCGCCAGCACCGTGGATTTGTAGCGGCTATACAGAACCGTGAAGATGGCGCCGAGTGAGATCAGCGACAAGAGGGCGATCAAGCGAGACGCCTCCTCCTGCGCCTGGAATGTGCCTTCCAACGTGGTGAAAAACCCCGTCGGCAGCTTCGCGTCGGCGGCGATGTCGCGGACGCCGGCGACAATGCGCGCCATATCCGATCCGTCCGTGTTGGCGAGAACGACGATGCGGCGGCGCGTGTTGTCGCGTTGAATCTGATTGGGGCCATCGGTCTCGACGACCGTTGCGATCGCGGACAAGGGAATCCGGCCCGCCGGGGTCTCGACCATGAGTCGGCCTAGTCCTTCCGTCGATCGATCCCGCTCGGCCACCCGCAGCACGACGTCGTAGCGTCGGCTGCCTTCGATGATTTGCGATACAATCCGACCGTTCAGCATGGACTCCAGAGCTTCGGTCACATGCGCCGGTGTCACCCCCAGTTGCGCGGCTTTGTCGTAGTCGACGGAGACTTGCACTTGGGGAATGCGCACCTGTCGCTCGACCTGCAGATCGACGATCCCGGGGATCTTCTCCATGCGCGTGCGCAGCTGCTCGGCGACCGCGCGCAGCGTGTCGAGATCGTCGCCGAAGATCTTCAAGGCGATCTGAGCGCGAACGCCCGACAGCATGTGGTCCAGGCGATGCGAGATCGGCTGGCCGATGTTGACATTGGCCGGCAGCATCGCAAGCCGCGACCGCATGTCGGCGATGATCTCCTCACGGCGGCGCGACGAGCGCTTCAGGTCGACGTCGATCTCGGCGGAGTGGACGCCTTCGGCGTGCTCGTCCAGCTCGGCCCGTCCCGTCCGACGCCCGACCGTCCTGGCTTCGGGAACCTGGAGGATCAGGCGTTCGGCGACCATGCCGACACGATGCGATTCCGCCAGTGAAATGCCGGGACGGAACAGCATCGAGATCGTGAGCGTACCTTCGTTGAACGGGGGCAGGAAGGCGCGCGGCAGGAAGGCGGCGCTGGCGGCCGCGAGCACAACCGCGACCGTCGCCGTCGCCATCACGAAGGCCTGCCGGCCAAAGGCCCAATCGAGCAGTCGCTGGTTGCCCGCCTTCAATTTGCGGACCAGCCAGCTTTCATGCTCGCTCAGCGACTTGATCCCCGGCAACAGGTAGGAGCACAAGACGGGCGTGACCGTGATCGAGGTGACCAGACTGGCCAGGATCGAGACGACGTAGGCGACGCCGAGCGGGGCGAACAGGCGGCCCTCGATGCCGGTCAGCGCAAGCAACGGCACGAAGACCAGAATGACGATGGCCGTGGCATAGATGATGCCGGAGCGAACCTCCTGTGACGCGCGTGCGATGACCGCCAGGACCGGCTGCGGTTGAGGGCTTGCCTTGTTTTCCGCCAAGCGCCGGAAGACGTTCTCCACGTCGACCACGGCATCATCGACCAGCTCACCGATGGCGATGGCGAGGCCGCCCAGCGTCATCGTGTTGATCGTCAGGCCAAGCAGATGGAACACGATCACGGTGATCAGGATCGAGATCGGAATGGCCGTCAGCGAGATGATGGTCGTGCGCCAATTCAGCAGGAACAGGAACAGCACGATGGCGACGACGACCAGCGCTTCGACCAGAACACGCAGGACATTGTCGATGGATACCTTGATGAAATCCGCCTGTCGAAACAGCACCTCGGTGGCGATCTCCTTGGGCATCACCCGTTTCAGATCGGCGATCGCCGCCTCGATCTCGTGGGTCAGCTTGAGCGTGTCGCCACTCGGCTGCTTCTGCACCGACAAAATGACGGCCGGACGGCCCATGTAGCCGGCGTCGCCCCGCTTGGTGCGCGCGGCGTAGTCCACGTCAGCGACTTGGCTCAGGCGGATGGTGCTCCCGGTCCGGTGTGCCACCGCGAGATTGCGCAAGTCGCCGAGTTTCGCTGTGCGGCCGATATTGCGGATCAGGTACTCGCGCGCATGCTGATCCACGAACCCGCCAGCGGAGTTGGTGCCGAATTGGCGAAGCGCGTTTTCGACCTCCATCCGAGTGACGTTGAGATTGGTCAGCTGGGCGAGATTGAGCGTCACGCGGAACTGGCGCACCTCGCCGCCGATCGGGATGACCTGTGCAATGCCGGGGATCGTCAGCAGGCGCGGCCGCAGAACCCAGTCCGCCTGCTCGCGAAGATCCATCGGGCTGACGGTCTCACTGGCGACCGCGATCAGCATGATCTCGCCCATGATCGATGTGATCGGCCCCATCTGCGGAACGACGCCACGTGGTAACTGCTCGCGCACGACGTTGAGTCGCTCGGTGATCTGTTGGCGGTTGAGGTAGATGTTCGTGCCCCAGTCGAACTCGATGTAGACGATGGAGAGGCCAACCCCGGACACTGACCGCACACGCGACACGCCGGGCATGCCGTTCATGACTGTCTCCAGAGGGAACGTCACCAGCGTCTCGACCTCCTCGGGCGCCAAGCCCTCCGCCTCAGTCATCAACGTGACGGTCGGCCGATTGAGATCGGGAAAGACGTCGACGGGCAGCGTGCGCAGCGCCAGCGCTCCGTAGACGACCAGGATCGCTGCCGTCGCCAGGACGAACAGGCGATTGCGAAGACTGCCGCTGACGAGAAAGTTGAACATCTGGACCCGCGCTCCGGCTCAGCGAATCTGATTGAGGAGGGTCACGCCCTCGGTCACGATCCGCTGGTCCGCCTTGAGACCGGCGGCCACTACGACGTTAGTGCCGTCGAGCGGCTCGACCTTCACCGTTTGCGGCTCGAAGCGCTCCGGCTCGGTCTTGATCCAGACGATCGGCAGCCCGGTCTGCCCGCGCACGATGGCTGATGCCGGCACCACGAACCCGTCAATTTTCACCTTGGATTGCAGGATGACCTTGACGGGCATGCCGATGGCGAGGCCTTCGTGGCCACGCAGGATTTTGAAGGACAGCTTGGCCGACTGCTGGTGCAACGCCAGGCCGCGGCCTGCGAACTGGAGCGGCATTTGCGCGACATGCGCGGCGTGATCGAACACGGCATAGGCTGTGTCCAGGTCCTTCACGGCGTCGATGTTGTGACTGTGGGCTTCGACCCAGAATTCGCTGGGATCGACGATCTCGAACAGGATGTCGCGGGCGTCCACGATCTGGCCGATCGTTGTAGCGGCCAGCGATACGACACCGCTGATCGGGGCCAGGATCGGCTCGCGCGATGCTGTGCTCGGCACCAACTCGGCGCGCTTGCGGGTCAGAGCGTCGAGTTCGCCACGAACTTCATCCACTTTGACTTGGGGCACGGCACCGGGCCGGCCCTCATAACGCGAAAGAATGGTCCGGTTCTTCGCGATCCGCGCTTCCGTCTCGGCGATCTGGCTGTCGATATTCGCGCGGTCGGCGGCCTCGATGTAGGATTTTACGTATCCGAGGACCTGTCCTTTCTCGACCCGCAAGCCGACATGAGCCAATCCTGCCGGGGGCGCTTCGATCCGTCCAGGCCTTCCAGGTTGCACGCGACCAAAGTGCTGCGGTCCGGCGATGATCGTGCCATGCAGCTCGACCGACCGTGCCGCCGATCCGGGCGCCGTGAGAATGGTGCGTACCGACAGGAGGTGCTGCGTCGCCTTGGGGACGAACAGCGTGCCGTCCGGCGTGCGCTGCGCAAGATCGGTCACCATGGTCGAAGGAACCGAGGGCAGTTCGGCTGCCAGCGCGGCCGGGACGACGCCGGGTTGTGCCAGCAGGAGGCCATCGATCAGACAGGTTGTTGCTAGAGCACCGGCCGTGCGGCGCAAGCTCTTGACGGGTTTCGAGGTGGTCGCCGCGACTTGCTTCGATTCCGTCGCGACCTCGGAGGCAACCGCCGCGGCCGCAGCCGCGGCCCCGCGTCGTCCTGGATATCCCACCGCAAACAGCGTCAGCAGTACCCCGCCGATCAATCCACCGATTGCGGCGACCCCGAGCTGACCCTTCATGTAGGCTAGGATCCTGTCGGTCGACCCCGCCGTCCCGCTCTTGGCCGTCGACGCCGCCGCGCTCGTGCCAGCCTCCAGGCGGCCAGCCATGAGGTCCTGGTTGCCGTCCGCCAGCTGCAGCGTAAAGACGAGATCGACCCCATCGGCCGAGGACAGCCAGGGCGCCGAGGCGTTGAACACGCCCTCGCCGCGCGCTTCGGCATCGACGCTCTGATCGCCGGCCGCAACCGTGATATGCGCGCCCTTGATCGGCTCGTTCGTCGCGAAGGCATGCAGAAAGATCGTCAGGCGATCTTTGCCCGACAATACGCCGACCAGCTCGAAGTCAGGTGTGACGGACACGACCCTGGGCGCGACCGGCAAAGCGAGCGGCGGTGGCTTGTCATGATCATGGCCTTCGTGCGCACGCGCAGACAGCGTCCCCAGAGCGAGGACCAGGATGAGCGCGGCAAGGGTTGGAAAATGGCGCAACGCAGCATTCCTAAAACCAGCACACGATCAGCACGATCGCTCCGCCACGTTAGGCAAGCCGCATTTCAACATGATTGCGCAATTGTTTCGGTGTGTAACAGCGGCGGAGTTCCGAAAGCGCGCGAAGCCGGTGCCGAACTGAAGCCATGGTATGCCTCTCGTCGAACGACGCGAACTTTGGTGTCGCGATTGGGAGTGAACGCCGGAAGCCCGAGACTGGAACCGGCGCCGATCGATGCGAACGTGTGACGGAGATCGTGCAGCCGAACCCCGTCGAGCCTGGCATGCCGCCTGATGGCTTCCCAGGGACGCTTCAGGTCGGCGCGCGGTTTGTCGTCGGACAGCCCCTTGATCACGAAGCCGGTCGGTCGCGCGCCCTTGACGCTGGCGTTCACCCGCAGCTGCTCCAGCACCGCCAGCACGGAGCCGTTGAGCACGATGGTCTTCTTGCTCGTTTTGGAATCCGGCAGAAACAGCAGCCCGCGCTCGATATCGACCTGCGTCCGCTCGAGGTGCAGGATCTCACGCAGCCGTGCGCCGGTGAACAGCAACAGGCGGATCGCGGCGACGGCGCCGGGGTCGGCGACCGGGCGCTGCTCTTTCCAGACCTTCGGCGTGTGCTTGGATTTCGGGTTGGTCTCATCGATCACCCAGGGCACGCCGACGGATTCAGTCTCGATCAATGCCGAGCCCAGCTGCTGCAGTTCCTCGCTCGTCAAATATCGCTCACGGCCTCCTCGCGGAACTTCTCGATGCCACGTGCCGGGTTGACGCCCTCGGGCACGAAGCCACGTTTGGCAGTGAAAGAATTGTTTCAG
>JANLQP010000348.1:0-3037 GCA_031367895.1 Hyphomicrobiales bacterium
CGTCGGTCTTGCGGCCGGGGACGTTCTTGACGTGGGCGGCGTTGGCCAGGATCAGCTCGAAGTCGCCATCGCTCAAGATGTTCCAAACGGGCTTCCAGTAAACGCCGGCCGCCTCCATGACGATGTGCGTGCAGCCGAGCGCACCGAGCCACTCCGACAAGGCAAGCAGATCGCTCGTCGTGGTCTTGCAGGTGCGCACCTCGCGCACGACCTTGCCTGCAATCACACGCCGGCTGCAGGCGACGACCGTCTCCTTGTGCACATCGAGGCCAGCGCAGTTGGGGTAGAGAACTTCCATGGCGATCGTCCAAACGTAAGGGCGCCGCCGGCATGGAACTTCCGTCAAAGGAACTCTCGTAATCGTGCTCCGGGGCCACCGCGGTTCTTGGCACATTCAGGGGTGCTCAGAAGTCCCCGATCCAACTATCCAAAGGGCTCAATCGCACCAAGGAAACACCGATCTCGCCGCCGACGACGCTGCCTGCCACCTTGCCACAAGTGTTGGCCCGTTTCATACCCAGCGGGTCGGCCGCAAGGCCGGTGACGAACTAAATCAGGCGATCCGGGAAGGCTCCGACTTGAGGAGCCAGGAAGTCAGCGGGGCGACGACGTGAGACGACGTGACGTGAGCTGAGACGGGTAACCTATTGGTTTTTTCGGCTATTATGGCATCGTCCGTACAGGCTGTTCGGGTCTCGAAATCTCATCCCGACCCACATCGGATCACCCGCGTGTTCTGGCTTTGCATTTTTTCAATATTTCTTTGCCTCACCCAAGCACTCCCCTCAATCCATCCCACATTTCAAATGCGATGCACGAGATGTGTTGACACTCAGAGCGGCCTCGTGAAAGTGCTTCGTCCGTTGAGCGTGTCTTGGGCATCGCCGAACGTGCCGTTGCGACCAGCACGCGAGACCGGGACGTTTGCTCTGGATCGAAAACAACGTCTTCGCGTACCGCGTCGCATGTGCGCGCGGTCCCGATCATCCGACACTGACGCCATGAAGGGCCTGCCAATGAGCGTCAGCAATGACGGTAAAACTCCCGTGGTTGAGCCAAAAGCGGGGGGCGATGTGCCGGACATCACGCGCCAGGCACTCGATCAGCGCATCCGGCAACAGGAAGTCCTGTCCGAGCTCGGTGTCATCGCTTTGCACGGCGGCACGATCGACGTGCTCCTGACAGAAACAGTACGCTTGGTTGCCGAGGGCTTGCCGTCGGAATTCTGCAAGGTTCTCGAATTTATGCCGGCCGACAACTGCTTCACGGTTCGTGCCGGTGTGGGCTGGGGGCCAGATGTGGTCGGCGTCGCGCAAGTCGGGGCCGATCTGGCTTCCCCGGCTGGATTTGCCCTCAAAACCGGCAAGCCGGTCATCTCAAATCATCTTGGCAACGAGCAGCGATTTCGTACGCCAGAGTTGTTCGCTCGTTACAATATTTCACGAGCCATGAATGTTATTCTACAAGGCGACGGGACTCCGTTTGGCGTCCTCGAGGTCGACAGCCGGTCGGAGCGCGATTTCACTGAGAGCGACATCCCTTTCCTCCAAGGGGCGGCCAACATTTTAGGAATGGCCATTGAGCGTGAGCGAAACCAGTGGCTCCTCAAAGCCGCCCTGGAGCGGCACCAGATTCTCCTGAAAGAAATGAACCATCGCATCAAGAATAGCTTGTCGATCGTCAGCAGCATGCTCCGTTTGCAGTCAAAGGACCGCGGCTCCGCTACGGCGACGGAGCAGCTCGAAGCTGCTGCCCATCGTGTGCACGCTGTGGCTCGGGCCCACGAGCGCCTCTACCAGACTGACGATGTCGAACACCTGGATGTCGGGCGCTATATCGAGCAGGTCTGCGGCGACGTCGATGAGAGCGTCGCGCACTGCGAAATCCACGTCGATGCGCAACACGACGTCCTGATTGCCACGGATCGAGCGATCCCGTTGGCCTTGATGGTCAACGAGCTCATCACCAACGCCGCCAAGCATGCTTACAAAGGCCAATCGGACTGCGAAATCTGGGTGGGCATGGCGCGCGAGGGAGAAACGCTTCGAATCTCGGTACGCGACGAGGGTATCGGGTTGCCTCCTGAATTTGATCTGGCAAAAACTAGGGGCCTCGGCATGCGGCTCGTGAGAGCCTTCCTGCAGCAGCTTGATGCGACGATCACCATCAATCCGCAACCGCAGGGCACTGAATTCGTGGTAGTGGTTCCGCTCGAGCCCAAGCCTTGACCGGCTTCGGGATGACGGCGTCAGCATGGTTTCAGCCCCTACAGATCCCAGCACCCGGGCTAGTGTACAGAAAATTTTCATGAGCAAGCCCGACCCCGATCAGCCCGTTGCGTCTGAACCTCAGCCCAGCCCGGGGTCATCGACGTCGGTCGATGCTCGACCGGTTTCGAGCGTCGAGGTGGACCTGGGTGATGAAGAACCTCCCGCTGAGGCAGGTGTGCCGTTTCCTATTGTCGGCATCGGTGCATCCGCTGGCGGATTGGAAGCGATGACGCAATTGCTGAAGGCGTTGCCAGCCGATACAGGAGCTTGCTTCGTCATCATCCAGCACCTCGCGCCCGATCACGCCAGCAATTTGGCCGAGATCCTTTCGCGGTCGACGGCCATGCCAGTCTTCGAGGTGCGCGATGAGCCGGAGGTTCAACCAGATCACGTCTACGTGATACCGCCGGGGCGGGACATGATCATCGCCGGCGGCAAGCTGCAACTGCTGGCGCAGGATCGCTACGCCCGCCGACGCGGGATCGACCAGTTCTTCGCCTCGCTGGCTGAGGATTGCGGACATAAAGCGATCGGCGTGGTGCTTTCCGGTGCGATGAGCGATGGGACGCTCGGGCTCGAGGCGATCAAGGCCGCTGGTGGCATCACCTTCGCCCAGAATGACAGCGCCCAGCATGACAGCATGCCGCGCAGTGCCGTCGCCTCGGGGTGTGTGGATTTCGTGCTGCCACCCGACAAAATCGCCGACGAGATCGCCCGCATCTCACGCCACCCTTACGTGGCGCCGGAAGTAAAGCCGGAGGTTTTGG
>JANLQP010000365.1:0-2291 GCA_031367895.1 Hyphomicrobiales bacterium
GACGGGCAATGTCATGACAGCGACGATCTTCTCCGAACTTGATCCGGAGCCGCGCCTGCTGATGGGGCCGGGGCCCGTCGACGTCTATCCGCGTGTGCTGCGCGCCATGTCGGTGCCGCTGCAGGGCCAGTTCGACCCGCAATTCACGCAATACATGAACCAGACCATGGCGCTCTACCGGCAGGTGTTCCGCACGGCGAACGAGTGGACGTTCGTCATAGACGGCACCGCGCGGGCTGGCATCGAGGCGGCGCTCACGTCCCTGATCGCGCCCGGTGACAAGGTGCTGGTGCTGATCTTCGGTCGCTTCGGGCATCTCCTCGCCGAAATCGCGCGGCGGGCCCGTGCCGAGGTCGTCGCCATCGAGACCGAATGGGGCACGGTGTTCGACCCGGCGCAGGTAGAAGCAGCGATCAGGCGCGAGCGCCCGAAGCTCGTCGCCACCTGTCAGGGCGATACCTCGACCACGATGCTGCATCCGCTCGCCGAGATCGGTGCGCTCTGCCGCAAGAACGACGCGCTGCTGTATGTCGATTGCACGGCGTCGCTCGCCGGCAACCCGTTCGAGACGGATGCGTGGCAAATCGATATTGCGTCCTCCGGTTTGCAGAAGTGCCTGTCGGGTCCCTCGGGCTCCGCGCCGATCACCTTCAACCAGCGCGCGGCCGACGTGATCAATGCGCGCAAGCACTACGAAGCCGGCATCAAGCCGCTGGGTGCCGTCGATGGCAACGGGCCGATCATTCAGTCCAACTATTTCGACTTGGCCATGCTGATGGATTACTGGAGCCCGAAGCGGCTGAACCATCATACCGAAGCCGCGTCGATGCTGTACGCCGCCCGCGAATGTGCCCGCGTCGTGCTGGAGGAAGGGATCGACGCAGGGATCATCAGGCACCGGTTGGCGTCGTCGGCGCTGCGGGCTGGCCTCGAGGCGATGGGCCTCGAACTCTTCGGCGATGCCAAGCACCGCATGGCCAATGTCACGGGCGTAGTCATCCCGAAGGCAATCCGCGATCCGGACAAGCTCCGCGCCGAAATGCTCAACGATTTCGGGATTGAGATCGGCACATCGTTCGGGCCGCTGCACGGCAAGATTTGGCGCATCGGCACTATGGGCTACGTCTGCCGCCGCCAGAACGTGCTGCGGTGCCTTGCCTCGCTGGAGCAGGTGCTGCGCCGCAACGGCCTGACAGGGCTCAACGGCAAGGGCGTCGACGCCGCGGTGATGGTATATGACAGGGCCGCGGCTTAGCCTTCCCACCTCAGTGTGCTAGGCTGCATCAGGATCAGAAACCGCGGAGGCTGGCCATGCGCGCGATGCTTGCTGAGCGAGACCAGATGACGATCGAGGAGTTCCTGCAGTTCACGGCCACAAGGCCGGACGATGAGAAGTGGGAACTGATCGAAGGACAGCCGGTCTTGAACGCGACACCAACCGATTTTCACCAGCTTATCGCCACGAATTTGATCGTCGAACTGACACTCGTCAGGCGAGCGAATAAAGCAACGTGGCTGGTGCTCCCGGGCGTCGGCACGCGGGTGCCGATTTCACCCAGGAGCCTTCCGGCCCCTGACGTGATGGTAAAGCAACTACCGGGAAGCGGTAGCCACGTGTCTGATGAGGCACTCGTGCTGTTCGAGATCCTCTCACCGAGCAACACGCCGTCGGATCAGGCTTGGCGGCGGCGGGTCTACGCCAGCATCCCGAACTTGCAGCACTATGTGACGGTGCAGCAAAAGCGTGTGTCGGTGACACGCCACGATCGGGCGAATGATTGGAAAGCGGTGCGGATTGACGCGATCGACGGCGCGCTGGAATTGCCAGCCCTTGGTGGCGCAATAGCGTTGCGCACGATCTATCGCGATACGCCACACGTGGCCACGTGATCGCATTCAGACAGGACGATGGGGGCAGCGATATGGCACGAGGTGTCTGGGCCTATGCCGGCGCCAAAGGCGGAAATAAGCCGAAGCCGGACGAGAAGCGCGAGATCATCTCGGCCTGTGACAAGCTGCTCGCGGACGTCCTGGTGCCCCGTTATCTGCCGACGATCAAGCCAACTGAGTTCAACTATCCGATCGCCCTCCTCGGCAAATGGCTTGGCAACAAGTACCGCTTCATCACACACTATCGATCAGGCTTTCCCGAAAACCTCGGTGAGGAGTTCGATGTCCCTTTCACGCGGCTGGAGTTCGTCAAGTCCGGACACTTCGATCTGTCCTATTACCGCCATACGGACGAGTGGTATCGGCTGATCACGCATTTGTCCCTGGATGAGGCGCTGAAG
>JANLQP010000374.1:0-26297 GCA_031367895.1 Hyphomicrobiales bacterium
TCCAGCGGGAAATGCCGGATGAAGTGGTGCACCGATTCAGCCATCGAGTTGACGTGACCGGGCGTTCCCGTGACGGCCTGCGCCAGCATGCGGCCTTTGCGATCGAACACGCCGGCCGAGAGATCGCCGGCCTCGCGCACGATCGAGGAAAACGCGGTGCGCAGCAGCGTCTGCGCCTGCTCCTCGACCACCGCGATCAGGCGGCTCCACATCACCTGAAGTTCGATCTCGCCGAGCCGGCTGGGCTTTACCGCGCGGGTTTTGCTTGTGCTCTTCTGCATGAGTTTCAGCCCTTTTCGTCGCGATTTGTTCCGGATGCGCCGGCCGCCTTCGGCCTTTCGAGCACGATGGCGCCGCCAGCATCGATGCCTGCCACGAAGGCGGCGGAAACGTAAGTCGACGTGCCGGATTCGAGGATGAACGCCGGTCCCTCGAGGCGCTGCCCGGCCTTGATTGCGGACCGGGTGTAGGTATCGACCTTGATTTCGCGCGCCTCGCCAGCGTCCCAGATCAGGCGTGAGCCTGTTGGTTTTGCGACAGTCGACGACGCCTTGCGCGCGACCAGCTTGCGCGGCACTTCGGGCGTCGTCGTCACCAGCACCGACCAGGACAGGATCTCGATCCGCGCACCCGGAATATGCCGCTCGAACAGACGCCGGTAATCGGCCTCGAAGGCCCGGCGCAGGTTCTCCGTGTCGGCGGTCGTGATCTTCGTCAGCGGCAGCTTCAGCGCGATCTCGTGGCCCTGCCCGATATAGCGCATGTAGGCGTGGCGCTCCTCGGTCAGCGCCTGACCGAGCGCCGCGGGCTCGGCGAGGACGCGTGCCTCGCGGCTCATGGTGTCGAGCAGGGCGTTGGCACCGGCGATATCGAGCGCGTCGAGGGGCATGAACCGACTGCGCACCAATTCGAATGCGGCCGGCGCCTTGAGGAAACCGATCGCCGAGCCGACGCCCGCGCCTTCCGGAATGACGATGCGGCGGATGCCTAGTTTTTCCGCGAGCCGGCACGCATGCAGTGGTGCCGCGCCGCCGAACGCAACCAGCGTATGCTCGGCGATGACGACGCCGCGCTCCACCGAATGCACGCGCGCGGCGTTCGACATGTTTTCGTCGACGATCTCGGCGATGCCGTGTGCGGCCTGCTCGGGCTCGAGTGCGAGCACCGCGCCGACGCCGTTGGTGACCGCGGTTTCCGCCCGTTTCGGCTCCAGCCGCAACATGCCGCCGGCAAAGCCTTCGACGTCGATGCGCCCGAGCACGACGTCAGCGTCGGTGACGGTCGGTTCCCTGCCGCCGCGGGCGTAGCAGGCCGGACCCGGCAACGAGCCGGCGCTGTCGGGGCCAACGGTAATCCGCTTCAGGATGTCGACGCGCGCGATACTTCCACCCCCTGCGCCGATCTCCACCATCTCGATGACGGGGATGCGCACCGGCAAGCCGCTGCCCTTCAGGAAGCGCGCGGCGCGATCCACCTCGAAGGTACGCGCCTTGAACGGCTGGTAGTTCTGGATGACGCAGATCTTGGCCGTGGTGCCGCCCATGTCGAACGACAGTACCTTCTTTTCGCCGCGCTCGGCTGCGACGTGGGCCGCCAGAATGGCGCCGCCCGCCGGACCCGACTCGATCAAGCGCACCGGGAACTGCTGCGCCGTTTCGAGGCTCGTCAGGTTGCCGCCAGATGTGATGAGATGAATCGGCTTGCGGTAGCCTTCCCGGGCGAATGCGGCCTGCAGCCGGCCGAGGTAGCCGGCCATCAGCGGCTGCACGTAGGCGTTGGCGATCGCGGTCGACGTACGTTCGTACTCGCGCACCTCGGGGCACGCTTCCGACGACAGCGTGATCGCGATATCAGGCGCATGCGCCGCCACGATTTCCGCGACGCGCTTCTCGTGCGCCGGATTGGCGTAACCGTGGATCAGCGCAATGGCGACCGCCTCGCACTGCTGCTTCGCGATCTGCTTCGCCACCTTCTCGACCGCGGCTTCATCAAGGGCCAACCGCACCTTGCCATCGACATCGACGCGCTCTGGCACGGTGAAACGCAAGCGGCGCGGCACCAGAACCTTCGGCTTCTCGATCGTCAGGTCGTACTGGTCGAAGCGGCTCTCGTCCGCGATCTCGATGACGTCGCGAAAGCCCTCCGTCGCAATCAGGGCCGTGCGAGCGCCCTTCCGCTCGATGATGGCGTTGGTTGCAAGCGTGGTGCCGTGCACGACTTGGCCGAGATCGGCAAAGCCGAGCTGGGCTTCGGCGAGGACACCACGCGTCCCCTCCAGAATGGCAAGTTCGGGTGCATCAGGCGTGGTCAGCACCTTGGTCGCGTGGCGCTTGGTGCCAAGATCGAGGACGACGTCAGTGAAAGTGCCGCCCACGTCGACGGCGAGGCGGGCAGCGGATTTGGTCGTGGCCATGGGGCAGCGGATTCCGGTTGCAGCAGCGAAGTGCCGGGGAGCTTAGCCGACACCCGCCCAACCGCAACCGGCAAGATTGCGCGCTCGGCCGCACCAAACAGCAACGGCGGCCGGAATGACTTCCGGCCGCCGCATGAAACGCCAGCACCATTAGGGTTCGTCAATTCGACAGGAAGCCGAAGGGGTTCCAGGGCTCGTCCTTCTTCTTGACGCGGGCTTGCCGGTCACGCTTGCCGTTCGCGCGGGCTTCGCCGGGATCGGCTGTTGCGACGGCCGCAGCGAGGTTGCTCTGCTTGCCCGACAACGCCGAGGCGACGCGCGCATCCTTGCCGTAGATGTCGCCGAACAGACGCAGCTTGCCCTCGTCGTCGACGGCGGCGGTAAAGTACGTAATGTGCACCGGCACGTTCTTCTCGAGCGTGATGTCGGTAGTGCTGCCCTTGGCGACAGCCGCGCGGACCTTTTCCGCATTCCACCCCTTGTCGTAGGCCAGGATGACCTCGGCCAGGTGCAGCGGGTTCTGCACGCGCATGCAACCGTGGCTGAAAGCCCGGACGCCAGTGTTGAACAAGTGCCGTTCGGCGGTATCGTGCATGTAGACGTCGTGCCGGTTCGGGAAGCGGAACTTGACGATACCGAGCACGTTTTTGCCGCTCGGCGGCTGTGTGAATTGGAACTGGCGTACGTCCACCGACGACCAGTTGATATTGTCCGGATTGACCTGACGGCCGTTCTGCATCACCACCAGCTCGTGTCGCTTCAGTGCCCGCGAAACGTTATCGCTGGAACCGAAGAAACCGCCGTTGTTGGCGCTTGCGCGGCGCAGCATCGGTGCCAGCTCGTTGGTTTTGATGCCTTCCGGCACGCCCCACGACGGATGGAAGATCACGAACTGCATCCGTGCGGAGAATTCCGGCGTCTGCGTGTTCGGCTTGCCGACGACAATCTTCTCCGTGAGGATCGTGTTGCCATCCTTGATCACGCGCGTCAGCTGTTCCGGCACGTTATCCCAGACATGGAACTTGCCCATGTCGTCCGGCATCCAGCGCCAACGTTCCATGTTGACGATGATGCGCTGCACGACGTCGGACGATGCCGGAGCGGCGGCGGCCTTCTTGGCGCCCTTGCCTTTTCCGCCGTTTTCAGACCCGGTGTCGCTCCCGAGGTCGAGGTTTGCTTTGCCTGCCCGTGCGGCCACCAGCGCCTTTTGCAGTTTCCAGAAACCGGCGTGCTGCGGATGCAGGCCTTTGAGGTAGACGTCGGCGTCATCACCGACGGACAGCGCGTCGATCACCGAGCGCGGGGCATAAATCCGCGGCTGATGGTCGATGAGCTTGCTCACGGTCTGCGGATCGACACGGCCACCGCGCGCATGCCGGGCGTATTTCAGAGCGGCGAGGCCGATGCGGATCTCCTGGTCGGCGAGCACCTCGTTGGAGGCGCCGCTCGCAGGTGCAGGCGGCACCTCGAAGGCAGATGGCTCAAGGCCAAAATCGGCGGCGCGCTTCATCTCCGCGATCAGCGCCTGGCCCTTCGGCGTGACACCTGCGGGCGAGGTCCAGACGGCTTGGCCATTGCCTTCGTTGTAGAACGCCGTCAGCGCCGCCCGGTCTTCGCGTGCTGCGCCACCGGTATTGAGCGAGGAGAGGATCCGCCGCACCTCGGCAACAATCGGATCGGCTTCCGACTGCGCCGGCTTCGCAATCGCGGCTGCCTTCTCGGCGCCAGGGGCAACCGGCGCGGGCTCAGCAACCTTAGGTGGCGTCAGTGGATCAGGCTCAGTGGCAGATGCGGGCACGGGCACGAGCTCGATCGGCGCCGCACCAGCTTGCACCTGAGCGGTCGGCTGTTCTGCCATCGCCGGAACTACGGGCTGAGCGGCCTGATTTTCGGCAGGCGCGGTAGTTGGCGGTGTTTGGGCCGATGCCGGTAATGGCAGCGCCAAGCCGACGGCCAGGAGCAACGCCATTACTGCAGTGTCGGTTTTCGGCACGAAAGTCATGGAGCGCATTCCAGCAATCCCCCGGGGTTCGGCCGCGCGATCCTGAACTCTGGCTGCGCGGGAAGCGTGTCAATCCAGCCTGCAAACACGTCTAACACGCAACAAAACGAGTCGCATTGGTCCGACTGACGCATGCCGAGACGGCAACACTTTGACGTAGCGTAATTCACCGTTCAGAACACCCGTCCCGAATCTCAGACCGGAATGTTGGCGGCCCTGAGCCGCTCGCGGAGCCGTTGTTCGGCGGCGGCGAGTCGCTCCGGGTTGGTCGAGCGCAGCACGAGCTGTGTGCCGAACACACGCGCCTCCCGGTTGAACGGGTAACTGCCCATCGGCACGTCCGGGAACTCTTTCTGGGTCTCGCCGAAAAGGTCGGCGATCTCGCCCTCGGGCCGCATCAGTTCGATCGTAACGGACAGCATCTTGGCGCCAGTTTTCAGGCGCGGCGTCACCGAGTCGAGCATCACCTGCATGACAGCCGGGATGCCGGCCATGACGATGACGTTATCGATCTTGAAGCCGGGCGCCACCGAGACCTTGTTCTCGACGATCTCGGCGCCATCGGGAATGCGCGCCATGCGTAGGCGCGCGGTGGTCGCCTCGACGCCGCGGCGCTTGAAGTTCTCGATCAGCAGCGCCTTCACTTCCGGGTGATGATCGATGCTGACGCGGAACGCCTTCGCGACGCAGTCGGCGGTGATATCGTCGTGGGTCGGGCCGATGCCGCCGGTGGTGAACACGTAGGTGTAGCGGGCGCGCAGTGTATTCACCGCGTCGATGATTTCCGCCTCGTCATCGGCGACGACACGGACTTCCTTCACTTGGATGCCGATCATGGTGCAGTGTTCGGCGATATGGCCGATGTTCTTGTCTTTGGTCCGGCCCGACAGGATCTCGTCGCCGATCACCAGGATCGCGGCTGTCACGACCTCACTTGCACCGCTCATGCTCGTCCTCGCGATTCGTGGTTGTCTCAGCGCCAGTTTAAGCACGAACGAGGGGCCAAGGCCACGGCGGCGGCTGGTGGGTAACCGAATGCGCAATCGAGCCCGCCAGATGCGATCGTGCCGCAGACGCGTCTCCGACACGACTGGGCATCCGAAGGCGCAACCGAAAACGCCGCAAGCAAGACCAACGCTTGGCCCAGCCGGCATTCGGCGCTAGGTTGCGTCCTGAACGGCCGTCGCATCCTGTTCCCCCGGCTGAATGACGGTTCGCTTCTGTTCCCCCGATACAAGTTCAAGGAGTGCCCAATGGCGATCAAGGTTGGTGACAAGCTTCCCGAAGCAACGTTCATGACAATGTCGGCCGACGGGCCGAAGCCGACAACGACGGCGGAATTCTTCAACGGCAAGAAGGTGGCGTTGTTCGCGGTGCCGGGTGCCTTCACGCCGACCTGCCACAAAACGCATATGCCAGGCTTCGTCGGGCGTGCTGAGGAACTGACGAAGAAGGGATATACGATTGCCTGCACCTCGGTGAACGATGCTTTCGTCCTGGCGCAGTGGGCAAAGGATACCGGCGCGACCGGAAAGATCACGATGCTAGCCGACGGCTCGGCTGATTTCGCCAAGAAGATCGGCCTCGAAATCGACCTCACGGCCCGCGGCCTCGGTGTCCGTTCCAAGCGCTACGCGATGGCCGTCGACAACGGCGTGGTCAAGGCGCTGAACGTCGAGGATGCGCCCGGCAGCGTCGACAAGTCGAGCGCCGAGACGATGTGCTCGATGATCGACAAATCACTGTAAGTCGTTGAATCGATGTATTTGATTGGGCTTCACGCCGTTCTGGTGTGGAGCCCTGTTCGTTTCTTGGCGGCTGGCAACGGGGTAGCTCGATGTCACAATTTCGGCATCCCATTCCGGCCAAACATCGGGCTATAATTGCTCCGACAGATTGATTTCGGTTCGAAGATGCGAGGGTTGCATGCACCGCCTATGGGCCGCCTTGACTGTCGTGATTGCAGGCGCCGCGCTGGCAACGGCCGTCGTCGGCCAGTCGGCCGCGCCGCCGCAGCCCCTGCCCACGAGCAAGAAAGTGCCCGTCAAACGGGTGGCAAAACCCGCCATGCCGAAAGGGCCCATTGTCGAAGCGAAAACGGTCTTCGGCTCGATCGGCACACCCGCCCCCCTGGCGCCGCGAGCGATCGGCTTTTACTCCAAGGGTTGCCTTGCCGGCGCCCAGCCTCTACCGATCGACGGTCCCGTTTGGCAGGCGATGCGGCTATCGCGCAACCGCAACTGGGGGCATCCGAACCTGATTGCGCTCGTCGAGCGGCTGGCAATCGACGCCAAGGCGAAGGACGGCTGGCCCGGTCTCCTGGTGGGCGACATTTCGCAACCACGCGGCGGGCCGATGTTGACCGGCCACGCCAGCCATCAGGTCGGTCTCGACGCCGACATCTGGCTGACCCCGATGCCGGATCGGCGCCTTTCTGCAGCAGAGCGCGAGGAGCTTGCCGCCACTTCCATGCTCGGCGACGACGGTATTCTCGTCGATCCGAAAGTATGGACCCCGGCGCACGCCCGTCTGATCGTCCGCGCCGCGTCGTACCCGGAGGTCGACCGCATGTTCGTGCACCCGGGCATCAAGAAAGCGCTCTGCCTGGAACCCGGCATCGACCGCACCAATCTGTGGAAGATCCAACCGTATTACGGTCATTACTACCACATGCACATCCGCATCTCCTGCCCGCCGGGCAGCGGCAACTGCCGTGGACAACCGGGTCGCCCGAGCGATGACGGCTGTGGCCGCGAGGTCGACCAGTGGATTGCCAATTTCCGCAAAGCTGCAAGCCAGCCGAAGGTGGCGCCCGATCCGAATGCGAAACCGGTGCCGCCGAAACCCGGCATGGGAATTGACCAGCTGCCGGCCGAGTGCCGCATGGTGATCGATGCCGGCGCGACAGGAACACTGGCAGGCGCAATCGCCAAGGCGAAGGGCGCAACCGCGGCGAACGGCAAGCAGTGAGTGCCAATAATGCGGCCGCGCGCAGTTTCGCCCGCGGAATGACACCATGCCCGGCTCGATGACATGACCGTTCTGGTGACAGGTGCAACGGGTGATCTCGGTGGCCGGCTCGTCGCGCGGCTGCTGGCCGAGGGGCATACCGTTCGCATCCTGACGCGGCGGCCGTTCATGGCCCACCGACAACTCGGCGACCAGGTTGCGATCCACGAGTGGCATCCCGGTGTCGAGCCGGCGCCGCTGGAAGCCTTGGATGGCATCGAGACCGTGATCCATCTGATGGGCGCGCCGCTCGGCGGCAGGGGTGGCGCCGAAACCGCCGCGCGCGCCCGCGAGTCGCGCATCAAGGCCACAGCGCGCCTGAGGGAAGGCTTTGGCGGGCGTCGCTGGCGTTTGATCGTCGCCTCGGTTGTCGAGGGCTCGGATGACGCGGGCGCGATCTTGAGCGATGCCAATCAGGAGTCCGTTACGGTTCTCCGGCAATCGGGTGGCCCGCCGAAGCCGTTTCTGGCAATGGCAATGCGCGCCGCCGAACGCGAGGCCGAAGCCGCCCGCGCGGCGGGTGCAAGCGTTGCGATCGTCCGCCTCGGCCTCCTGCTATCGCCAGGCGGCCCACTCGCACGCCTCGTCGCGTTGGCCGCAGCCGGGTTCCATCCGGATCTCAGCCGGTCGCTGATCCCCGTCATCGATCCGGACGATGCCGCCGCCATGCTGGCCGGTCTCGTTTCGCGTCCGGATATCGAGGGCATCATTCACGGCGTCGCGCCGGAACCGCTGGCTGGTGCCGATCTCTCAGCGCTGCTGGCAAAGGTTGCGCAGTTGCCAATTCGGCTGCCGGCGCCACGCATGCTGGTGCAACGGCGCGTCGGGCTCCTGGCGCCGCTGCTCTACAACCGCTCGCGGATCGTGCCTCAGCGGCTCATGGACATCGGCGCCGGCTTCCAGCATCCGGACCCGAGAGAGTGCACGGCCGTTGCCATCGCCGCTATTCTCGCTGCTCGTCCGGAGCGCATGGCATGGCGGACGGCGCGCAAAGTGGCGAGCACGTAAGTCTACGTCCGTTTCTTCAGGCTGCGGAAATCGAGCATTCCCGAAGCCTGGCGCGGATCGGCGATCCCAGGGAAAATCGTGTGCTTCTGGATCTTCTGCGTGCCTGTTGTCGGCAACGCGTGCGTGAACCAGATCCAGCCCGGCGCCTTGTAGTAGGCGAGCCGCTCATGACAGAAGCGGAACAGCGCCTCGGCCTTGTCGTGATCCCCACGGACTGACTTCAAAACGAGACAAGCCAGCACCTCCTCCTCGCGCACCTCGTCCTTCACGGCCATGACCGCCACCTGCAGCACGTCAGGATGCGTCAGCAGCAGCGCCTCGATCTCGGCGGCGGCGATATTCTCGCCCGAGCGGCGGATGATGTTCTTCTTGCGGTCGACGAAATGCAGCATGCCACCCGGCGCCCGATAGACGGTGTCGCCGGTGTGGAACCAGCCGCCGCGCCAGGACTTCTCTGTTTCCTCGGGGTTCTTGAGATAGCCGGAGAATGCGCCGCGTCTTGGTGATTCGGCGGAGTGGCGCAGAACCATTTCGCCAGGTGTGCCGTCGGCGACATCCTGGTCATGATCGTCAACAACGCGGACGTCGACGCCTGGCTGCGCGCGGCCGAAGGCGCGCGTGCCGATCTGGCGCGGCTCGACGCTGTCGATCAGGATCCGCACCATCTCGGTCATGCCCCAGCCTTCGAGCAGCGGAAAACCGAAGCGCGCCTCGAAGGGGGCATGCAGTTGCGGCTCGCAACCGGCTCCGAACGCGAAACGGACGTTGTGTTGCCTGTCCAATTCCGACGGCGATTGCGCCAGCAGCATCGGCACGATGACGCCGAGATAATGCACGATCGATGCCTTCGTCTGCCGGATCTCGCGCCACCAGCGCTCGGGATGAAAGCGCTCGGACTGGATCTGCGCGCCACCCGTGAGAACCGCCCCGTAGAACGACACGACGCCTGAGTTGCAGTGATAGAGCGGCAGCGGATTGTAGATCCGCTCGGCGCCGTCCTGCACTGCGGCGCGGCCAGGACGCGTCGCGTACCAGGCACCGGACGCGATCTCGTAGCCGTGCGAGAGAATGCAGCCCTTCGGCCGGCCCGTTGTTCCCGACGTGTACAGGATCTCGGCTTCCGTTGCGGGCGTCACCGAGCCCGATTGCGGCGCGGTGCGCGGTGGCGGCGGCGCAAACACGTCCTCCAGGATCTGCACGTGCGGCTTGTTGCGGGTTTCCGCCAGCGCCAGGCCGTCGGCGATCTGCTGTGCGCGGGAACGCAGCACGAGGATCAGCTCCGGCTCGGAATGGTCGATCAGATAGGCGATTTCGGCCGGACGATAGTCGGGATTGATCGGCACGCAGGACACGCCGAGGCAATTGAGTGCCAGCCGATGCAGCAGATGCTCGGGCCGGTTATCGAGCAGCAGCGAAACGCGATGACCGAGGCCATAGCCGGCGTTCGCGTAGGCATCGATCAGCCGCTCGACGGCGCCGTTTGCCTCGGCGTAGGTGATCTCGAGACCATCAGGGTGAAAACTGCGACCCGCGCTCGCCGGGATGATGATGACCGGCCGGTCGCGATGGCACTCGACAGCGGTTGCCCATGTCTCGCCGATCGTTGCGTGGTCATGGAGATCGGTCATGGTAGGCCTCCCGCGAGTTGTTCGGGCGATACAATCGCTTCTCGAATCGTTGGGTGCAATAGGCGCGCTGCACTTGCCGCCGTATTGCACCGCTGAGCGCCTGATCGGTGCAATGCGCCTCTAAGGAGGGGCTTTTGCACCCCACGATCCTCCGCCGAATTGCCACGACAACCCGCCCCGGCTTTTCCTATACTTGGCCAAGGGAAAAGCCTGGGGAGGCAACTATGGCTGACACGAGGGGCTCGTCCGTGCCCACCATTGGGCGGGTGATCGACTATCTGTTCGGACGCAACGCGCTGATCGGCCTCGCTTCCCTGATGCTGCTGCTGATTTCGGGCTATGCCACCTGGAGCGGCATGCAGGATTTCATCGTCGGCGCTTCCTCGGCCTCGAAAGGGCGGGACCTGCCCGGCGGTTTCTCGGTTTCGCACACCAATCTCGTCATCGCCGTCACGGTGGCGCTGACGTTCCTGATGTGGATCGCGTTGCGCGAGTCGATCGGCCGCGGCCGCAAGCTCTCCGAGCGGCTGATCACGTTCCCGCTCTACATCTTCCTGGTGCTCTGGTCGGTCGGGTTCGGCTACGGCTTCTGGTGGAGCCTGATTGCGGGTGAGGAAGCGACGCGCACGGGCATGGCCTCGTTGCAGGAAGACGCGCGTGATTCAGGCGCCGCGATCGCCGCCCGCCTCGATGCGGTCCGTGCGCAGGTCGACAGCGTCGCCACCTGGTCTGACGGGCAGATGTCGCGCGAGGAAACCAGCGGCGGCAGCTGCGGTGTTGCGTCCGGCGCCGGCCGTGGGCCGCTCTACAATGCGCGGCGCAGCGTGCGTGACAGCGTGACCTCGCTGCGCGACAGCATCGCCAAATCCTGGATCGAGCCGGTGCAGGCGGAACTGGAGATCCTGAAAAAGACCGCAACGGCCATGGAAGGCGACGGCGCCGAGGACCGCCAGCGCCGCTTCGAGGCGACGGCGTCGGCGATCCGCGGCAGCGCCCGTAACATCGCGACGCGCAGCAACGAGCTTGGCGCCTCGACGGCTGAAAGCATGCGCGCGCTTGCCAACTCCGTGTCGGTGGCGCCCGGCCAGAGCGGCTTCACCTGCCACGACCCAACCCTGGCGCAACGCCTGCGCGCAGCGGCCGAGCAGGCCGGACAACCGGCGACGTTGAAGCTGCGCCAAGCTGTCTTCAGCGAGGGTCCCGCCGGTGTCGCCAACGCGGTAAAGAACCTCTGGACCAACATGGGCTCTTACATGGCGAGCCTCGGTTCTTATGTGTTCTCCGGCGGCAAGCAGCCGTTCTCGCACACCTCGTCCGGCGAACCGATCACCGGACGTGACATGATCGCGTTGCTGGCGACGATCGGCATCGATCTCGGCCTGTTCGTGCTCGCGCTGCTCGACCGGCCGGGCGCGCCGGTGCGCAACGACGGTTTCGCGCGCAACCAACAGAGCATGCATCTGCCGAGCACAGCGGTGGTGCGCCAGCTCGCGGCCGCTTTCGATACGGCTATTGCGCGGGCACCAGACGCCAACATGGAGTGGGTGCGCCAGCATTTCATCCATCACCGCGGGGCGTCGTACTTCGTCATCCCGAACCTCTACGGGGTGAAGAAAGAAGGGCCGGAGAGCAAGAAGGAGGAAAAATGGGCGCTGGCGTTAAATCAGCTCGCGGGTGTCATGGAGGACGTGAAGCTCGTGCGCACGGTGACGCCCAAGGAACTGAAAACCTTCCTGGAAGAGGAGGCACGCGGCAGTCTCAGCGATCTGTCGTCCGTCCGCCAGAAATGGCGCGAGAAGAACAATAAGAAGGGCGGCGACGAGCTGGTGCCGATCCGCAATCACGGCCTGCTGTCGAAGGCGGAGCGTGCATTGGATATCGCCGGCTGGAGCGCTGAATCGAAGCGCGACGTGGAGGTGTTCCGCTTGGTCGACACGGAAGGGTTGACGCCGCTCTTGAGCCTGCTGAACGAGGCGACGTTGGAGAAGGCGAAAAAGACAACCGAGGACGCCAGCAGCGACGCCGCCAAGGGTCGGCTCATGATCGAGGACAAGACAAGGGCGGGAGCGTAAGTGCGCGCCTTGCCTCTCGCGTTCGCCGGCATTGGTCAGGGCCTCACGCCTCCTCGCCGGCCTTGCTCGACAGCTTCGGCGCGGAGTTGGTGTCGATCTTGTAACCGTTCACGTCCTCGCGGAACCGATTGGTGACGGGATAGCGCCGGTCGCGGCCGAAGTTGCGCGAGGAAATTTTCACGCCCGGCGCCGCCTGCCGCCGCTTGTACTCCGCGAGATAGAGCAGCCGCTCGATCGTCTTCACGGTCTCGGCCGTATGTCCGCGCTTGATGATGTCCGCGAGCGGCATCTCGTTCTCGACGAGGCACGCCAGGATGTCGTCCAGCTGCTCATAGGGTGGCAACGAATCCTGGTCCTTCTGGTTCTCGCGCAATTCGGCTGTCGGCGCCTTGGTGATGATGTTCTCGGGGATGACGATGCCGCCCGGCCCCTTGGCACCCTTCGGCACGTTGGCGTTGCGCCAGCGGCAGAGCCGGTACACCTCCATCTTGTAGAGGTCCTTGATCGGGTTGAAGCCGCCGTTCATGTCACCGTAGATCGTGGCATAGCCGACCGACATCTCACTCTTGTTGCCGGTCGTGACCAGCATGCCGCCGAACTTGTTGGAGATCGCCATCAGCGTGGTGCCGCGCACACGGCTCTGCACGTTCTCCTCGGCAACGTCCCGCGGGCGGGCCTTGAACACCGGCTCCAGCATGCCGTAGATGCCCTCGACGGCCGGCGCGATGGAAACCGTATCGTAGCGGATGCCGAGTGCCTTGGCGCATTGGTCGGCGTCGGTCAGGCTTTCGCCCGACGTGAAGCGGTAGGGCAGCATGATCGCGTGCACGCGGTCGGGCCCGAGCGCGTCGGCGGCAAGTGCCGCGACCAGCGCCGAATCGACGCCGCCGGAGAGGCCGAGCACGACGCTTGGAAAGCCGTTCTTGTCGACGTAATCGCGCAGCCCCAGCATGCAGGCCTGATAGGCGGCGGCGTCGCCGTCCTCGAGCTTTACTCGCGCACCTTGCGCACAGCGCCAGCCGCTTTCGTCGCCCTTTGGTTGCCCGCCTGCAACCGGGCTGCCCCGCGACCATTCGGTCAGCATGATCGACTCTTCCCAGGCCGGCATCTGCACGGCGAGCGTCTTGTCGGCGTTGAGCACGAACGAGGCGCCGTCGAACACCAGTTCATCCTGGCCGCCGATCTGGTTGAGGTAAGCCAGCGGCAACCCCGTCTCGACCACGCGCGCGATGGCGACGTTGATGCGCACATCTTCCTTCTTCCACTCGAAGGGCGAGCCGTTGGTCACCAGCAGCATCTCGGCGCCGCACTCGGCCAGGCACTCGCAGACCTCTTCCTTCCAGATGTCCTCGCAGATCGGAACGCCGATGCGCACGCCCTTGAAGTTGAGCGGACCCGGCAGCGGGCCCGAATCGAACACGCGCTTCTCGTCGAAGACGCCATAGTTCGGCAAATCCACTTTGTAGCGGACGCCGGTGATGCGCCCATCCTCGATCAGCACGACGGCGTTGTAGAATTTGTCGCCGTCCGGCCAGACGGTGCCGACGAGCACAGCCGGGCTGCCCTTGACCTCGCGCGCCAGCGTTTCGATTGTCGACCGGCAGGCGGCCGCAAACGCGGGCTTCCGGACCAGATCCTCCGGCGGATAGCCGCAGATGAAAAGCTCGGAAAAAACGATCAGGTCGGCGCCTTTGGCGGCTGCTTCCGCCCGCGCGTGTTTCAGCTTGACGAGATTGCCCGCGAGGTCGCCGAGCGTCGGGTTCAGCTGGGCAAGCGCGATCTTCAGGTGCGTGGCGGCGACGGTCATGGAACGGCTAGCCTCGTTCTTCGAGCGGACTTGCTTGTCATAGCGGGCGGTAAGTGTTGTCAGCAAGCCGCGCCGCCACCGGGTTGCTATGCGTCTTGTGCCCTTTCGTTTTTAGCTTCCTGCGCTATCGTGGCCTCGAGAGTAAGCAGCCTTTTTTGTTTGCGCCTTCAGATGCCCAGTCTTGCCAGAGGCGAGCCCGCCTTCGGCAGGACCGCATCCGGCGCGGGGAACGGAGCCGAAGTGATGACAAAGCCGCTGGACGGCGTGCTGGTGGTGTCGGTGGAGCAGGCCGTGGCCGCACCGATGTGCGGGCGGCGGCTTGCCGACGCGGGTGCGCGGGTGCTGAAGATCGAGCGGCCCGAGGGCGATTTCGCGCGCGGCTACGACCGCCTGCTGGACGGCGAGAGCGTCTATTTCGTCTGGCTGAATCGGGGCAAGGAATCCGTCGTCATCGACCTGACCAAGCCGGAGGACAAGCGGTTGTTCGAGGCGCTGGTCGCCAAAGCCGACGTACTGGTGCAGAATCTGAAACCTGGCGCGCTGGAGAAGCTCGGCTTGAGCGTGGCGTCGCTGTGCAAGAAGCACCCGCGGCTGATCGCCTGCTCGATCTCGGGATACGGCGACACCGGCCCTTATGCCGAGCGTAAGGCCTATGATCTGCTGATCCAGGCCGAGTCGGGGCTCGCCTCCGTCACCGGCGACGCGGCCGGGCCATCGCGCGTCGGCATCTCGATCGTCGACGTCGCGACGGGCATGCACGCCTACGAATCGATTCTTGAGGCGCTGATCCGCCGCGGGGTCACGGGTGAGGGTGCCGATATCCGTGTGTCGATGTTCGACTGCATGGCCGAGTTCATGAGCGTGCCGCTGCTGCAGGGCATGTGGGGGGCGCCGCCGCAGCGGATCGGCCTCTCGCACACCTCGCTCGCGCCCTACGGCGTGTTCACGACGCGCGACCAGGTGCCGATCCTCATTTCGATCCAGAACGACCGCGAATGGCGCGCGCTGGCAGCGAAGGTACTGGGACGGCCTGAATTGGGCGAGGACAAGCGTTTCGCGACGAGCCCGGCACGCCTCGCCAACCGACCGGCAACGGACAAGCTGGTGCAGGATTGGTTCGCGGCCAACGATGCCGACGCCGCGATTGCCAGGCTCGATGCGGCCGATATCGCGTTCGGACGGGTGAACGATTGGGCGGGCTTGAAGGCCCACCCGCATTTGCGCATGATGACCGTCACGTCGCCGAAGGGGCCGGTCGAGATGCCGGTGGCACCGGCGATATGGACGGGCGCGCTGGACGCCGCCTCCCCCGGCGCCGTGCCAGCGCTGGGCAGCGATACGGCGAAGGTGCGGCGCGAGTTTTTGGGGTAGCGGGCGAAACCGTGCAGGGATCTTACTGCTTCACCCCCGTCCACCGGTCGGCCCAGTCGAGCATCTCGGCCATGACGTGCAGCACGCTTTCGCGCGCGGCGTAGCCGTGTTGCTCGTGCGGCAACGTCACGTAACGCGCGGTGCCGCCGTTGCCGCGGATCGCCGCGAATAGGCGCTCCGACTGGATCGGGAACGTGCCGGGATTGTTGTCCGCTTCACCGTGGATCAACAGCAGGGGCTCATTGATCTTGTTGGCGAAGGTGAAGGGGGACATGCGCGTGTAAACGTCGGTTGCCTCCCAGTATGAGCGCCGCTCGCCCTGGAAGCCGAACGGCGTCAGCGTGCGATTGTAGGCGCCGCTGCGGGCGATGCCGGCGACGAACAGGTCCGTGTGCGCGAGCAGGTTCGCGGTCATGAAGGCGCCGTAGCTGTGGCCGCCAACGATGACGCGCTTCTTGTCGGCGACGCCCATCTCGTCGAGCTTGTCGATCGCGGCCCGGGCGTTGGCGGTGATCTGCTCGATGAACGTGTTGTTGACCGTCTCGGGATCGCCGACCACCGGCATCGTCGCGTCCATCAGTACGGCGTAGCCCTTGAGCGCCAGGAATACGGGCGAGGTATCGCTTGGCCGCGTGAAGCGATTGGGGGCGCTGCGGACCTGCCCCGCGGTGGCGGCGTCGGAGAACTCCAGCGGATAAGCCCACACGAATGCCGGCAATCGTGTGCCGGGCGTATATCCGGGCGGCAGATAGAGCGTGCCGGACATCGGGGTTCCGTCGGCGCGCTTGTAAGTGACGAGTTCGCGCTTCAGCGTGCGCAAGACGGGCGCTGGATCCTTGTTGGCGGTAAGCGCGCGGCGCTGTTTAGACTCCAGGTCCGTCAGGAACAAGTTGCGCGGTTCCGTGGCCGACTCGCGGTAGGTGAGTACCTGGCTGCGTCCCTTGTTCGTGAAGCCGCCGAAGCGCTCGTAGTTGACCGAGTCGGCCTGGAACAGCCGCATCTTTTCGAGCGTCACAAGGTTGAGCTTGTCGAGGAACGGGCGATCGCCCGCGGCCGTTGCGCCGCTCCCTGCGAGGTAGATCCAGTCGCCGTCTTGCAGCACCGTCGTTTCGCCCTTAGCCCGCATATCATAGACGGGCGTGCCGGGATCAGCGTAGTCGTCATTGGCCGAGCGGTCGAAGATGGTTTTGGCTGCCGTCGTATTGGCGAAATCAACCAGCCGCGTCGTCGTCCAGCGGCGATCACGATCGTACTCGGAGACGAACGCGGTGTTCAGCTTTGCCATCCAGTCGAAGCCGGAAAAGCGATGTTTCAAGCGCAGCAGCTCGCGAGGGCTTTCCGCAAAGGGCGCCGAGAATGTCATCAGCTTCTCGCGATGCTCGACCTTCTTGACGGGATCGCCGCCGTCGAGGGCTTCGGTCCAAACGAGCGTCGCCGGTGCCAGCTGCTGCCATTGGATACCGCGCGGGCCAGTCGGCACGCCTTGCCGCGGCACCTCGTCGGCGACGGGCAGATCCGCGACGGTCACGACTTTGGCGCCACGCGCATCCCAGATCTCGACCGTGCGCGCGAAGCTCGATACCGGCACCGTGAACGAGAACGGTGTCTTCACCCGTGTGACGCGGACGTATTTCCCATCCGGCGACTCGTCGACGCCGCCAAGGAGGCCCGGCGCACCGAATGGCTGCACCGCGCCAGTCGTGACGTCGAGAATCACGAGTTGCGACATGGCGTAATGCTCGAGCAGTGCCGCGTCGTGCGGTGTCTTCAGCAACTCCTGATAGGTCGGCGCCTGGACCTTCTTGCCCTGCACCTCCTCGATGTTCGGACCGGCCGGCGCTCGGGGTGTCGGCGGCGGCGGCTTACGTCCACGCTCGACCGTGCGCACGATCATGCGGCGGTTGTCACCGAGCCATGCGAACGGGCCGCCGAGCACGTCGGTCAGGCGCAAGTTCGGATAGGCGCGCGCGGTTGCCGTGGTTGCGTCACCAACCCAGAGTTCGGCACCTTTCGGGGTCTCGCGCATGAACGCAAAGCGGCGGCCGTCGGACGACCAGACGGGCACTCCGAGACGCGCACCGGCCGGCAACGCGATCGGGCGCGGAGGCGAATCATCGAGCGCCTGCACGGCGATGCTGCGGACCGCACCGAGCCTTTGCCGCAGACCCGTCGCCGGATCGATCTTGATGCCGGCGAGCCGCAGTACCGGCGCCGCCAGCGCTGTGATGGGCGGATTGTTTTCAGTCGTGACGACCAGCATCCGGTCGCGGCTCGGCGCTATCATTGTGACCGGCGGAGTCGGCGCGTCGATGATGTCGACGATGTCCTTCGACGGTTGCCTGTAGGTCGGCCCCGCATCGAAGCCAGCGGTCGTCAGCAAAACGGCAACGGCGATCAACAGGCGGCACATGCGGGACCTCGGCGGTTGTGGTGCGGACGGAGCGCGGTTCAATGGGTTCGCAATTTCAATAACCGGTCGGCATTGCCGTGCGTGAGCTTGGCCATGTCGGCGGGTGCCAATGACAACCGGTCGAGGAATGCGCGGCCACGATGGTTTTGCGCATAGGGGTAGTCGACCGAGAACATCAACCGGTCCATGCCCCACGTCAGCATGGCGGCCAGGAACGGCGGTTCGGTGAAGATGCCGCTCGTTGTCACCCAGACCTGCTCGACGATCTGCTGGCTGATCGGCCGTTGCAGATGCGTCGTGTCTGCCAAAAACACTTCATCGGCGCGGGCGAGCATCATCGGCAGCATCTCGCCCATGTGGCCTATGATGAGCTTGAGTTTGCGGTGCCGGTCGAGCGCGCCGGAGAGCACGAGGCGGAGCACGTGGATCGCGGTTTCCGAATGCCAGCCCCAACCGGCCGCCTCGAGCACGCGTGAAGCGCCGGCGTCCAGCCCCGAAAAATAGGCCTGCCGCACCGGTTCCGGCGCCAGATGTGGATGGATGTAGACGGGCACATCGAGATCGACCGCAGTGGTAAGGATGCTGTCGTAGCTCGGATGGTCGAGGAAACGGCCGTCGGTCTGTCCGTTGACGAGCGCACCAACGAAACCCAATTCCTTTACGGCACGTGTGAACTCGGCGGCACAGGCGTCCGGGCTCTGCATCGGCAGCACGGCGAAGCCTTGGAAGCGCGAGGGATGTCGCGCGATCGCTGCCGCTAAATGATCATTCATCTCGCGCGCCATGGCGATGCCGTCGGGGCCCGGAACCAGATCAGGCCCGGGACCCGTGTTCGAGAGCACCTGCACGGTGATGCCGGCCTCGTCCATGAATTTGAGCCGCTGCTCGCCGATCTCGGGCGCCAGTTCCAACGGGTTCGGTCCATGCGCGGGCGCCTTTCGCGGCCGGAAACCACGCCGCTGAATCGCCTGCGGATCGATGCGGCGGACAAGCGATGGAACGGTGAAATGCTCTTCGAGAGCGACGACGCGCATGGGACTGGCCTCCAGGGTGGACTGCGCAACTGTCGCACCCGTGCGACGCGATCTGCAAGCTGGACGTCACTGCTGCGCCTCGCAGCACAATTGATTTGGCGCATGGCAATGTCCGGCAGGATCGTTTGAAAGTTTGCTCGAGCTCGCTTAAATCTGCGTCGACAAACGATCAACGTTTCCGGATTGGAGAACGAGATGCGCGCGCTTGCGAAGAAGGCACTTGTTACAGCGGCTGGACTTGCTTTGCTGTCTGCTGCAGCGGTCGGCCAATCGGCCGGCGAGCGTGGCCAGCGGCTGGCACAAGGCTCCGGTTCGGGAGCCGGTTCTGGGTCCGGCGCAGGCTCTGGTTCCGGGGAGGGCGCTCAGGCCGTGGCCCCGAAAGTGGACGCGTCACCCTCATCGAAGGCCTTCGCTGCCATCAATGCGAAAATGCACAAGGACATGGCCATTGGATTCACGGGCGACGCCGACGTGGATTTCGTCAATGGGATGATCCCGCATCACGAGGGCGCAGTGGAAATGGCCAAGGTGCTGCTGGCGCACGGAAAAGATCCGATGCTGCGCAAGCTCGCCGAAGAGGTCGTCAAGGCGCAGGAAAGCGAGATTGCCCTAATGAAGGCATGGCTCGCAAAGCAGGGGAAGTAGCGGCGCGCGATGCGCCGAAAGGGGGGCAGACCGGGGGTCTGACGCCGGCCCAACCCTGATACCCTCAGGCCACCTCTGCCTCACTCTTACGCTCCATCCGCTTGCGGACGTTCGGGTCCAGCCAGCGCTTGCGCAGGCGGATCGTCTTCGGCGTGATCTCGACCAATTCGTCGTCCTGGATGTAGCTCATCGCCCGCTCCAGCGTCATGCGCAGCGGCGGCGTCAGCGTCAGCGCCTCGTCCTTGCCGGCGGCGCGCACGTTCGTCAGCTTCTTGCCTTGGATGATATTGACGACGAGATCGTTGTCCCGACTGTGCTCGCCGATGATCATGCCCTCGTACACCCGCGTCTGCGGGTCGATCATCATCGAACCGCGCTCCTGCAGGTAGAACAACGCGTAGGCGGTTGCTTCACCAGCGGCGTTCGAAATCAGCACCCCCTGCCGGCGTCCGGGAATCTCGCCCTTGAACGGCGCGTAGGCGTGGAACAGCCGGTTCATCACCGCCGTACCGCGCGTATCCGTCAGCAACTCGCCTTGATACCCGATCAGGCCGCGCGTCGGCACCAGGAACACGAGCCGGTTACGCCCGCCGCCCGAAGGCCGCATCTCCTGCAGCTCGCCCTTGCGCTCGGAGAGCTTCTGCACGACGACGCCGGAATGCTGCTCGTCGACGTCGATGATGACTTCCTCGATCGGCTCCAGCTTTTGACCCGTGGTCTCGTCGATCTGGTTGACGACGCGCGGACGCGAAACCGTCAACTCGAAGCCTTCACGGCGCATGTTCTCGATCAGGATGCCGAGCTGCAACTCGCCACGGCCAGCCACTTCCAGCGAGTCCTTGTCGGCGACTTCGTTGATGCGGATGGCGACGTTGCGCTCCTTCTCCTTCATCAGGCGGTCGCGGATGACGCGGCTCTGCACCTTGTCACCCTCCTGGCCGGCGAACGGGCCGTCGTTGATGCGGAACATCATGGCCAGCGTCGGCGGATCGATCGGCTGGGCGGGGATGGCCTTCTCCACCGTCGGATCGCACAGCGTGTCGGCGACGGTTGCATCGGTGACGCCGGCAATGGCGACGATGTCGCCGGCATCGGCGTTATCGACGGAAGTGCGCTCCAGCCCTCGGAAAGCCAGCACCTTGGTCACGCGCGTCGTCTCGATCAGGCGGCCATCGCGCGAGATCGCCTTGATGGTCTGGTTCGGCTTGATCGAACCCGAGCGGATGCGGCCGGTCAGGATGCGGCCGAGATAGGGGTCGGCTTCCAGCGTCGTCGCCAGCATGCGGAACGGTCCCTCTTCGGCAACCGGCGCCGGCACATGGCGCACGATCAGCTCGAACAGAGGGGTGAGGTCGGTGCGGGCGCCCTTCGGGTCGTCAGCCATCCAACCGTCGCGGCCGGAACCATAGATGACGGGAAAGTCGAGCTGCTCGTCGGTGGCGTCGAGGCTCGTGAACAGGTCGAAGATTTCGTTCAACACCTGATCGTGCCGCTCGTCCGGCCGGTCGATTTTGTTGATGCAAACGATCGGGCGGAGGCCCATCTTGAGGGCTTTGGAAACAACGAACTTGGTCTGCGGCAGGGGGCCTTCGGAGGCGTCAACCAGCACCACGACGCCATCGACCATGTTCAGGATGCGCTCCACCTCGCCGCCAAAGTCGGCGTGGCCGGGCGTGTCGACGATATTGATGCGCATGTCGCGCCAAAGAATGGACGTGCACTTGGCCAGGATCGTAATGCCGCGCTCACGCTCGAGGTCGTTTGAGTCCATCGCCTGCGTCGCCACTTTCTGGTTCTCGCGGAACGCGCCGGACTGCTTGAGAAGCGCATCCACCAGGGTCGTTTTGCCATGGTCGACGTGCGCGATGATGGCGATATTGCGAAGCTTCATTTCGGGGTCCGATCCGGGAAAACGGCCTTGGCGAGCCGGGCGCAGCATGCTGCAGCGCAAAAAGATGCTGCGGACTAGCACATTCGGGCGTCCCCCGCCAGTGCGTCCTGTACCGATTTGTTTGTACCGAATTCAAAGATGCGACAGCGGCGAGCGCCGACAATCCGCCCGGACGGCCGAACCGACCGACAATTTCTCCGGCCCACTCTTGTTGACGCTCGAGCGCTCCCCATTTCTAGGACACGGGCCATCGATTCCAAATTTCAGGAGTTTGTCCATGAAAACCGCAGACGTTATGAGCACGAATGTGATTGCCGTCGGACCAGACCGACCGGTGCGTGAAATCGCGCAATTGATGAGCGAGCATCACTTCAGTGGAATTCCGGTGGTCGATGCCGCGGGCAGCCTGATCGGTATCGTCAGCCATAGCGACCTGTTGCATCGCCCGGAGACCGGTACGGAGCGCAAGCATCGACGCTGGCTCGACTTTTTCGCAGATCCGGACACTCAGGCGCGCGAGTACGTCAAGACACACGGAATGAAAGCGAGCGATGTGATGTCGCGCAATGTCATCACCGTCCCGGCGGAGACGGAATTGCGCGATGCCGCCGATATTCTCGACAGACGGAATGTGAAACGGCTGCCTGTGTTGCGCGACGGCCGGCTCGTCGGCATTCTCACACGAGGCGATATCGTTCGCGCCTTTGCGCAGCAAGTCCCCCGGCGCGCTATCGCGAGCGGTAGCGATGCCGCACTGCAGCAAGCGATCGAGAAGCTATTGGCAGAGCAGAATTGGCTCGATTTCAGTCTCGGCAGTGTGCTGGTACACGACGGCGTGGCCGAGATATCGGGCATCATGCGATCGGCGAGCCAGAGCGCGGCCGTCGTCACCATGGCTGAAGAAGTCGTCGGTGCAGCGAAAGTCGACAACAAACTGCGGGTTCTGCACCCGATGGGCACAGGCGTGTAATCGGGACGCACGTCCATTCCACGATTACCAGCGATTGCCCCCGATGCGCGAGTGTCCCGTTCGCGAAGTTCGTCACCACCTGCAGCACGCACAGTCCGCCGAACTTCGCGACACCTGACCAATCATTGGCTCGTGTGGCGTCATGTTCGGAAGTTCGCGCGTTGAGCCAGCTACGACGTGGACGCGAACTGCCGAACCACCACACGAGCGCACCGCGATGCGTGGCTGTGCAACTGGTGTCGGCCACGATTGCGCACGTCTTTTGCGCACGTCTTTTGCAAGGCGATCGTCATAGGTCAACAGCTGTCCCGCAGTGGGACGGTCGCCAAGCAAACGGGAACCTCCATGTTCGAGCGCAATAAGGTCGACAACGTCGAACATGCCGGCATTCCGGCCGAGCTGACAATGACCGACGGCGAGATGGTCAAGGGCCGGCTGATGATTGCCCAGGGGCGCAACGTGTTCGAGGCACTCAACGGTGCCGGCGCTTTCATCGAATTCGCCCCGTATGCGGGTGAGCGCAGCTATGTCGCCAAGGCGTCGATCGTCAATATCAAGCTCGTCAATGTGCCGCGGCCGTTGAACCTGAACCAGCGTCTCAACGACCTCGATGGCTTCGACCCGCACGGCGTCCTGGGCGTGGCGCAAACAGCGAGCCACGACGATGTGAAGTCGGCCTGGCACCGGCTGGCCAAGGTCTACCACCCCGACCGCTATTCGAGCGCCGAACTGCCGGTGGAAGTGCGCGACTACCTGCAGAGCATGGCCCGCCGCGTGAACGCCGCCTATGCCGCACTCGAAGCTCCGCTCCAGGCGACGAAGCGCGCCGCATCGACACGCGCAACGCCGGTTTATACGTCGGCACCGCGGTAAAGGCCGGTGCCTCGTTCGGCCAGAGACCTCTCAGTATGATCGCGGTGTCAGGCTCGAAGCGAGGCACCCGTCTCTATTCCAGCTTGATGTTGGCGATCCTGATCAGTTCGGCGATCGATTTCGTCTCTTCGGCGCGGAACTTCTCGACCTCGGCCGGCTTCTGGATCACTGGCACGGCACCGGCGAGGTTGAGCTTCGCCTTCATCTCTTCCGTCGAGGAAATCTCTCCGATCTTGACGTTGATCTTGTCGACGATCTCCTTGGGCGTACCCGGCGGCGCCCAAAGGCAGAACCAGAGCGGCATGTGCGCGCCCGGAAAGCCGAGTTCCGCCAAGGTCGGCACATCAGGGAAATCCGGCATGCGGGTGGTGTGATTGGCACAGATCAGGTGCAGCTTGCCGGCCTTCACGTGCGGCAGAGTATTCGGCTCGTTCATCAGCTGCACGTTGTTGGCGAGCAGATCCTGCAGGCTGTCGGCGCCGCCACGATACGGCACGTGCAGAATGTCGACGCCGGTTTTGTGCTTCAGAATTTCGAAGCGCATGTGCGGCACGGTGCCGGGACCCGACGAGCCGAACGCGAGCTTGCCCGGGTTTTTCCTCGCGTAATCGATCGTCTCCTGGAACGTCTTCGGACCGACCGCGCTGTGGATGACGAAGCCGCAAAGAATGTCGCCGAGGCGGCCGACCGCCTGGAAGCTCGTGTGGTCGTAGGGCACCTTGCGCAGCAGCGGTACGGTGATGACCGACGTCGCGGCAGCCACCAGGAACGTGTAGCCGTCGCCGGGCGACTTGGCGGCAGCCTCCGTGCCGATCAGACCGCTGGCGCCGCCCCGGTTTTCGATCACGAACTGCTGGCCAAATGCTTGCCCGAGCTTCTCAGCCCAGGGCCGTGCAACGAGATCGGTCCCACCGCCCGCAGCGAAAGGCACGATAATCTTGACAGGCTTGTCGGGCCAGGCCGCTTGCGCCCGTGCGATGGCGGGCGCACCAACGACGGCGCTGGCTGAGGCGAGGCGAATAAAGTCGCGGCGACGCATGCGATCCTCCCAGTCTGGATCCGTTTTTTGATTGCCGGGCGCCCTCCCGCGATTGCAGGTCAGCGCACAGATCGGACGAGGATAGCGGAGAATGTGGAGGTGCGGGAAGTGGCGAACAGATCGTGCAGTTGTTGCGCGCCAAGCCACATCCGCTGATCAGGTTTGAAACTCGCTATTCTTGATTATGCTCGCATGCGTTAATGCGCCGCACAATTTTAATGTTGCAATGCAGCATTTTAATCTGCTATATTACGGGAAATCGAGCGTCGTCGTCTTTTAGAGCGAGTTGAACATGACCGGTAAAGCTGTGGCATTGAAGAGCTTGGCTGATCTCGAAGCAGCCGACTGCCGTTGGCCGATCGGTGATCCGCGGCAGGAAGGCTTTCATTTTTGCGGCGCACAGCAGGCGGCCGGTCGCCCCTACTGCATCGCGCACTGGTCGCTGTCGTTCGTTCCGGGCAAGTCGCGCCATCAGGCACCGGCACCAGCTTTGCCGATCCGCCAGGCGGCTTGATCTGCAGACCCTTCATGGCGAGATGATGCGTGAGCGCGATGTCCACTCCGTTGCTTGTAACGGTGGCATCGGCCATGACGTCGTCCCATTCGAAGCGGTCGTCCCGAATTATACGGGATGCCGGTATTTGGCGGTTTTTTTCTAGACCGTCAAGCCGCCGCTCGCATCGGCTGCGGCACATGATTCATCACCCGCCTGCGATCTGCGGCAGGATGTGCACCTCGGCATTTTCGCCGATCGGCTCCAGCAGCGCATCCTGGTAGATCTGCCCATCGATGGCGACAGCGAGGCCTTCTTCCAGATGCGGCGCCAACTCGGGGTACTTGGCCCCGAGCTTCATGAATAGCTGCCGGACCGAGCGCGCGTCGACATCAAGCGACGTGACGCCACCGGTGTACTGCCGCAAATTACCAATCAAAACGACATGGGCCATGGAAAATCCCCAAAGCTGGCGCAGCTACCGGTGCAGTGATAGCGATTGAACCTGATCATGCCTTGGGAGTGGTTCGCTGTGCAAATTGCGTTTTTCAGGTTGCTAGCTGTCGCGGTCTTGGCTTGGCCGCTTGTGCCGGTTGCCAACGCCCAAGCCGTCGACGAGCCACGATCGTGCGCCGAAAGCAATCCGGCCGCCACCATCGCCGCCTGTACAAAGTTACTGTCGCAGTCCGGCAGCAGCGAGGCGCAGCTGATCCTGTCACTGCTGGAGCGCGGCAGTGCCTACGCCGAGGCCGGCGATTGCGGCAAGGCGAACATCGACTTTTCCAGCGTCATCGAGATCGCCCCCGCCGCGCCCTACGCCTACGTTCGGCGCGGCTACTGCCATCTGATCAACTCCGCGTTCGATCCAGCGATCGCGGACTTCAGCCAGGCGATCAGCCTCAATCCGGAGCAGCGCGACGCCTACAATCAACGGGCCACCGCTTGGCGCGCAAAAGGCGATGCGATGCGGGCGCTGACCGATATGGCGGCAGCGATCGGGCAGGCGCGCAGGATCACGAGCCAGAGCCCGGAGGACCTGATGTACCGGGCGCTCGGGCATCTGTGGCGTTACGACTATGACTCGGCGCTGCTGATACTCGACAACGTGCTGACGATTGCGCCGTCCAACTGGGATGCGCTGCAGCAGCGGGCGGATGCCCGGACCAAGACCGGCAAGCTCGACCTGTCACTCGCCGACTTCAACAAAGTCATCGAGCAAAAACCGGAAAGCTCGGACGCCTTTCTCGGTCGCGCCGAGGTTCATCAGTTGCGCGGCGACAAGGCCGCGGCGGCGCGCGACGTGGATCGCGTGCTGGCGCTGGTGGCAAAACCCGCCAATGCCTTCGAATTCAACGTCCGCGCCTGGGCGAATTGTCTAGCGGGGCGTTTCGCGGACGGGCTGCCGGACGGGGAAGAAGCGTTGAAACGTCTCCCCAACGACCCGAGCCTGCTGCACACGCGGGCGCGGCTGCTTGAGGGCCTCGGCCGCATCGACGACGCCGTTGCCGATTACCGGCTGGCGCTGCGCTTCGATCCGGATCACCCGGAGGTCAAGCACGAGCTGACACGCCTCGGCGTGCTCTCGGGGAAGGGCGCGGGCAAGTAGGCAGGCGATGACATGGCGCGCCGCCT
>JANLQP010000377.1:0-12312 GCA_031367895.1 Hyphomicrobiales bacterium
TCGCCTGTCCGCTGCTCCGCACCAACGCCTAGCGCCCGGAGCTTGCGGTGCAACGCCGACCGCTCCATACCGACGAATTCGGCGGTGCGCGAGATGTTGCCGCCGAACCGGTTGATCTGCGCCAGCAGGTACTCGCGCTCGAAGATTTCACGCGCCTCGCGCAGCGGCATCGACATCAGGTGCTCGGCGCCGCCGTTCACGGGCAGCGGCACGTTCGAGCCGATTTCCTCGGGCAACATATCGGCCGTGATCGTGGTGCCGGGTTCGCCGCCGGCGAGGATCATCAATCGCTCGATGTTGTTGCGCAACTCGCGCACGTTGCCGGGCCAGTCGTGTGCCTGCAGCACGGCGATCGCGTCGTCGCCGATCTTGCGCGGCGCCAGGCCGGACGATGACGAAATCTGCGCAACGAAATACTCGATCAGTGCGGGGATATCGTCGCGGCGTTCAGCAAGGCTCGGGACCCGCAGCGGCACCACGGCCAGCCGATGGAACAGGTCCTGCCGGAACCGGCCTTCCTGCATGTCGCGATCGAGATCGCGGCTGGTCGACGAAACGATCCGCACGTCGACGGAAACCTTCGGGCCACCGCCGAGGCGCTGGAACTTCTGCTCGACGAGCACGCGCAGCACCTTGCCTTGCGTCTCGATTGGCATGTCGGCGATTTCATCGATGTAGAGCGTGCCGCCGTGCGCCTCCTCGAGCGCACCGACCTTGCGGGGGCCCGAACGATCCTCGGTGCCGAACAACTCCTCCTCGACGCGGCCAGGATCCATGGCGGCCGCATTGAGAACGACGAAGGGGCCGTCGGCGCGCGCCGACTTGCCGTGGATGACGCGGGCGGTCAGGTCCTTGCCCGAGCCCGAGGCGCCACGGATCATGACGCGGCTATTGGTTGCAGCCACCCGGTCGAGCTGATTGCGCAGCTGATTGACCGCGGCCGACTTGCCGACCATTTCCGAGCTTTGCGTCGAGCGCTCGCGCAGCGATTTCACTTCGCGGCGCAGTTGCGAAGCTTCGAGTGCACGCAGCGTGACGAGGATCAGCCGGTCGGCCTTGAACGGCTTCTCGATGTAGTCGTAAGCGCCGCGGCGGATGGCCGTGACTGCCGTCTCGATGTTGCCGTGGCCCGAGATGATGACGACCGGCAGATCCGGATGCGCTTTCTTGATCACCGACAGCACCTCGAGGCCGTCGAGGCGGCTGCCCTGCAGCCAGATGTCGAGAATGATGAGGTTCGGGCGGCGCTCCTCGATCGCCTTCAATGCCTCGTCGGCATCGCGGGCGGTGCGGGGCGTGTGGCCTTCGTCCTCGAGGATCCCGGAGATCAGATCGCGGATGTCGGCTTCGTCATCGACGATCAGGATGTCAGACGGCATCTTTGGCTCCCTGTTCTTATCAAGTCCGCCTTCAGGCGGTTAACTGGTTGAGTGTCGACCGATCTGCATCGGCCGGCCCAGCGGTCCGCGTGGTCCGCTGGGGTATGACGATCCGCACGAGCGCGCCGCGACGCCCCTCGCTATCGGCCGGCGCATCCTCGAGGACGAGGCGCCCGCCGTGCTGCTCGGTGATTTTCTGCACGATTGCCAAGCCGAGGCCGGTGCCTTTGTTGCCCTTGGTCGTGACATAGGGCTCGAGTAGTCGCGCCCGGTTCTGCTTCGGCAATCCCAGACCGTTGTCGATCACCTCGATCACGACCTGCTGCTCCACGAGTTTCAAAACGAGATCAACCGTGCCCTGGAAGGTTTTCGGCGTCGTTGCTGCCTCGGCAACCGATTGCACCGACTCCGTCGCATTTTTCACGAGGTTTGTCAGCGCCTGTGTGATGAGGCGCCGGTCGCAGGCGACGATCAACGGTTCCGGCGGCAGCTGCATCCGATAGCGCACGGCCGGATGGCTCTCGCGAAACAGGATGACCGGCTCCTGCACGGCGTCGCGGATGTCGGTCGACTGGATCTCCGGCTTCGGAATCCGTGCGAACGACGCGAATTCGTCGACCATCGTCTTGATGTCGCCGACCTGACGCACGATCGTATCGGTGAGCTTCTCGAAGGTTGGGCGATCATCAGTGATCGAGGCCGCATACTTGCGGCGCAAGCGCTCCGCCGAAAGCTGAATCGGCGTCAACGGGTTCTTGATCTCGTGCGCAATGCGCCGTGCGACGTCACCCCAGGCCGATGTCCGCTGCGCCGAAACGAGTTCTGTGATGTCGTCGACCGTGACGACGCTGCCCTCGGACTGGCCCTGCTCGCGCGTGACGCGAACATCGAAGCTGCGATCCTCGCCGTTGATGAGCAACGTAACTTGTGAGTGGGCCTTGGGGCGCAGCCCGTGCTCGTCGGCGTCGATGACACCGGCAAGGCCAGGCACGGCCTCGACCAGGCGACGGCCGACCAGGGCGTCAGCGGGCAGGCCGAGCAGGTGTTCGGCCGAGGGGTTGGTGATGCGCACGCGACCGTCCGCGTCGAGGCCGATGACGCCGGCCGACACACCCGACAGCACGGCTTCCATGAACCGGCGGCGCTCGGTCAGCTGATCGTTCGCCTGTACGAGATCGTTGCGCTGACGTGAGAGCTCAGTCGTCATCAGATTGAAGTCGCGCGACAGCCGCCGCAGATCGCCCTCGCCGCGCCGTAACGGCAGCTCCACCGTAAGGTCTCCACGCGCCACGCGCTGTGCCGCATCAATCAGCCGCCGGATCGGTGCCACCAGATGCCGCGCGAACGACAAGCCGACCCAGATCGCGGCCAGCACGCTCGTCAGCGAGATCATGAAATACATGACGCCGTGCACGAGCTTTAGCGGCCCGCGGGCGGCGCGAAGCCGCTCGTACTCGGCCACTGCTGCCTCCGTGCGCAGCAGATGCCCGACGACCTTCGGGTTCACGCTCCGCGCTGCATAGAGGTAATAGCCTGGAAAGCGCGCGAGTTTTGTGATCGCCGCCACGCGAAAGGTGTCGTTCGGCATCAGCAGCGGCACCTGGCCCTGTTCGGCCTGATTGATCAACGCCGGCCCCGGCGTCTGATAGCGCACGCGCGTGTCCCCCGCAGCCTCGGCAACAACCTCGCCTTTGGCGTCGATGACGGCGGCCAGCGATAGATCGCGCAGGCCCGTCTGCGCCATGATGAGATTGCGAACGTCGGCGTTGTTGCGCGGGCCGCCGCGGATGACATTGCCGAGGTCGTCCAGGTCCCTGGCCATGTTGACGACGTCGGTGCGGATAACCTGCCCGTGCTCCTCGAGGTAAGCCTGCGCGACGTCCAGCGAGCTGGCGACGATCGTTCGCGTCCGGTTCGAGAACCAGTTGTCGATCGAGCGCGAAAACGTTGTGGTGGCGGCGAGTGCCAGCACCAGCGCCGGCACCGCGGCGATGCCAGTGAAGAGGCCGACGATGCGCACATGGATGCGGGCGCCCGGGACTTTGTTATGCCAAGCCCGCCAGAGCCCGGCGGCCTGCACGCCGAGAACGGCGAACATGGCGAGGATCAGCACGATATTGACGAAGAGGACCGCGACGACAATGTCGTTGCGAGGTGCGATTGGGGTCAGCCCCGTCAGGATGAAATAGGTGGCCAGCCCCGAGATCAGCGAAAGAACCACAATGACCGGGCCAATCCAAGAGGCCCAACTCCCAGTGCCCGGCAACGGCTCGATGGCGCCTTCGGCATCCCCGGTCGTACCCTCCCGGACCGCGGCCCAGCGCAATGCTGCGGCGCGGCGAAAGTGGACCCACGCACGTCCAGCTCCGTTGCGCGCTGCAGCAATGTTGGCTGCGAGCCGCGCCAGAACGTACTCAGGACCTGGAACGTTCGCTTTCACTCAAGACGCCTTTTGCCCGAATTGGTCTGGTTCTGGTGCCGGTCCCGCGCCTGACTGGAACCTCGGTGAAATGGCGCAAAGCAACAACATGACACGCCCAAACTGTGACATTTTCGCGACATGCGGGATGGTTACTCGCAAGATGACGGTGCGTCAAGCAAGAGACCGGGAGCAGGCCGCAGGCTGCAGGCAAAGGGCAGCAGAAGTCGGCTCTGGCACCCAATGGCGTTCGCCAGAGTCTTCGCCGCTCGCAATACCGACGAGTGGCCCCGCGACGAGCCCCGCGCACCAATACACTGCTGCCCGCTGCCTGCTGCCCATCTGCCCATCTGCCCAACTCAGACCGACTGCGGACCTTTGAAAACCTGAATGTCGAGGGTCTGGATCTTCTCGCGCAGCGTGTTCCGGTTGAGCCCCAAGAGTTCGGCGGCGCGAATCTGGTTACCCCGCGTCGCGGCCAGCGCCGCCGTGATGAGCGGCAGCTCCACTTGCCGGATGATCCGGCGATAGAGGCCGGGCGGCGGCAGTTCCGCGCCGTGCGCTGCGAAATGTTGCGCCAGATACTGCTCGACCATTTCGGACAGCTCCTTGGCCTCACCCGACGTCGGCTCCGGCCGCATCGCCGCGGAATGCTCGACCAGTTCGCCCTCCACGATATCAACCGAGAGCGTGTCCTGAGGGTAAAGCGCGACTAACCGGCGAATGAAATTCTCGAGCTCGCGGATGTTGCCCGGCCAGCTGTGCCGGCGCAGCCGGTCGATCCCGCCTGGCACGATCTCGCGGTTGCCAAGCCCCTCTTTCGCGGCCTGACGCAGGAAATGGCGCGTGAGGTCGCCGATGTCGTCGAGACGTTCGCGCAACGGCGGCAGGCGCAAGGGCACGACATTCAGACGATAATAGAGATCCTCGCGGAAGAGGCCTTGCTGGATCTGGGTTCTCAGATCCCGATGCGTCGCGGCCACGATCCGCACATCGGTCTTGATCGCGTTGCGGCCGCCGACGCTGGTGTATTCGCCCTCCTGCAGGACACGCAGCAGCCGGGTCTGCGCTTCCATCGGCATGTCGCCGATCTCGTCCAGGAACAGCGTGCCGCCCTCGGCCTGCTCGAAACGGCCCTCGCTGCGCGACTGGGCACCGGTAAAGGCGCCCTTCTCGTGGCCAAACAGCTCGCTCTCGATCAGCTCGCGCGGAATCGCGGCCATATTGATCGCGACAAACGGCCCGTTCCGCCGCTTGCCGTGATCGTGTAGAACGCGCGCGACGAGTTCTTTGCCGGTGCCGGATTCGCCTGAGATCATCACAGTCAAGTCCGATTGCGTCAACCGCGCCAGCACCCGATAGATCTCCTGCATCGCCGGCGAGCGGCCGATGACGGGCAACTCTTCGCCCTCGACTTCGACGGGCCGCTGGCGGCGCCGTCCGGGCTCGGTCAATGCGCGCGCGACGACGCTGACAAGCTCGGACAGATCGAACGGTTTCGGCAGATATTCGTAGGCGCCTTTCTCGGCGGCGGCGATCGCCGTCATCAGCGTGTTCTGCGCACTCATGACGATGATCGGCAACTCAGGCCGCACCTTCTTGATGCGCGGGATCAGATCGAACGCGTTCTCGTCGGGCATAATGACGTCGGTGATGACGACATCGCCTTCGCCCTCCGACACCCAGCGCCAAAGCGTCGCGGCGTTGCCGGTCGCACGCGGCGAATATCCAGCCCGCGCCAGGGCCTGATTGAGGACCGTACGGATGGCTGCGTCGTCGTCGGCGATGAGGATTGTGCCCCGTGCCATGGCAATCGACTCCTTCAGGTGGTGCGTGGACGCGTGGTGAGCGGCTTGTCCTGCAACGGCAGGAGCACGCGGAACACCGTGCGGCCAGGATCTGACTCGCACTCGATGATGCCGCCGTGGTCGCCGACGATTTTGGCGACGAGTGCGAGCCCCAATCCAGTGCCCGTGCGCTTCGTGGTCACGAACGGGTCGAAGAGATGCGGCTTGATCGCGTCCGGCACGCCGGGCCCGTTGTCGATCACCTCGATGCAGAGCGGCAACGACACACGCGCCTCGGATCCAGGCAGCGCCAACCGGACGCCCGGCTTGAACGCCGTCGTCAACACGATGCGGCCGGGATCGCGGCGCTCTTGAATGGCCTCGACGGCGTTCTTGACCAGGTTGAGGAACGCCTGCACCAGCTTGTCGCGATTGGCGGCGAGCGGCGGCAGCGACGGGTCGTACTCCTCGACGATCTTGATGCCGCGCGCAAAGCCCGACTCGGCCAGCCGTTTCACGTGATCGAGCACGGCGTGGATATTGACCGGCTCTTTCGCCAGCGGGCGCTCGTCGCCGAACACTTCCATGCGGTCGACGAGATTGCGGATTCGGTCGGTCTCGGCGCAGATGAGTTGTGCCAGCGCGCGGTCTTCGTCGCCCAATGCCGGCTCGATCAATTGCGCGGCGCCGCGAATGCCCGACAGTGGGTTCTTGATCTCATGCGCAAGAACGGCGGCGAGGCCCGACACCGAGCGTGCCGCGGCGCGATGCGTCAACTGCCGCTCGATCATCTGCGCCATGGAGCGCTGTTGCAGCATGAGAATCGTCAGTTCCGGCGTTTCCGGCACCGGCCCGCCGAAGATGTCGACGAGGCGCGCGTGCGCCGTGCGCGGGGTCGCGATCTCGACACCGTATTCGTTGACGGTTGCGCCGGTGCGCCGCACCTGCTCGGCCAGCGCCACCAGCGGACAACCGAAGGCGACGATCTCATCGAGGCGCATGCGTTTGAGACGCGCCTGGCTCGCCTCGAAGAACACTTCGGTGGCGGTATTGGCGTAGATGACGCGCTGATCCTCGCCGATCACCATGATCGGGTGCGGCAGGGCCCCGAGCAGCATGTCGTGTTCGATATGACGTCGCGTCGGCACGGACACGACGGATGGGGCGTTGGCATCCGAAGGCGCAGGCAACGCCTCTGTTCGTGGTGCGTCGCTCATGCCGCCATCTCCTGTTCGGCGCGTGCATAGAATTCGGTCAGACCGGCGAGCACGCGTTCGGCGCTCTCCTCGGTGCACAGCCGCTGCCGCCAGGCTTTGACGACGTCGGCCGGCTGGCCGCTCGACGCCAGATACCACCCGACGTGCTTCCTCGCGTTCTTGAGCCCGAGCCAAAGCCCGAGATGCTCCAGCATGCTGCTGACGTGTTCATGCGCTGTAGCGCCCTGCACCGCCAGCGAAGGTGCGCCTGGATCGATGCCGGTTGCGAGCGATTGTCCGATCCGGCCCGGCGCCCAAGGAGCGCCATACGCACCGCGGCCGATCATGACGCCGTCAGCGTCGGATTTCGCCAGCGCGTCGAACGCCTCGGCGGGCGTGGTGATGTCACCATTGACGATGACGGGGATCTTCACCGCATCCTTCACCGGCCGCACCTTAGACCAGTCGGCCGCGCCCTTGAAGAACTGGCAGCGCGTGCGGCCGTGCACGGTCACGAGTTGTATGCCCGCGGCTTCCGCGCGGCGCGCCATATCAGGCGAATTGAGCGAGCGATCGTCCCACCCCAATCGCATCTTGAGTGTGACCGGTATTTTGACCGCGCCGACAACGGCCTCGATCAGGCTCAGCGCGTGGTTGGGCTCGCGCATCAGCGCGCTACCCGAGAGGCGGCCGGTCACTTCGCGTGCGGGGCAGCCCATGTTGATGTCGATGATGCGGGCGCCGGCGGCTTCCGCCATGCGTGCGCCCTCGGCCATCCAATTGGCCTCGCAACCGACGAGTTGTATGACGTGCGGGTCGATCCCCTCGCCCTGCGCCTTGCGGACGACGTCCGGCCGGGCGGTGACCAGTTCCCGGCTTGCCACCATCTCCGAGACGACGAGGCCGGCGCCGAAGCGCTGGGCTAGGCGACGGAACGGCAGGTCCGAAATGCCCGACATCGGAGCCAGAATGACGCGGTTCGGCAACACGATCTGGCCGATGAGCAGGCTATCAGCCTGGATCCGGCGGCTGGCGTCGTCAGCGGCGTGTGCCCGGTTTTCCATCCAAATTGCCTGATTACAAGGCAACCAAAATGACTGCCCGTTCTTAGGGCAGATTACGCAGGTTCAGGCCTGTTCGCAAGTGCGAAAACGGAAACTGGGGCGCAACAGCCCGATTGTCACGTGATCGACAATGCCGCCGAGGCCGAGGAACTGCGCGAGCGCCTCGCCGCCAAGTTCAACACCATCGGCGGTGTCGGCAGCGCCGCCGACACGCTGATGACGATCGTGCCGGACGACGCGCAAGTCGAGGTCGAGGCGCAGGACGCGAACAAGAAACATCGGCATCGTGAGCGATGGGCGGGGAGGGGCGGGCCGCCGGGGCCGAATCCTTCAACTTCACCCGCTACGGCACCGTGCAGGGCCGGAAGAATGGTGACAATTAACAGTTATCCCACGTATTGGTCCAGGGACCGCTGACGGGACGACGGACAGTTTGACGTGCGAATCCTCTCGGCGATACAATGGTCTTTTATGGGCGGCCGCACTGAAGTTCGATCATGCCTGCGTGCGACCGGGACATTTGGGTGACATGGCGGAACGGAAACCCGAATTTGGCACTGTCGACACATCCATACCGGCCGAAGACAGCAGGCGGGTTTCGGCATGGCCCGTCGCGAGCATTCGCCGCTACCTGATCTGCCTTTCGTTGGCTATTTTCCTGCCCGTCTTCGCCTTCGCCGGTCTGCTCTCCACCCGGCTTGCCAATGCCGAGCGCCGGATCGTGGAAGCACAGAGCACGGATGTCACCAATAACCTCAACTATCTCGTCGACCGCGAGATCGAGGGCATCGTCGCCCTGTTGCGAGGACTGACCGCATCGCCGGATCTCGCGGCGCTGCGTTTTACCCAGTTCCAGGGTCACGCGGACGCCGCCGCCAAGCTCTCGCGGATCGAGCAAATTGTGCTCACCGACAGGCGTGGCCAGCCGGTCGCGCCAGTGGCGGCCTCCACGGGCGGCGTGCTCGTGGACGCCGACGTTCTCGAAACGGTTTTCGCCGGGCGCACCCACGTCTCCGATATGCGGCTGGATTCACCGGCGGGCGCTGGCTTCGTCGTCAGCATTCCCGTCGCCGTGAACGGCGTCATCGCTCACGCATTGAGTGCCGTCGTCGGCGTCGACAGACTGCGGCCCTTGTTCGCCGAGGCGCGACTGGGAGATCACTGGATAGCGGCGATCGTCGACCGAAAAGGTATTGTCCTGGCACGAAGCCGGGCGGCGGAACGTTTTGTCGGCCGGCCGGCCAACCCAGCGGTCGTTGGCGCGGCGAGCGGCGCGGCGTCCGAAGGTCGGTTCGACACCGTGACTCTCGACGGCACTCCCGTCGGGAATTCATTCCGGCGCTCCACGTTTGGCTGGACATCCCTCGTTGCCGTGCCGACGGACATATTGCTCGCGTCGCGAAACCGGGCTTTGTGGATGCTCGGCGTCACTGGCATCGGTCTCGCTGGACTCGGCCTGGGACTGGCCACCCTCCTGGGGAACCGCATCGCCTGGTCCGCGCGTGGTTTGCAACGGGCAGCCCTGGACGTGGTCCAGGGCCGGCGCCCCGCCGACACAGTCCATCCGATCGCCGAACTGCGGGAAGTCACCGCCGTATTCGACTTTGCCGCCGCCACGGAACGCGAGCGGGAGGCCGCCGAGGATCGGCTGCGCACGAGCGAGGAGCGTCTCAGGCTCGCCGTTGAAGCCGGGGCGTTCGGAACGTGGGATGTCGACCTCACGACAGGGCAGGCTCTCTGGTCCGAAAAAGCATTTTTGATCCTCGGTTACCCGCCCGAGCCGTCTGGACGCGCTTCAATCGGCATGTGGCGCCGGCTATTGCTGCCCGAAGACCGAGCGACCGCCATTGCAGACGCCGATCGCGCGATGGCTGCGCATGACCGTTACGAGTCGGAACATCGGATTATCAGGGCCGATACCGGCGAGATTTCCTGGGTGAGGAAAACGGGCCTGTTTCACTATGATGGGGCCGGAACCGCTATCCGGTCGGTTGGCGTCATTCGTGATATCACGGAGCGCAAGGCGATCGAAGCCGAGCTATTGACCAGTCGAGCCCGTTACAAATCGGCGCTCACGTTGGGACGTATCGGTTCCTGGGAGACGAATTTCGGAACGGGCCAGCGGCTGTGGTCCGACGAGGGGCAAGCCTTGTTTGGATTGCGGTTGAAGGATGGCGTGGGCCAGGTCGGTGGCGCCCACGACGAGTTCCGCGCAGCACTTCATCCCGACGATCGGCATCTCGTCGACCGATTCCATCAACAGGCTCAGGTTCTGGATTCGTTCGACGCCGAATACCGCATCATTCACCCTGATGGAAACGAGATCTGGGTCTCGGGCCGCGGTCGAGTCGTCGCACGCAACGCAAACGGCAAGGCGATGCGGCTCATCAGTGTCGTCGCCGATATCACGCAGCGAAAGGCTGCCGAACAGCACGCCACGTTTCTCATGGGGGAAATCGCGCATCGCTCGAAGAACCTCATTGCGGTGATCCAGGCCATCGCCGGCCGCACGATACGCTCGGCTACGTCGATGAAGGATTTCGAAACACGGTTCCGCCATCGCTTGAATGGCCTCGCTGCGTCCAATGATATCCTGGTTACCCAGAATTGGCAGCGCGCGCCGCTCGTCGATCTCGTGCGCCGGCAGTTGGCGCCATTCATCGACATCGATACCGCGCGCGTGCAAATGGCAGGACCTGGTGTGACGGTCGATGCCCATGCCGCGCAAGCCATCGGATTGGCTCTGCATGAACTGGCGACGAATGCCGCCAAGTACGGTGCGCTCTCGACGCCGACGGGCCGTGTCGCCGTTACGTGGGCGTACACTGGCCCGGATAAGTCTGAAATCGTTATCGATTGGGTCGAAACCGGCGGTCCACCCGTCGTTGCGCCGGCAACCAAGGGTTTCGGGCATACCGTGATCGAACAGATGGCGGCCCAAGCCGTCGGCGGCACCGTGGCGCTCGAATACGCCGCGTCGGGGGTCAGATGGTCGTTGAAATGGCCGGCAACCCCGATCTTGGACGCCGTGGCCACCACGGCTGCCGGCGACGAAGAACCGAATGACGCGCTCGTTCGCGGTTCGGGTGATCGATCGGCGTGAGCCGCGCAGTGACGCCGAACACGCGAAAAATCGCGAAAAATAAAAATGTGACAGTTGCGATTGACTTCCCCCCGCTCCGCATCCGCACCATCAGCCGCGTGCCGAGACCGTGTCGCGTGCCGAGACCGTGTCGCGCAGTTGCCGCCTCCCCCGGAAGCCGCTAAGCCAGCGCCAGCCATCATCGCCGAGGATCTGTCCCCGTGACGACCGCCGCTGTCATTGTCGCTGCCGGGCGCGGCTCCCGGGCTGCCGCCGCATCGGGCGTGCCGAAGCAGTACGCGCACATCGGGGGCGAGGCCGTGCTGACGCACACGCTGCGCGCGTTGGCGACGCATCCGCGCATCGATCTCGTGCAGGTCGTCATTCATCCCGACGATGCCGCTGCCTACAGCGACGCCTGGCCGGACACCGCACGCCCTGTTCTGCCGCCGGTCCCAGGCGGTGCGACGCGGCAGGATTCCAGCCTCCGCGGCCTCGAAGCCCTCGTGTCCCACGACATCGACGCGGTCATGATCCACGACGCCGCGCGGCCGTTCGTCGATCACGGAACCATCAGCCGCGTGCTCGATGCGCTGGCGCGGTTCCAGGGCGCCATACCGGGGCTCGCTGTCGCCGACACCTTGAAGCGGGTCGGCCGATCCGGCGCGATTGCCGGCACCGTCGACCGCGCGCATTTGTGGCGGGCGCAGACCCCGCAGGCGTTCCGCTTCGCCGACATCTTCGCCGCGCACCGCAAGGCCGCCGCTGCCGGCCGCCATGACTTCACGGACGACGCGGCTCTCGCCGAATGGGCCGGGCTCTCCGTCACCGTTGTGCACGGGAGTGAGGAGAACCGCAAGATCACGACACCGGAGGATCTCGCCATGGCCGAACGCGCTTTGAGCGGAGCACCCGTTCCCGATATCCGGTCCGGCACCGGCTTCGACGTGCACCGCTTCGCCGCGGGCGATCACGTCTGGCTCGGCGGTGTGCGCATCGCGCATTCGCACAAGCTCGAGGGCCACTCGGATGCGGACGTGGCGCTGCACGCGCTGACCGACGCGCTGCTCGGTGCCATCGGCGACGGTGACATCGGCCAACATTTCCCACCGAGCGACGTGCGCTGGAAAGGCGCGGCCTCGCGGTTGTTTCTCGAGGATGCGGCACGACGGGTGAGGGCACGCGGCGGGCGCATCGGCAACGTGGACCTCACGATCCTGTGCGAGGCCCCGCGCATCGGTCCGCACCGTGACGCGATGCGCGCGGCAATCGCGGAGATTCTGGGGATTGCGGTGGAGCGTGTCGGCGTCAAGGCGACGACGACGGAAGGCTTGGGTTTCACAGGCCGCCGCGAAGGCATCGCCGCGATGGCGACGGCAACGGTG
>JANLQP010000378.1:0-26354 GCA_031367895.1 Hyphomicrobiales bacterium
GGAGTCCGACCATCGGCGCCAGATGCATATTCGCGTTGCCGGCGGCGAGCACGATCTTGCCCGCGCGCACCTCACCCTTCGGCGTCACAAGCGCGAACATGCCGTCCCGCATCTCGATCGCGTCGACCTTGTGGCTCGGCAGGTAGTGCGCGCCCTGCTGCTTCAACGCGATGTGGAATGCACGCAGCAGCTGCTGCGAATTGACGTGGCCGTCGAGCGGGCAATAGCTGCCGCCGACCACGTCAGGCCCGATGTCGGGCAACATGCGGCGGATCTCGGCGGCGCCGAGCATCTTCGTCTCGTAATCGACAATGCCCGGCTGATTGTGCAGACGGCGCAGTTGCAGCTCCCGCGCCTCCATCTCGCGCTCCGAGAGCGCCAGATGGAAGCCGCCCGGCCGCTCGAACGAGACATCGATGCCGGTTTCTTGCGTCAACTCGCGCGCGAACGCGGCGTAGGCGTTTGACGAACGGATCGTCCAGCCGGCGTACTCGGGCATGCCGAGCCCCTTCGACTGCACCCAGACCAGCGCGAAGTTGCCGCGTGAGGCGCGCGTCGCCCGGTCGCCCTCGTCGAGCACGGCAACGCGTTGCCCGATACGCGCCAAGCCATAGGCAATCGCCGAGCCAAGCAGCCCGCCGCCGACCACGGCGATGTCGTATTCAGGAACTGTGGGCATCGGGGTTCCTCAAGGTGAGCGAGGCAGACGTTCGCGATACGTGCAAGCCTACGATTTTCCGGGTGTCATCCTCGGGCTTGTCCCGGATCTTGTGTTATGCTGATAATTGACCGATTTAAACCGGACAGCCGTGGGCTTGTCCCGGCCATCCATCGGGCAATGAGTCCGGCGACGCGAGCCTGCTGCAGAGTTACAGCGAATAACAGCGCTTGTATCTGCGGCGCCTCGTGCCGAAGACCCGCCACCCGCACGAGGGGTTCTGGGGACACGCCGGACAAGGCCTGGAATGACACCTGTGGGTGTGAAGCAGCAGTTGAGGCATCGCGAGAGTGATGTACAAATCCGCCCCCATCCGGTTCGGCTCGCTGCGGGCGAAGCTACCGTTGGCGATGCCCGGCCAGCGCATCGGCCTGCTCGGCGGCTCCTTCAATCCGCCGCACGCCGCGCATCGGCTGATCAGCCAAATCGCGCTCCGCCGGTTGGGCCTGGATCGGGTCTGGTGGATCGTGACACCGGGTAACCCGCTGAAATCGCCGGGCGAACTGTTGCCGCTGGGTGAACGTCTGGAGCGGGCGAACGCCATCAAGCAAGACAGCCGTATCACGGTGACCGCCTTCGAGACCGGTCTCGCGAGCCCGTTCACGGCCGGAACGCTCGGCTTCCTGAAGCTCCGGTACCCCGCCGTTCGCTTTGTCTGGTTAATGGGCGGCGATTGCCTTGGCCAGTTCCATCGCTGGCGGCAGTGGCGGGATATCTTTCAACTCCTACCGGTGGCTGTCATCGACCGGCCCGGCTGGCATCTCCAAGGCCTTGCTGCACCGGCGGCGCGGGCGTTCTCCGGTTACCGGCTGCCCGAGCAAAAGGCCCGAGCCCTGGCCTTCGAACCGGCGCCCGCATGGACGCTGCTCACGGGTCCGCTAATGCCGCTGTCGTCGACCGCGATTCGCGCGAGAGCACGGGGGACACACCGATGAAATTTTTCGAGGCCCTTGAAATGACAGGGTCACTCAGCCTATCTTCCGTCTTGGACCGACAGGAATCCGGTCCGGTAACCGCCTGGCGCCAAGGATATGGCTGGGCTCAGAGCCTCGAGGGCAGACCCAGCAGATGGGTTTAGTGCACACAAGGACACTCACCGACCGATGAGAACCGCAACGGAGGCGGCTCGCAAGAGCGCGCCTCAAGCCGAGGCCATGTCAGAGGGACAGTCCTCGCAATCGCTCCTGGATCAGATCACGACTTGGCTGGACGAGGCCAAGGCCGAAGAAATTGTGACGATCGATCTCAAGGGCAAGTCGTCCATGGGCGACTTCATGGTGATCGCAAGCGGCCGGACTGACCGGCATGTTGGCGCGGTCGCCGACCAACTCGCAGAGAAATTGAAGGCGGAGGGCCAGACGCGCGTGCGCGTCGAGGGGCAGCCCCAGTGCGACTGGGTGCTGATCGACGCCGGCGAGGTCATCGTGCATGTGTTCCGGCCCGAGGTGCGCGAGTTCTACAACCTCGAAAAGCTCTGGACGCCGGATCGGACACCGGACGCGACGGCGCATTGAGACGACAAATACAGACAGCAGCTTCGGGGTCAGACTCATGGGTCTGACCCCATTTCGATTCGTGTTCCAATTGCCACGATGACAACCGGACGGACCAAGCGGCATGCGCATCACCATTGCAGCCGTCGGCCGCCTCAAGGACGATGCCGAGCGCGTGCTGGTCGACCGTTATGTCAAGCGCCTCGCGTCGGCCAAAGCCATCGGTTTCGGCCCGATCGACGAGCACGAGACACCCGAATCGCGGCGCCCGACTGCGCCTGAACGCCAGGCCGAGGAAGCCCAACGGCTCCTCAGGAGTGCTGTTGACGCCGACCTCGTTATCGCCCTCGACGAGCGCGGCAAGGCGCTTTCCAGTGCCGCCTTCGCGCAATGGCTGGGTGCCCGCCGCGATGCTGGCCGCCGGCACGCGGCGTTCCTGATCGGCGGCGCAGATGGCCATGGCGAAGCCGTGCGCAAGGCCGCGCATTCGACGCTCTCGCTCGGGGCCATGACGCTGCCGCATGGGCTCGCCCGCGCCGTGTTGGCCGAGCAGATCTACCGCGCCGCGACGATCCTCTCGGGCCACCCATACCATCGCGCGTGAGCGCTACCGCCGTGACGCCTTGCAATCCCGCGCTTGGAAGGCGCCGCGAATTCCGGCATGGTCCGGCACCTCTCACGCCGGACGGTCCAGATGCGCCTCAAATTTCACACCCTCGACGTCTTCACGACGCAGCGCTTCGGCGGCAATCCGCTCGCGGTCGTGCTCGCCGCCGACGGGCTCGATGACGCCCGCATGCAGGCGATCGCACGCGAGTTCAACCTGTCGGAAACCGTGTTCGTGATGAAGCCGCAGAATCCGGCGCATTCGGCGCGCGTGCGGATTTTCACGCCGGCAGCCGAGATCCCATTCGCCGGCCATCCAACGGTCGGTACGGCGGCGCTGCTGGCGGAAATGCGGGCGCCCGGCCTCGGCGGCAGCCAGGACGCCATCGTCGCGCTCGAGGAAACGATCGGCACCGTGCGCGTCGGCGTTCGCCTGCGCAGTGGTCAGGCCGCGTTCGCAGAGTTCGATGCGCCGCGCTTGCCCGAGGACCTGGGGTCCGTGCCGGCCGTCGATGACCTCGCGGCAGCGTTGGGTCTGATCCCGAGCGAACTCAGCTTCGAGAACCACAAGCCGACGCGGTACTCGGCCGGCATGCCCTATACATTTGTGCCCGTCCGGACCCGCGACGCCATCGCCCGCGCCCGTGCCGTGATCGGCAGCTGGGGCCGCGCTTTCAGCGGCAATCCGGCAGCCTATGTCTATTGCCGCGAGACGGTGCACAACACCTCGCAGTTCCACGCCCGCATGTTCGCGCCGGGCATGGGCGTCACCGAGGACCCGGCGACCGGCTCGGCGGCGGCAGCGTTTGCGGCGGTCATCCACCGCTTCGATGACCCGCAGGAGGGCGAGCACCGCTACGTCATCGAGCAGGGCTTCGAGATGGGCCGGCCGAGCCTGATCAACCTGTCGCTCGTCGTCGAAGGCGGAAAACTTGCCACGGCCCGCATCGGCGGCCACGCCGTGCGCGTCTCGGACGGCGAGATCTGGGTTTGAGGGCTGGCCCGTTTCGGTGTTGCGGACGCGGACCGCGACTGCACGAACCGGTGCGGCGCACGTCCCCGCTCCCCGTGTCTGAACTCCACGTCGCGCTGAAAGCGCGCCGGGCAGTCGCGCTGAAAGCGCGCCGGGGAGTCGTGCTGAAAGCGCGCCGGGGAGTCGTGCTGAAAGCGCGCCGGGCAGTCGTGCTGAATGCGCGCCGGGCAGGTCTCCTTTGCTCGTTGATCGACAGGGTTTCTGTAAAATCTCTCAATCACCTCAGGGGCTCGCGTTGATCGAGCCACGGCGGGCGGCCAATGGCGGCCCACTGCGCCAAGGTCGGCACGACCAGCCATTGCAGCAGCGGGGCGAGGCCCGTGCCAAGGACCGGCACGACGGGCATCAAGTCCGAGTAGGCCCAGCTTCTGCGCACGCCAACGTTCAGCCATTCGCTGTAGAACGTGTAGGCCACGCCAATCACAAGACTCGCCGCAAAGACGCGGACAACACCGGTGCTGGGCCATGACGCCCGGGCGAACAATGCCAAGGCCACAAGCAGGGACAAGCCGGCGATCATGGCGTCTCCGAGAGTGCAATGAAGGACTGAGAATGCCTGTTGCCGAAGAGTGCCCGTTGCCCACACTGTGTAGAGCGGTAGCTGCACGGCCTCCCAGATCAAGTGCGCGACGATCGACACGCCGAGATAGCGACGGAGTGCCTGAGGCCAATCGATCGATGCTATCTGACGGTGCATCGGCATGGCGCTAAAGTTTCACACGGTTGAGCCGAAGTGCATTGCCGATGACGCTGACCGAGGATAGGGCCATCGCCGCCGCCGCGATGATCGGCGAGAGCAGAACGCCGAGCAGCGGATAGAGCACGCCGGCCGCAATCGGAATGCCCGCTGCATTGTAAATGAAGGCGAAGAACAAGTTCTGACGGATGTTGGACATGGTCGCTGCCGAGAGATGTCGTGCCCGCACGATGCCGTTGAGATCGCCCTTGAGCAGTGTCACGCCGGCACTCTCCATCGCGACGTCCGTGCCTGTACCCATGGCAATGCCGACATCGGCTGCAGCCAGCGCCGGTGCGTCATTGACGCCGTCACCGGCCATGGCAACCACACGCCCTTGAGCGCGGAACCGTTCGACGACCTTGCTTTTGTCCTCCGGGAGTACTTCAGCTTCGACGTCCGTGATCCCGAGCTTGGCCGCTACCGCCTTCGCCGTGGTGGCATTGTCGCCCGTCAGCATGACGACGCGGATGCCGGCCGCTTGCAAGGCCGCTATGGCTGACGGAGTAGTGGCTTTGATCGGATCGGCAATCGCGATGATGCCGGCGCCCTTCCCGTCGATCGCAACGAAGATCGCCGTCGCGCCTTCCTTGCGCATGTCATCGGCCGCAGGCGCCAGACTTGCCATGTCGATTCCGGCCTCGGTCATGATCCGCTGGTTGCCGATAACCAGCTTGCGGCCTTCTACGGAACCAGTGACACCTTTACCGACGGGGGAGTCGAAATTCTCGACCGAGGCAAGTGAAAGTCCCCGGTCTTTGGCCGACCGAACGATGGCAGCTGCTAAGGGATGCTCGCTGCTCAGCTCCAGGCTCGCGGTCAGCCGCAACAAATCGACCTCGGTGATGCCATTCGCAGTTTTGATTGCAACGACACTGGGCTTGCCCTCCGTGAGCGTGCCGGTCTTGTCGACCACCAAAGTGTCGACCTTCTCCATACGTTCGAGTGCCTCGGCACTCTTGATCAGAACACCGGATTGCGCACCACGGCCGACGCCGACCATGATCGACATCGGCGTGGCGAGCCCGAGTGCGCACGGGCAGGCGATGATGAGGACAGAGACCGCCGCGATCAGGCCAAAGGTGAAGCGGGGCTCGGGTCCCCAGACTGACCAGACGATAAACGCCAGGGCCGCCGCACCGATGACGGCTGGCACAAACCACGCCGAGACCTGGTCCGCCAACCTCTGGATGGGTGCCCGGCTGCGCTGTGCTTGGGCAACCATCTGTACGATCTGGGCGAGCACCGTGTCGCGGCCGACTTTGTCGGCGCGCATGATGAAGCCGCCGGACTGGTTCATTGTGCCACCAATAACCTTGTCGCCGACGCTCTTGGTCACGGGCATGGATTCTCCCGTCACGAGAGACTCGTCGATCGCGCTGCGGCCTTCGAGGATTGCGCCGTCGAGGGCAACCCTCTCGCCGGGACGTACGCGCAACTTGTCGCCCACGACCACCTGATCAAGGCTGACATCCTCATCCGTGCCGTCTGGCTTGATGCGGCGTGCCATTTTCGGGGACAGATCGAGGAGGGCGCGAATGGCGCCACTCGTTTGCTCGCGGGCTCGCAGCTCCAGAACCTGTCCCAGAAGCACGAGCACCGTGATGACAGCGGCGGCCTCGAAATAGACCGCGACCGAACCGTCATGGCCCCGCATTGCCGCCGGGAATGCGTTTGGCAGCAGCGTCCCGACGATGCTGTAGACCCACGCGACGCCGGTCCCCATGGCGATCAGCGTGAACATGTTGAGCTTGAGTGTCTCGAGCGAGGTCCAGGCTCGATCGAAGAAAGGCCAGCCGGCCCACAAGACGACCGGTGTCGCCAGGACCAGCTGAATCCAGTTCGATGTCTGCTGGCCAACCCATTGGTGCAGATTGAAAAGGTGTCCACCCATTTCGAGCGCGAACACCGGAATGGTCACGACGAGAGCGATCCAGAACCGCCGCGTCATGTCGGCAAGCTCAGGATTGGGTGGCGCATCGGCGGACACGACCTCCGGCTCGAGCGCCATGCCGCAGATGGGACACGAGCCCGGCCCCTCTTGCCGAATCTCGGGATGCATCGGGCAGGTGTAGATCGTCCCCGCCACCACGGGAGCAGCCGGCTTGCTCTTGGCCGCGAGGTACTTCGCCGGGTCAGCGATGAACTTCTCACGGCATTTGCCTGAGCAGAAGTAATAGGGCCGCCCATCATGGGTATGCCGGTGCTTCGCTGTGTGCGGGTCGACCGTCATGCCGCAAACGGGATCTTTCGCGGTATTTTTGGAGGGCACGGACCCGCCACCGTGCGTGTCCGGTGAGGGGTCGTGGGTTCCGTGCGCTGCCATAATAACCTGCCTAGTTCTATCGGGCAGTCACTGTGCCCTTACCGGTGGGGGGTATCAGTTGACATGTATACCCTGTAGGGGTATCCGTCAAGGATGGCCAAATATGCAAAAGCTTCCTCATTGAAACGCCTGAGCCGTATCGAGGGCCAGGTTCGAGGCCTCGCCCGGATGATCGTGGAAGACCGCTATTGCATCGACATCATCACGCAGATCGCGGCGGTGCGTGCAGCGCTGAGACGGGTCGAGGAAGAAATACTGCATGACCACATTGCCCACTGCGTCGAGCACGCCATTGTCAGTGGCGACGCGGCGGAGCAAAGGCGCAAGATTGCCGAACTGATAGAGGCATTAGGCCGGACCGCGCGGTGACTCTGATCAACGAAAAGCCGGTTGATCTATGCAAGGAGAGCAAACCAGCGCCGCTACGCCGTCCCTGGGATGCCGGCCGCCTCGCCCAGCATGGTAGGCGCATCCGCGCATTGAAGCCGGAGACAATGCTTTCGATGACGACGGCGGGACAGTCGCCGGGCATCGCGGCACGAGCGGCCTCGATAGCGCCGGGCGCGGCTTCAACATACTCCGCGAGAACGGCGTCCATAGTTCCGGCCGGCAGACCGGCTGCGTCGGCGTGCTGCACGAAGTGCCGAGGCATGATGCGCTCGACGACATAGTGGCGATTGTCGCCCGTCGACATGGCGAGCTTGAAATGGCCGGCGGGTAGGTCCTCGAACCATGTCGGCGGCGGCTTGTCCGTAGAGACCACGCCCCTGTTGACGACGGTGCTTCGGCCTGATTGCGGCCATCGGTTGCATGGTATACTCGAGCCATCATGCCGAATCGAAAACATAAAGCGAACGCCGCCTCGCGCCAGCAGAGCCTGTTCGACCCGTCATCCGGGCCGGAGCCAGACCTTAGGCCGGGCGATCTGCCGGATCCGGAGACCGATGGCGACGGGCTGCGCGCCGCCGCCGACCGCCAGGGTGCGGGCGGTAACCAGGTTGCGGGTGATAAGGAGTGTGCCCATCGCGACAGCGATGGCGGCCAAGGCCAGGACCGCGGCCACACGAGCCCAGATGCCGACGATGCCGACGATGTGCCGTTCGATCTGCCGGCGGCGCCGAAAGCTCCTGTTGCGCAGGCTGCGGCACAGGCTGCACGCGGCGCAAAGTCTGAATTCGGTGAGACGCATGCGGCGTCGGAACCCATGTCAACGCCTTTCGTGCCGGCGCGCGAGCCGTATGTTTCCGTCGCACGCGATCCGCATGACGAATTCATTCCGGCGCCGCCGCCGCCCGCAAAGCGCTCGATCTCAGAGCGCGCGGTTGCCGTGCAGGCGCCGTCCTATCTCGAAGGGTTGAACCCGGAGCAGCGCCGTGCCGTTGAAACGCTGGATGGCCCGGTGCTGGTGCTCGCCGGCGCCGGTACCGGCAAGACGCGCGTGCTGACCACGCGGATCGCGCACATCCTGGCGACCGGGCGGGCTTGGCCGTCGCAGGTGCTGTCGGTCACGTTCACCAACAAAGCCGCGCGCGAGATGAAGGAGCGCATCGGCGCTCTTGTCGGCGGCGCGGTCGAAGGCATGCCTTGGCTCGGCACGTTCCACTCGATCGGTGTGAAGATTTTGCGCCGGCATCACGAGCTGGTGGGCCTGAAGTCCGGCTTCACGATCCTCGACATGGACGATCAGTTGCGCCTGCTGAAACAGGTTGTCGAGGCCGAGGGGCTGGACAAGGATCGCTGGCCGGCGCGCCAACTGGCGTCGCTGATCGACAGCTGGAAGAACCGCGGCATCGTGCCGGAGAAGGTTGTGGCCAGCGAGAGCGCCAAGTTCGCGTCGGGCAAGGGCGCCAAGCTCTACGCCGCCTATCAGGCGCGGCTGAAGGAGCTCAATGCCGTCGATTTCGGTGACCTGCTGCTCGAGTGCATCCGTTTGTTCACGACGCATCCGGACGTGCTCGCCGACTATCACCGCCGGTGGCGCTACATTCTGGTCGACGAGTATCAGGACACCAACGTCGCGCAATATCTGTGGCTCCGCCTGCTGACGCAGGGTTCGCACAATGTGTGCTGCGTCGGTGACGATGACCAGTCGATTTACGGTTGGCGCGGCGCCGAGGTCGACAATATCCTGCGCTTCGACAAGGATTTCCCGGGCGCCGCCGTGATCCGACTGGAGCGCAACTACCGATCGACCGGCCACATCCTGGCGGCAGCTTCCGGCATCATTGCGAAGAACGGCAGCCGCCTCGGCAAGACGCTTTTCACCGACGGCGAGGACGGCTTGAAACCGACCGTGACCGGCGTATGGGACGACGAGGAAGAAGCGCGCAACATCGGCGACACGATCGAGGGGCTGAAGAAGGCCAGCCACCGCCTCAACAACATCGCCGTGCTGGTGCGCGCCTCGTTCCAGATGCGCGTGCTGGAGGACCGCTTCATCACGCTGGGACTGCCGTATCGTGTGATCGGTGGTCCCAGGTTCTATGAGCGGCAGGAAATCAAGGACGCGATCTCCTATCTCGAAGTAACCACCAATCCGGCGAACGATCTGAAGTTCGAGCGCGTCGTCAACGTACCCAAGCGCGGCATCGGCGATACCACCGTAAAGCGTATCCACGAGTTGGCGCGGGCGAGTGGCGTACCGATGCTGCAGGCGGCGCGCGATCTCTCTCAAACCGACGAGATCGGCGCCAAGGCGAGGAAGGCGATCGCCGACATCATCCGCTCGTTCGAGCGGTGGCGCGCGCAATCGGCGAACATGAAGCACACCGAGCTCGCCGAGCTGATTCTGGACGAATCCGGCTACACGGCGATGTGGCAGGCGGACAAGAGCCCGCAGGCGCACGCACGGCTGGAGAACCTGAAGGAGTTGATCCGCTTCATGCACCAGTTCGAGACGCTCGGGGGATTCCTCGAACACGTGTCGCTGGTGATGGACGTTGCGTCCGGTGACGACGGCGATCGCGTCTCACTGATGACCCTGCATGCGGCGAAGGGGTTGGAATTCGACACGGTGTTCCTGCCTGGTTGGGAAGAAGGATTGTTCCCGCACCAGCGTTCGCTCGATGAGTCCGGCCTTGCAGGTCTTGAGGAGGAGCGCCGCCTCGCCTACGTCGGCATCACGCGCGCGCGCAAGAATTGCCGCATTTCGTTCGCGCAGAACCGGCGAACACGCGGGCTCTATCAAACCGCCCGACCGTCGCGCTTCGTCGATGAGCTGCCCGAGGCGCACATCGACGTGATCGAGGCGAAGAGCCCGTTCGGCGGCACGTACACCAGTTTCGGGCGGGCCAACCCGTACGGCATGAGCCGCTTCGACGATGCGCCGACCGCCTTCAAGAGCAGCTACGACACGCCCGGCTGGCAGCGCGCCAAGGAGGCGTGGAAAACCAAGCCGCTCAACAAGCGCTCGCCGACGACGATCGAGGGCGAGATCATCGCGTCGTCGACCGAAGCGGCGGACTACGCCAAAGGTGATCGCGTCGCGCACCAGAAGTTCGGGGTTGGCATCGTGACGGACGTGGACGGCAACAAACTGACGATCGCGTTCGACAGCGGCGAAAAAAAACGCGTGATCGCGAGCTTCGTTACGCTGGCTTGAGGCGCCGACCTTGAACTCATCGCTGCAGTCCTGCCAGAAAACCATGCAACTGTGTTGCAATGCACAAAACGGCGTCAGGCGATAGCGATCGGCCGGCGGTGGATTCAATCAACGCGTTGATTTATAATAACAATACACGGCCTCCTTGATTGGCACGCTTTTTGAGTGGCATTAACCATCGAGCCCTTTGCGGCTCGCGCCATTCAACCGAGCCAACGCCGATGAGCATGCATTCCCCGACGACCGGCGCTCCCGTCCGCACCGCTTGCCCTTACTGCGGCGTTGGTTGCGGCGTGCTCGCCACGGCCAAGCCCGACGGCACCGCTGCTATTGCCGGCGATCCCACGCACCCAGCCAACCTGGGCCGGCTCTGCGTCAAGGGCGCGGCGCTGGGCGAGACGCTCTCGTTGGACGATCGTTTGCTGCATCCGATCGTATACGGTGAGCGGGCCAGTTGGGACAATGCACTGGATCTGGTTGCCGACACCTTCCGGGCGACAATCGCGGAGCATGGGCCGGAGTCGGTCGCGTTCTATGTCTCCGGGCAGATCCTGACCGAGGACTACTATGTCGCCAACAAGCTGATGAAGGGCTTCATCGGGGCCGCCAACATCGACACCAATTCGCGGTTGTGCATGGCCTCGTCGGTCGCCGGCCACAAGCGTGCGTTCGGCTCGGACACGGTGCCCGGCAACTACGCGGACTTGGAGCAGGCCGATCTCGTCGTTCTCGTCGGCTCCAATCTGGCGTGGTGCCACCCAGTGCTCTATCAGCGCCTCCTCGCCGCGCGTGAACGCCGTGGGACGAAGGTCGTCGTGATCGATCCGCGCCGGACTGCCACGTGCGAGATTGCCGACCTGCATTTGGACCTGGCGCCGGGCTCCGACGTCGCGCTGTTCAACGGCCTGCTGACGCATCTCGTTGGGGCCAACGCGGCGGACAAGGCATTCGTCGGGGAACACACCTCAGGCTTCAAGACGGCTGCTGCTGCCGCACGCACGATGAGTCTCGCCGACATCGCGCGCGAGACGGGATTGAGCCGGGCGGCGCTGTTCGATTTCTATCATCTGTTTGCGACCACCGAACGGGTCGTCACCGTCTACAGCCAGGGCGTCAATCAGTCGTCGTCGGGGACCGACAAGGTCAATGCGATTATCAATTGCCACCTGCTGACGGGGCGCATCGGCAAGCCCGGTTGCGGGCCGTTCTCCGTCACAGGGCAGCCGAACGCGATGGGCGGCCGCGAGACGGGTGGCCTTGCCAACATGCTGGCCGCGCACATGGACCTCGACAACGCCGAGCACCGCCGCATCGTGCAGTCGTTCTGGAAGTCGCCGGCGATTGCGGCGAAACCAGGGTTCAAGGCCGTCGACATGTTCAAGGCGGTGGCGGACGGCCGCATCAAGGCGATCTGGATCATGGCGACCAATCCGGTCGACAGCATGCCGGAGGCCGACAGCGTGCGCGCGGCGCTGGCAGGCTGCCCGTTCGTGGTCGTGTCGGATGTCGCGCGGCACACGGACACGACAGCGGTTGGCCATGTGTTGCTGCCGTCGGCTGCCTGGGGCGAAAAGGCCGGGACAGTCACCAACTCGGAGCGGCGTATTTCGCGGCAGAGGGCGTTTCTTCCGATGCCGGGTGAGGCGCTGCCGGATTGGTGGCAGATGGCCGAAGTGGGCAAGCGCATGGGGTTCGGCGATGCCTTCGCCTGGAACGCACCGCACGAGATTTTCGCGGAATACGCGGCGTTGACCGGCGTCGAGAACAGCGGGACGCGCGATCTCGACATCAGCGCATGTGCCACGATCACGGCGGCCGAGTACGAAACGTTGGCCCCGTTCCAGTGGCCGTATCCTGCGGGTGGCCTGATGCAGGAGACGCGGTTTTTCGCCAACGGCCGCTTCTACACGCCGGATCGGCGCGCGCGGTTCGTGCCGACAGCGTTTCGCAAGCCTGCGTCGGGGATCGACGCCACGTTCCCGCTCGTCCTCAACACGGGCCGCACGCGCGACCAGTGGCATACGATGACGCGCACCGCAAAAACGCCGCGCCTGATGGCGCACGCGCCGGAGCCGTTCGTCGAGATCGCGGCGGGGGACGCGAAGGTTGCGGGATTGCGCAACAACATGCTGGCGCAGGTTCGGAGTCCGCACGGCGCAGTTATCGTGCGCGTCCGGATCAGCGACGAGCAGCGGCCAGGCTCCGTGTTCGTGCCGATGCATTGGACCGATCAACTGAGCGGCAATGCGCGCATCGACAGTCTGGTCACTGCCAACGTCGATCCAGTTTCCGGCCAGCCGGAGCTCAAGCATACGCCCGTGGCGGTGGCGTCATTTGCAGCCGCGTGGCACGCGTTCGCGGTGACGCGTGAGCGACCCGAACGCATCGATGCGGAATACTGGACGATTGCGCCGGTCAAGGCAGGCTGGCGCGTCGAACTGGCGGGCACAACACGACGCGAAGGCACTACCGCCTGGAGCGACTTTGCGCGCGCGCTATTCAGGATCGAGACTGACGATCGAAGCATCGATCTGTTGGCCTACGGCGATGCCGCCGTCGGCAACCACCGCATTGCGGCCTTCGACGGTGGCAGGCTGCTCGGCGCGCTGTTCGTATCGCGCCATTCGAACACAGTTGCGCGCGACTGGCTTGCTGCGAAGTTGGACGCGACGCATGCCGAACCGCAGGATCGTTTCCGCTTGCTCGCCGGCCGTCCAGGTGGCGCTGTCGGGGATCGCGGGCCGACAATTTGTGCGTGCTTCGACGTCGGACGCAACGACATCGTTGCCGCGATCAGCGGTGGTTGCACAAGCGTCGCCGCTGTCGGCGCCAAGGTACAGGCCGGCACCAACTGCGGTTCGTGCCGGCCGGAGATCCGGCTGTTGATCGACGACTTGGCCGTGAGGGCTTGAGCCGGACCTACTCGTTGATTTTCATCTTCGAGAGGAAGGGCCCCAGGATGTCGGAGAAATCGTCGGTCCAGGCGCTGACGTTCTTGGCGTCGAACTCACGCACGTCCGAAAGGCCGCGGAACGGGTCGAGCGCGGCAGCATTCTTCGCGAACACCGCGATCGTCGAACTGGTCGAACCGTAGCTGCCGTCCGAGGTGTCGTCGGAGACGATCAGGCCGTGAGCGCCTGGAACGAGTTTCACCGTCGCGCCGAGGACCGCATCGAGGTCGAGATACCGGTTCGAGATATGCAGCACGGCGATACCGTTCGGACCGATTTTGTCGAGATAGAGCTGCAACGCTTCCGCGGTCATCAGATGCACGGGCACGGCGTCCGACGAGAAGGCGTCGACGATGATCAGATCGAACGAGCCGGGCTGCTCCTTCGCCATCGTCAGGCGGGCGTCGCCGATGACGATGTCAGGCGGCGCCGGCTGGCAATTCGCGAGGTAGGTAAAGTTCTCCTTGTCAGTCGCGATCTTGACCATCACGGGGTCGATCTCGAAGAAACGCCACTGCTCGCCCTCGCTGGCATGACAGGCGAGGGAGCCGGAGCCGAGGCCGACGACGCCGAAGCGCTTGGTGCCGCCCGCGTTCGGCGAGACGTGCTCACGCACCAGCTCCACTGATTTGGCCATCGGGCTGGCTGGGTGATAGTAAGTGCCGGGTGAGGTATCGAGGACGTACTCGCCGTTGTCATCGCGGATGCGTTGCGCGCCGTGCAGCGTCGTGCCGTGCATCAAAATGTTGTAGTTGCCCGACATGTAGACGCGGTAGACGCCGAAATAGCTGCGTTCGGCGTCCGAGCGGCGCACGCCCGACGGTAGCAGAACGACCGCACCACACATGGCCAGCGCCATGATCAATTGACGCGGTGGAAACCGCCAGAAAGCGAGGAGCGCTGCCGCAAAGAGGGCGGCGAGGATCGTCGTCGTGCCCCATTCGAGTGCGGCCGCGCGCAGCTGCATGTAGCCGTCGAGGGGCGCGCGCAACCACCAGGCGGCGGCCGGGAAGATCGAGGAGTCCGCGCGCGGCGAGGCGCCGATCAGCTGCGGCAGCCAGATGACGGACAGGATGACGGCGGCGATGAGCAGCCAGATCAGCATCAGATCGTCGCGACGCTCCCAGTCGATCTTGATGCCGAGCGCGCCCGGCCGGCAGGCCATGGTGAGCGCCATCAGGATCGGGTACTCGAACACCTCGGAAAAGATTTTCGGGGCAATCAACGCTGCGAAGACGCCACCGAGCACGCCGCCGAGCGACATCCAGAGATAGAACTCGGTCAGATGCTTCGGACCTGGGCGCGCCTCGTAAAGCGTGCGGTGGGCGACCATGGTCGACGCGAAGAACACCGCGACGCCGGTTGCCGACGAGATAAACCAGCTCTCGAAGCGGGTTTGCGACAAGGCCAGCAAGGCCAGGACGACGGCGCCAAGATGCACGCCGCGCATCCACGCCATCGGCGTGATGCGAGCCAAGTGTTGCAGCGCCAGGAACGCAAGCGCGGCAGCTGCGCCGGCAAAGCCGATCGTGCGCATCGTCAGCTCATCGGTCATGAACCGGTCGCTGTAGAATTTCAGCGCGGCCGCAACGCCGAGACCGAGAATGACGGCAACCGGAACAAGCACGATCGGCCGGTCCCGGAAGACGAGGACAAAGGTCAGCAGATAGAGCGCCAGAGGCAGGACCCAGAGCAGCGGTGCCGAGGCGACGTCCATCGTAACGTGATTGGTGAATGCGGTGAGCAACGCCGAGGGCACCAGCGCGAGACCGATCCAGCCGAGACGACGAGCCCAGGTCGGGTGCTCCCCGGCGTCAGCCGCGCTCGAGTGGTCCGGTTTGACGAAGGCTGCCGGATTGCCGGAAAAACGGACCGCCATGAATGCGGCTCCAAGCGCCAAAATCAGGCATGCGAAACCGACCGTCCACATCAAGCTCAGCTGCTTCAGGCCGAAAGCCGGCTCCAACAGCAGTGGGTAGCTCAACAACGCGATCATGCTGCCGAGATTGCTGGCGCCATACAGGAAATACGGGTCGTTGCCGTGGCGGTGGCCGGTGGCCGAGAACCAGGCCTGCAGCAGCGGCGCATTGGCGGCGACGGCGAAAAACGGCAGGCCGACGGCAACCGTGAACAGGCCGAGCTGCCAGAGGTAGGGCTCCCCCGCCGGCGGCTCGCCGAAATTGTTCGGGAGCGCGATCGGCAGCACCAGGAAGGCTCCTGCCGAAACGGCGAGATGGATGAACCCGGTGGTCGCGGCGGGCAAGTGGCGGATCAGATAGTGTGCGTAGCAGTAGCCCGCCAGCAGCGCCGCCTGGAAGAACAGCATGGCGACAGCCCATACCGACGGCGCTCCACCAAGCACCGGCAGCACCATCTTGGCGAACATCGGCTGGACGGAGAACAGCAACAGGGCCGAGAGGAATGTCGTGATCGTAAAGAGCGACAGCGTGCCGAGGCCATCCGTTGCCGGCACGATAGAGGTTGCGCGCCCTTGCGGCGGTGCGGTACGCGGACTTGCGGCATCCACGGTACGGCTCGTGTCCTGCATCGCGACGTTCTTTCCGGCCGAATGGCCTTCTGGCAACCAATCCTTCGAGCCCGCATCATGCAGCGAACAGCAAGGTTGGGGGGCAAGTTTTCGCTCTATACGGTTACCGTCGTTTTGCTTGCGCCTGCGTTTTCGTTGCGCCTTCGGATGCCCACTTGCGCATCCGGCGCGTTTACGGTTAGCGCCTAGTGATTACCCTGTCCCATTGCCGCAACTGGTGCGCGAACAGATGTGGAATAGCGCTGCGGGGCCGAGTATAACGCGCGGATGCAACATGAGAAACCCGAAACCGTAGCGGCCGTATTGCCGGCCGACGCTGAGCCTCGGGCTGCCGTTGGACCGCTGCTCGAGATCGAGGCCTTTGCCGCCATCCTGCGGCCGGGCCAGCGGCTGATCGGCATCGATGTCGGCACCAAGACACTGGGCTTGGCGCTGTCGGATGTGGGGCGGCTGATCGCCTCGGGTTTCGAGACCATCCGGCGGAAGAAGTTCACGCCGGACGCGGCCTACTTGCTGGAGATCGCAGCAAAGCACAGCATCGGCGGTTTTGTCCTTGGCCTGCCGCTGAACATGGACGGTAGCGAGGGACCGCGCGCGCAGGGGACGCGCGCCTTCCAGCGCAATCTCGCCAAGCTGACGCCGCTGCCGATGCTGTTCTGGGACGAGCGGCTGTCGACGGCCGCCGCCGAGCGCATCCTGATCGAGGGCGACGCCTCGCGCAAACGCCGCGCCGAGGTGATCGACAAGATGGCGGCGACCATCATCTTGCAGACGGCACTGGACCGGATGCGGCGGTTGCAGGTTCCGGTGTTGCAGGTTCCGGGCGGACCCTGATGCCAAGACAGCACGCGTGGGCGTGCATTGCTGCCCTGCGACCACCGGCACGTGTGTCGGCAAACCGCCATGTTATGCTGAAGCCTGATTTGGCGAGCGGAACGGGCGGAACGGGCGGAACGCATGTGACGGCAGAACAGGACCAGCCCGCGCTGCTGCTGACGTTTGGCCGGCGCCTCTTCGTTCTGATCACGGTGCTGGTGGCCTCGAGTTCGTTCAACGCCGCCACCTTCGCCGTCGCCGCCATCCTGCCGCAAGTGCAGGGTGCGCTGGCTGCAACCCAGGACGAGGTGTCCTGGACCGTTACCTTCAACATCCTCGCAACAGCGGTTACCATGCCGATGACCGGCTGGCTCGTGAACCGTTTCGGGCGCGGCAGCGTGCAGTTCTGGAGCCTGACCGGGTTTACGCTGGCGACGATCATGTGCGGCTTCTCGCATTCGCTCGAGGAACTGGTGTTCTGGCGGCTCGTGCAAGGCGCGGCCGGAGCACCGATCCAACCGCTCGGCCAGGCGATCCTGCTCGACGTGTTTCCAAAGCACCAGCACGGCCTGGTGATCTCGATCTTCGGCACTACGAACACGATCGGCCCGGTACTCGGACCCTCGCTTGCCGGATATCTGGCGGAGGCATTCGGCTGGCGCTGGGGCTTCTTCATGATCGTGCCGGTGGCGGCAGCTGCGACAATCGCCGCGCGGTTCGCGATGCCGGAGGATACGCGCCGCAAACCCGTGGCACTCGATTGGGTCGGCTTCCTGTCGCTGTCGATCGCCATTGCAGCGGCGCAGTTCATGCTCTCGCGCGGGCAGCGCCTCGACTGGTTCGAGTCGACCGAAATCCGGATCGAGGCGGCGGTCGCCGTGCTGGCGCTCTACATCTTCATCGCCCACAGCGTCACGGCGCGCGCGCCGTTTCTCAGCCCGCGCCTGCTGCTCGATCGCAACTACACGATCGGCCTCGGACTGATCGTCATCTTCGGCATGTTGAACTTCACACCGATGGTGCTGATCCCGCCGCTCCTGCAGAACCACCTGGGCTTTCCCGATGGCCTCGTCGGCTTCGTCGTCAGCTTTCGCGGCGCGGGTGTCATGTGCGGATCGTTCGCGTCGATCTTTGTTCAGCGGTTCGATCCGCGCGTCGGCATGTGCGCAGGCTTCGGCATGCAGATCATTTCAGGTTTCTGGCTGACGAGCCTCAACCTCAACGCGCCGCTGTCGGCAATGTGTGCGAACGCCTATCTGCAGGGCCTTGCCGTCGGTCTCATCTGGACGCCGATCGTGACGACCGCATTCCGTACGCTGGAGCCGTCGCTGCGTCCGGAGGCGATTTCGGTTCTGCATCTGATGCGCAGTATCGGCTCGAGCTTCTTCATCTCGATCACGGTGGCGGAAATCATGCGCACGACGTCGGCCAACTATAGCCGGCTCGTGGAACGGATTTCCCCCTTCAACAAGGCGTTGGGCGACGCAGCCACGATGGGCGGCTGGAATGCCGATACGGCCACCGGCATGGCGACCCTCGCGCGCGAGATCAACCGGCAGGCCGCGATGCTCGGTTACATGAACGCGTTCGTGCTCTATACGGTGATGTCGATGGTCGCGATACCGCTGGTGTTGATGTTGGGGGGGAAGAAGAAGGGGTAGGGGCGGGCAGGGCGACCGGTGAGGGTCAATTTGCCCCATAGAGTGGTCCGGCGCAGGTTGTCGGGGAGGGTGACAGGATCGCCGCTCGCCATTTACGAATTTCCCAAACAACAGTTAGGCTGACGGCTGAACAGGGTTTGGTCGGTATTTGTGTCACATGGATTGCAGGAGGTAGAATGCCCGCGCGAGCCCAATCATCGAGTTTGTTCGACCGTGGATGGACGGCACTCTGCCGGCCGTTGATCGTGGCGCTCAATGCGGCGTTCCGCCCCGCTCCAGTCGACGGCGCCATCTCGGCGTGGAAGATCTTCGCATGGATCCTCATGAATTGCGTCGCACTCTATGCCGCCCTGACGTTCACGAGCGGAACCGTGAAACCAGCCCTGATCGGCATCTTCCTGCTGCTGCACATCCTGATCATCGTCAGCAGTTTGCGCATCATGTCCGAAGAGAAAAAGGTGCTCGAGGGTAGTCTTGCGCCCGATCGCATGACGTTCTCGGTATTCGATGCGGTCAACAGCGCGGCGCTGCTCTCGGCATCGATCGCATTCTATGTGCTCGGCTTGCCAGCCCTGATCGGCGTGATCGAGGACGGTGGTATCGCCAAGGTGCTGAGCCGGCGACCGCCGCTGCCGACGGCGTATGCCGCCAATCTCGCGTGCGTCCTCAACGACATGCCGGTGGTCGGCCAGCTCATGCGCGCCGCCGCGAACCTCAGCGGGTTTTCGCCGAACCTCAACGCCGACATTGCCTATACCGGGATCGTCGGCAACTTCATTCAGCTCCTGATCGTCGCAACCGTTGGCTTCGTGATCATACAGGCGATCGTGTTGCGCCTGCAGCAGGTTAGCCACCGTCACGCGATCCTCGCGTCTCTGGCCAATCCGAATGGGCACACCCACCAACTTCAGGCTCGATTGCTGCGGCTGCCGCGCGCCTTCGCCGAGCGTCTGAAACACCTCGCCGCGTCGGAGACGGAAACCACGTTGCGGCAACACATCGAGGCGATTTTGGCGCGCTTTGGCCATCACAAATAATGCGTCATTGAGCGCTCGCGACGTTCCTGTTGTGCCAAGGACGCGCCGCGCCCCGCCGCGTTGACCATTGCCGGAATCCGCTCATCCCGCTATAAGCCCGGCAACTCAAACCCATGAGTGGCTTGCGCGTGCACCCTTGGAGGCCGGCAAGCCGAGCGACGCTCGAGCCTCGGTCATTGGCGGCCGGGGCCAAATTCTATTTGGAGATCAATATCATGGCCGAGGCCAATGTGATCAGCGCAACGGCGCGTCCGACAGGCGGCAAGGGGGCCGCACGGAGCGTCAGGCGCGAAGGAAAGGTGCCGGGTGTCATCTACGGCGGCGACGTGAAAGAGCCGCAGGCGATCGCGCTCGACCACAACGACCTCTTCAAGATCATCACCAGGGGGCGCTTCCTCTCGAACGTCTTCACGATTGACGTCGACGGACAAAAGTCGAAGGTGATCCCGCGCGATGTGCAGCTCGATCCGGTCAAGGACCTGCCGCTGCATGTCGACTTCCAGCGCATCGGCTCTGACAACCGTCTGCGCATCCGCATCCCCATGCGCTTTGTCAACGAGGCGCTGTCGCCCGGCCTCAAACGCGGCGGTGTGCTCAACATCGTGCGCCGCGAGATCGAGGTCTGGGTACCGGCCGACAAGATTCCCGATCATTTCGAGGCCGATCTCGACGGGCTCGAGATCGGCCGCTCGATCCACATCTCCGCGGTGAAATTGCCGGAGGGGGTGGTTCCGACCATCCGAGGTCGCGATTTCACGGTGGCGACGATCGCTGGCGCGGTGAAGCAGGAGGTCGAGGAGGCAGTTCCCGGCGCAGCACCGGCAGAAGGCGCAGCAGCGGCCGAAGTTGCGGCGGCTGGCGATGCGAAGGCAGCGGCTCCCGCCGCGGGTGGCAAGGCTCCGGCAGCTGGTGGGAAGGCGCCGGCAGCAGGCGCCAAGGCGCCGGCAGCAGCAGCCAAGCCTGACGCAAAGAAGAAGTAAAAGATCGCGAATAGCGAGTTGCGATTGGCGAACAAGGGCACGGTCCCTACTTTCTTCTCGCCATTCGCTATTCGCCCCTCAGAGGCATCCGTCATGAAGCTCCTCGTTGGGCTCGGCAATCCGGGAGACGCGTACGCCCGGAACCGTCACAACGTCGGCTTCATGGCCATCGAACGGATCGCCGACCGGCACAAGTTCGGGCCTTGGAAGAAGAAGTTCCAGGGTCTCGCCACCGACGGCGAAATCGGTGGTACCAAGGTCATGCTGCTGAAACCACAAACCTTCATGAACGAAAGCGGCCGAGCGGTCGGCGAGGCCCACCGCTTCCTCAAGGTCCCGATCGGCGACGTCGTGGTGCTCTATGACGAGATCGATCTGGCGCCGGGCAAACTCAAGGCCAAATCCGGCGGCGGCAACGCCGGTCACAACGGCTTGCGCTCGATCTCGGCGCATATCGCCAACGACTACGTGCGCGTGCGGATCGGCGTCGGCCATCCGGGCGCCAAGGAACTAGTCGCCGGTTACGTGCTGCACGATTTCGCCAAGGCGGAGCAGGCGTGGCTCGACCCTCTGCTGGCAGCGATTGCCGATGCTGCGGGCCGGCTCGCAGCCGGCGACAACGAGCGCTTCCTCACCGATGTGGCGCGGACGCTCGACAAGGATGGCGGCGAAGGAGATGCAGTGAAGAAGTCAAAGCTCGATCCCAGGGCCGAACTGGCACCGAACGACAAGATCGGGAAAGCCCCGTTGGGCGAGCGGCAGTCGAAACGCGAGAATGCGCTGGCGGAAAACCTGAAGCGCTGGATGGCTGGACGGAAAAAAGATTAAAGTCAGGGAGTTAGGGAGTGGCGAATTGGGAGTAGGCAGGGGCACGCGACCTCATTGCACTACCCCCAACTCCCTATTCCCCACTCCCTCACGCGAGCGGAGCGAGCGACATCATGGGCTTCAAGTGTGGCATCGTCGGTCTGCCGAACGTCGGCAAATCGACCCTTTTCAATGCGCTGACGCAGACGGCGGCGGCGGAGGCGGCGAACTATCCGTTCTGTACGATCGAGCCGAACGTCGGCGAAGTCGGCGTGCCCGATGAGCGGCTCGACAAACTGGCGGTGATCGGTAAATCCGCGAAGATCTTGCCCACGCGTCTGACATTCGTCGACATTGCCGGCCTCGTGCGCGGCGCCTCGAAAGGCGAGGGCCTCGGCAACCAGTTCCTCGGCCACATCCGCGAGGTCGACGCCGTCGCCTATGTCGTGCGCTGCTTCGAGGACGACGACATCACGCACGTCGAGAACCGCATCGATCCGGTCGCCGACGCCGAGACCGTCGAGACCGAGCTGATGCTCGCCGACATGGAAAGCCTCGAGAAACGCCGCCAGCCGCACGACAAGAAAGCCAAGAGCGGCGACAAGGATGCCAAGGCCCAGGTCGCGCTGATCGACAAGGCGCTGGTGCTGCTGCGCGAGGGCAAACCCGCGCGCATTGCCAGTATCGCGCCCGAAGAAGAGGCACTGTGGCGCACGCTGCAATTGCTCACCGCCAAGCCCGTGCTTTACGTCTGCAACGTCGACGAAGGCGCGGCCGGCGCCGGCAATGCCCACACCGCGAAGGTTTTCGCGCGCGCCAAGTCCGAAGGCGCCGGCTGCGTCGTCATCTCGGCGAAGATCGAGGCGGAACTCGCTGGCCTCGCGGCCGACGAGCGACAGGCCTTTCTCTCGGACTTGGGGTTGGAGGAACCGGGCCTCAATCGCCTAATCAGCGAAGGCTACAAGCTGCTCGGCCTCGTCACCTACTTCACGGTCGGCCCGAAGGAAGCGCGCGCCTGGACGATCACCACCGGCACCAAGGCACCGCAGGCCGCAGCCGTCATTCACACCGACTTCGAGAAGGGCTTCATCCGCGCCGAGACCATCGCCTATGAGGATTACGTGCGCCTCAACGGTGAAGCCGGCTGCCGTGAAGCCGGCAAGATGCGTCTCGAAGGCAAGGAATATGTCGTCGCCGACGGCGATGTCCTGCACTTCCGCTTCGCGACGTAAAAGCGAGGCGGAGCGCGACCCGCATCCGACCCATGCCGTTTTGCGATTTGAGCTTGGGATGGGGAAAGCGAAACTTCCTGCTAAATCAACGACATAAATCCGCGGCCGACCCATGACATATGGCGAAGTTATTTTCTGCTGACTGAATGGTTTGTGCGATTTGGCGCACGATTTGTGCACATGGCTTTTGCGGAACGGAGAGCGCCTGCAAAAGGCTGTCTGCAACTCGGGGACAGTCGCTTTGGTGGGCGCCAAGAACGCCACCGTGACGAGGCAGGAAAAGGCGAGCCCTGCGATACAAAAATCCGGTTTCGCTATGATTGCATGAACGCCATCCGCCCGCTTCGGCGCTGCATCACGCAAAACGGGCGGCGGAGTTAGCCGTCGCCCGTTCGAAACGCTCTGGTCCGTCGCGTCGCGCCGCCGCTTCAGCTGCGCTGAGACTTCGCCATCGCCGCCGACAGCTCCTTGTATTCGATGCAGGTGGTGCCGCACTGCTTCTCGATCAGCGCCAGTTGCTCGGCGGCTTTCCCACGTTCGCCCATTTGCAGGAAGGCCTCCCCGAGATAGGCGCGGGCAACCGCGTAGTCCGGCTTCACCTCGAGCGCGCGGGCGTAGTAGCCCATCGCCTCCTCGGTGTGGCCGAGCTTGCGGGTGGAGTAGCCGATGTAAGTCAGGATGCGCGGATCGGACTTGTTTTCGGCCTGATTGAGGTAGTGCAGCGCCAACTTGAAGTCACCTTTGCGGGCGAGCCAATAGCCGGCATAAAACAGCTCGTCGTCACGGATTTCCCCACGGCAGGGGTTTTTCTTGGAACCGCATTTGGGCTCCCCCTTGGCGTCGGCAGGACTGCCGCTGAATCCGATGACGGCAAGCGATGCCGCCGCGATCAGGGCGGCGGCGACAAATCCACGGTTCGAACGTAAGACGGTCTGCATCTTGAAACTCCCATACAAGCCCAAGTTTAGAGACATTAAGCGCCAGTAAAGAGTGTCGCCGATTGGTTACCAAATGGTCAACGGGGATTCGCACGACGATTCGTCCGAATCTGTGAACGCCGTTAAAAACATCGGATAAGGAGTTTTTCGATCGGGGTTCGCAGCCGCGGCCGTCACCCACAACTTTGTCGGCCGCCGCCATACGCCTGGCGGCCGACTCAGGCGACGATAGCGGGTTTCGTGCGCGTTGCAGCTCCGAGGGCCACATGAACCTCCTTTTCCGCGTCATCACTGCGGCCAACGCGACCGGCACGCATCATCGCCTGGCGCTCGACGGCATCCAGCGGCTCACCGGGCCCGATGCCGAACGCTGGCAACGCCTGTTCCTGAAGGAGGCGCCTGCCCTGGTGCTTGGCTCCAAGGCACCGGACGACGAATTCAAGGACTTCAAAAACCACGTGCTGCATCCGCGCGACGGCTTCTGGGGAGGCGCTGCAACCGCTGCCCGGCACTGGTATGGCCTGCTCGTCGTGGCGCTCGGCAAGGACGACTGGACGAGCGCTGCCCACTGTGCCGGCGTGCTCAGCCACTACGTGACCGATCCCGTCAATCCGTTTCACACGGCGCAGTCCGAGGCGGAAAGCTGCATCCACCGTGCCTTCGAGTGGAGCATTTCGCGCTCCTACGACGAGCTGAAGCGCATCGCCGCCGCCGACGCCGCGCGCACGATCAACATCGCCGACGGCGACGATTGGCTGGAGCAACTGCTCTGCCAGGCCGCAACCGACGCCAACGCGCACTACGAGAAGCTGATCGCGCACTACGATATCCACCGTGGCGTCGTCGATCCGCCCGCGGGCCTCGATATCGTGGCACAGCGGATCGTCGGCGATCTCATCGGCATGGCGTCTGCGGTGTTCGCGGCCGTGCTGCAGCGCGCGATCACTGAGTCGAAGGCCGCTCCGCCGGACGTTTCGCTGGCTCTGGACATGATACTGGCGACGTTGCGCATTCCAGTGACGAAGCTGCTGGCGAAGCTCGCCGATGGCAAGGAGCGCGCGCTGGTCGAGCGGATCTATGATGAACTGACAGCCACCGGCACCGTCGAGACGAACCTGCCCGAGGACGACCGCGCCATCCGCGATCTCTATTCGGCGGAAGTGATCCATCGCGCGCAGCCGCCGATGGCGAGCGCCGGAGCAACCACCGCTGCCAAGGCGTTGCGTCCGGCGGGCCCGCGCAAATCGCATGACGCCGTGAAGGCGGCGATCGGCCCAGCGAACCGGACGACGGCACGTGCGTTACCGCCACCGACAGCGCAGCTGTCACGGCCCGCGCCCGATCCGGCCGCACGCGAGGTGCCAGTCGACGACCAGCCACGCCCGGCGCCGCGCGCGGCCGATCAGGCGACGCCGATGCCGCCAGTCGCCCGGTTCAAGGGTGAGGTGGCGCCCGCGAGTTCAGTTCCGGCAGTGCCGTTACCAACGCAGCCACCGCCGCCAGACGCCGCGGTCGAGCCGCCAGCGATGCAGTCGGTCCCGCTCGTTGCCGCAGCGAACCATGCGCCATTGGCACAGGTCGAGACTGCCGCCCTCGCGACGGCAACCGCGTCGGCTGCAGCTGCGTCCAGTATGACGTTTGCAGCGCGCAATCCCGCCGCCACGACACCACCGCGCCTGCATCTGACACCCGCGCAAGACATCGTCGATGCGCCCTCGATCGGCCCGAGGATGGCCGAACGCCTGAAGCCGATCGGCCTTGCCACGGTGGCCGATCTGCTGGCCGCCAATCCCGAAGCAACGGCGGACAAGTTGGGCTATCAGAGCGTCAATGCTCGCACCGTCCGCGACTGGCAGGATCAGACGCGGCTCGTCTGCGCCGTGCCGGGACTGCGCGGCACGCACGCGCAGCTGCTGGTCGGCGCCGGTTTTCGCACGGCGGATGCCGTTGCCGCGGCCGAACCGGACGTCCTGTGTGCGGCCGTGCTGGCGTTCGCCGTGAGCCACGAAGGCCAGCGCCTGCTGCGCAACGGCGATCCGCCGGACATCCAGCGGATCAAATCCTGGGTGGACAACGCGCGGGCCGCCAGGGCAGCCTGAGGGTTCTGCTGGGGTTCAATGCCAATGCTGGGGTCTGACCCGGGTCAGATCCCTGGTCGAGGTGCCCGCGATCGATCGCATGCGGCGGGCCAGAGGTCTGACCCGGGTCTGACCCCTATGCTGCCAGATATGATACTCGCGTCGATGCAACAGCCACCAGGAGATCGCCATGCAAGACTGGGTCGTCACGCTTGCCGCCGCCAAGGTGGCGCCGATTCCGCCGGGAGCCCGCTCGGCGGAACTCATGAAGCACGGCTCGATGAAGCTGCGGTTCTACCAGCCGAAGGGCGTCGATCCGCAGACGCCGCACGACCAGGACGAGATCTATATCGTGCAGTCCGGCAGCTGCACCGTCGTCTCCGGCCCAGCCGAGGAAAAACTCGAACGCCGTGCGGTTGGCCCGGGTGACGCGATCTTCGTGCCGGCCAACCACGTGCACCGCTTCCTCGATTTCAGCGCCGATTTCGCGGTCTGGGTGGTGTTCTGGGGCCCGCCCGGCGGCGAGAAGAGGTGAGGCGTGCTCGTGGCGACACGCAGTGCCGGCCGGCATGTCCGTTATTGCTCCAGCTTCGAGCGTCAAAGGAACGAGACGCGAACGCGTCAGCCATGGGCCAGGACCTGCCAACATCATCAAACCGATCGGTGACTTGCTGGACGACAGGTCTTGTATAGAATAGCTGACAGTTAGCGCTCAACCGAGGTAGCCGCGTCTGATCCACACGCTGAGCATTTTCGCAATTTTCGATTGAGTGCTTGCTCGTTGGATTTTCAG